>CAJXKO010000090.1 GCA_913055845.1 uncultured Bacteroidota bacterium | reverse complement strand
GGAAACTTGTTACATACGTGTAGCATTTCTCACAGGGGTATTTTTCATCTCTTCTCGTCCCATCCGCGCATTTCGTACTTCCATCCGTCCCCTTCTTCCCATGACCCATCAGATCTATATCGTAGAGGACCACCCGGTAGTGCGGCGTGGGCTCGCGTCCCTCATCGAACCGGAACCGGGCCTAACGATCTCGGGCGAGACCGGGTCGGCCAAAGAGGCACGCGAAGACCTCTTCGACACGACCCCCGACCTCGTGATTCTCGACCTCTCCCTTGACGAGGGCAGTGGCCTGAGCCTCCTCGACCACCTCCACAACACCAAACCCGACCTTCCGGTGCTCGTGGTGTCGATGCACGACGAGGTGCTTTACGCCCGCCGGGCCCTCGACGCTGGCGCGCGGGGCTACCTTATGAAGAGCAACGCCGACACGCAGGTGGTGGAGGCCATCCGCTGCCTGCTGAGCGGGGATATCTACCTTAGCCCAGAGATGACGTCGACCATTCTGGCCGAGCACGTGGGCGGCGCCCCCCCCGACGACGTGTCTCCGCTCGACCGCCTCAGCGACCGGGAGTTAGAGGTCCTCACGCTCCTCGGAAAGGGCTACGAGCGACGCGAAATTGCCGAGGAGCTCGCCCTCAGCCCGAAGACCATCGACACCTACAAAAACCACCTCAAGGAGAAGCTGTCGCTCGAAAATAACGCTGGTCTTCGCCGGTACGCGGCGGTCTGGGAAGCGTCGAGCGAGTTCCCAAGCGCTTAGCCCGCCTTCACTCCCGCATCGCAGGCCTCGCGGCAATCATTTGCCCCTCGTCGCTGCAGGCTTGGCGGGCCGACGCTATGCCCACAATCGAGCCCCCCGGACAGAATCGACGACGCGTCCTTGGGGAGCCCTCGGTCGCCCTCACTCGAGTTGGAGGCCTTCACGCCCAAGGGATCGCTCCAGGGCATCGAGCACGAAGCCCGCAATCTCTCGTCCCAGACGCGGAACCAACGCGAGTCCAGTGTCCGGGCTGGCTCCGCCGGCGAGGCAGTACACAAATTTCTTCGAAGGCCCGCCATCGATCGCGCAGTGGACGTCGTAGACGTTCCCCCCAACGTGCTGCACCGTGAGGCTCGCGGTCATTTCCCCCCGATCGCCACACTGGAGGCCCAACTGCGTAGACTGCCCGGTCGTCGTGCGGTCCGTCGTCACGTCCAGCCCGTGCCGGTCGTCGCACCGGTCGGCAAGGGCCCGACGGAAACTCTGGTACACCACATCGGCAATGCGGTCGCGGAGGGCTCGTGTGTCGCGGTGGGGAGACGATGCGTAGCTATCCATGGGGAACAGAAGTCTCAGGTGCGTCGGGGATGGGCTGTGCAGTCTGCAAGTTCCGGAAGTACCACGTTCTGCCCCAGGGAGTCCCCGCGTCTCTTCCCCCGCGCTCGCCCCGACGGTCCCTTCATGCCTGCCCACGCTTCGTGACCAGGCCTCCGAGCCCCTTCCGGGATGCCCCTAGGGTCGCCGGATCCGGGGGAACGCCTCAATTCGTGAGAACGCGCCGACGAATCTCGTCGGCGAGCACGGAGGCACTTCGTCCGACGAAGACCCCATTCTCCCACAGGCGTGAGGCCATGTAGAGCGTTTCGCTGTCCAGGTCTCGACGGAGCATAATCCACGGATCGCCCGGGCCCTCCGGATACGAACGCCCCGCACCCTCCACGTTCTCCACCGCAGCGGCCACGAGGTTTCGCTCTTTGGCCGTCCACTTGCCTTCGAAATGAACGAGGTCTAAAGCACGCATGAGCCCGGGCCGGACACGAACAAAGGGCAGTGTGGGACACAACAACCTACCCCACTCCCCCAGCCCCCGACAATCCGGAACGTCCGGGTTGCCTTTTGGGAAATCTTCCGATGCGGTACGGGGCAAATTTATTGCTTGACGCCCCGCTTTCGGCGCATCTGAGTGTGCGTTTTGGGCCATTGGCGACCACGGGGCGGGTCGTAGCCAAGGACAGGTTCAGGGGCTCAGAACAGCAGGGGACGGTCCGGGTGCTTTGTCGTGGATCCGTACTAGGCCCCGTAGCCATGCCTGAACAGGGCCAAAAGTCGTGGACACGAGCCATTCGGGCTCGCGCTCCCTGATTGTAGCCGCCCCCGGCTACTGCTGTCCTCGCGGGGCCGGGGTGGGGGGAGCGGGCTCGGGCAGGACCGGATCGTCGTCCGGCAGGCGCTCCAGGGCCGCCTCCACGGCCCGGTCAAGTTGCGGGTCGGCCCCGTCGATGACCGCCCGCGGCCGCTGGATGACCCGAATGTCGGGCGCCACGCCCTCATTTTCCACGGCCCATTCGCCATCGAGGTCGTAGAAGCCGCCGCGCGGCACGGTCAGGTACCCCCCATCAATGAGGGGCGGAGTATCCCAGATGCCCACGAGACCGCCCCACGTGGTACGCCCCACGGTGGGGCCCAAGTCCTCGCGCTTGAACATATAGGGCAGGAGATCGCCGCCCGACCCGGCTGCCTCGTTGGTCACCATCACCTTGGGCCCCCAGATGCCCGCGCCGGGCGTAGTGAACGGGTCGCGGTCGCCGATGGGATTGTTGAAGAAGCCATGCAGGTCGCGTGCCATCACGTCGATCATGTAGTCCGCCGCCGAGCCGCCGCCGTTGAACCGCTCGTCGATGATGATGCCGTCGCGGTCCTGCTGCGAGAAGTAGTAGCGGTTGAAGTTTTCGTAGCCGGCCTGGGCGGTGTTCGGCACCCACACGTAGCCGAGCTGGCCGTCGGACGCCTCCGCCACGCGGCGGCGGTTGTCCTCGACCCAGGCTTGCGTGCGGAGGCCTGCCTCGCTGCCCACCGGCACCACGGTCACCTCGCGCGCGCCCTCCCGGGCCGGATCGTCGTTTACGAGCAGCGTGACCTGCCGGTCGACCTGTCCCTCAAAGAGACGATACGGATTCATATCGGCGGTCAGCGACTCACCATCGACGGCGATGAGGTAATCCCCCTCGCTTACGTCGAGACCCGGTGCGCGGAGCGGGGCGCGGAGGTCCGGGTTCCAGCTTTCCCCGTCGTAGATGCGGACGAAACGGTAGCGCCCGTTTTCGGCTTCGAGATCGGCCCCAAGCAACCCCGTGCCGGGTCCCTCGATCTCGGGCATGTCGCCGCCTCCCACGTAGGTGTGGCCCAGGGAGAGCTCCCCAATCATGTTGGCGAGCAGGTAATTGAGGTCGCTCCGGTGGTGGACATCGTCGAGCCACGGCTCGTAGAGGGCTCGAATGTTATCCCAGTCGAGCCCGTGGTAGTTCTCTACGTAGAGGTAGTCGCGGTAGAGACGCCAGGCTTCCTCGAAGAGCTGTGCCCACTCGGTCTTGGGGTCTACCTTCATCTCCAGCCCCGACACGTCGATCGCCCCGTCCCCGACGGACGGACTGCCGCCCGTCTCGACAATGCCCCATTGCCCACGGGCCTGGTAGAGGGCCTTCTGCCCGTCGTGGGACACGGCAAACTCTGTGACCCCGTTCAGGTACGGCTGCGCCTCGTCCTCGTCGAGCCGATACCGGTGGAGCTGCAAGCCCGGCTGGTCGCCGCCGGTTTCGCCGAAGAAGAGGGTGCCTTCGGTGGCGGCGTGAAGGCCGCTGTAGGTGCTCACCGGCACGTCGAGCGACAGGATGCGCTGGTCGAGGCCCTCGGGATCGATCTGCACATCCCCATTCTCCTCCCCATCGTCTGCCTCCTCTTCGTCCTCTCCGTCCCCGCTCACCGGCTCCTCATCGCTCTCCGGAAGCAGGGGCGACGGGTCGTCGGCGTCGAGCACGGCGAGGTAGAGCCCACGTTCGGCGTCGCGCTCGTACGCGCTCATGTCGAGCCAGCCCGTGTTCAGGCCGTAGTCGGTGCTGGCCATGAAGTAGAGGTAGTCGCCGCTCTTGTCCCAGGCCGGATGCACCGCGTCGGCCATGCCGTTGGTGACGGCGAGGCTTGTGTCCCGCTCCAGCGAGTAGGCGTAGATGGTGCGGAACTGGTTGTGCATGCGCTTCGAGTAGGCAATCCAGTCGCCGTCGGGCGACCACTCGGGGTTGAGTGAGCGCTGTGGATGAGCGTAGAGGTCGTAGTCCACCTTCGTCAGCTCCTCCGACGCGACCTCCAGGAGCCACAGGTTGCGGTCGGCGTCGGTGAAAAGCACGTGCGTGCCGTCGGGCGACCACTGTGGACGGTAGTAGAAGGAGGGTGGCAGGTTGATGGCTCGGGGGGGCTCCTGCCCGTCCTGCGGCCCAACCATGAGCTGATACTCACCGTTGCGGTCCGAGAACCAGGCTACCTGCTGCCCGTCCGGCGACCACGCCGGGAAGCGGTCCGCGTGGCCGGGCGTCTCCGAGAGGTTTCGCCAGTCGCCCTCCTCAGCGGGCACGGTAAAGACCTCCCCGCGGGCGCCAAAGACGGCACGGACGCCAGTAGGGGACAGGCCGGCGCTCATGACATTGTCGCCCACGTCCTTCCATTGCGGCTGCGTCCACGGAAAATCTCCCTGCACCGTGATGTCCAGCGTCGTGGTCTCGCCGGAGGCGAGGTCGAGGCGATGAAGCCGCCCGGCCTGCTCGTAGACGAGCGTCCCCTCGGTGGCGCCCATCGTCTTCACGTCGAACTCGGTGTGGCTTGTGAGCGCGCGCACCGACTCGCCGCCCAGGGTGTAGGCGTGCACATTGCGCACCATGTCCGTGCGGTCGGAGATAAAGTAGACGGTGTTGCCCACCCAGAACGGCCGCGTGTCGATGCCCCCTTCGAAGGGAATCTCGGTAACGCCGTAGTCGTCGAGGTTGATGATCCAGAGGGGATGGGTTTGCCCACCCCGATAACCACGCCAGTGGTTTTGCCAGCGTGCGATGGGCTGGTAGACCATTCGTTCACCATCCGGCCCGTAGCGGCCTACGTCGGCCCGCGGAATCTGGAGGGCTGTGGGCTTTCCGCCGTCCGGCGAAACGGTCCAGAAGCGGTCGTAGGCGGCGGGGGCGCTGTCGCGGCCGGAGGTGAAGAGCACGCGGGTGCCGTCCGGCGCCCACCCCTGCACCTCGTCGGTGCTAGGGTGCCAGGTGAGGCGTTCCGGCGTGCCCCCCTCCACCGGCACCACGTAGACGTCCGTCTGCCCGTTGTACTCGCCGGAAAACGCGACCTGTTCACCCTCGGGGGAGAGGCGAGGGTGAGAGGCCACACCGGGGAAGCTGGTGAGCCGCTCGGCGTCGCCCCCGTCGGGGCTTACGCGCCACAGTTCGCCCGCGTGGACGAACACGATGTGGTTCTGGCTGACGGTGGGCTGGCGGAGAAGGCGGGTCGGGTCCTCCTGCGCCACCGCGGGGCGCACCAGGACAGCGACGAGTAGGAACAGCGCACAACGGCGGAGGAGACGAGCAACCATGGGGGCAACGGCAATGGGGATGGGAGAACGCGGCGATCACTCCACACCGGATCGACGGTCTCAAGGATTTGGGAGTGTACATTTAAAATCTTGGACCGCGCTCGGGAATGCAACAGGGCCATCCACGGGGGCCTCGGAACCGGCACAACCTCGGGAATGCACCCGTCTCCAGCCCAAAATGTGACGATCCCGGGAACGTGCCGGATTCTCAGGCGTGACCGTTTCCGAAGTAAATTCGCTCTGCTTTTGTCCTTCGATGCAGGTCGACACCCGCTACAGCGACGGCACTCTGGTCGTGCGGCCTACGGGCGACTGGACGCTCGACCGCTCCTTGCCCGACATTCAGGCGGTGGTGGCGAACGCCGCGCCGTCGAGCCCTGTGCGGGCCGTCGCATTCGACACCTCGGGGCTGGGGACCTGGGACAGCAGCCTCCTCACGTTCCTATACGAGACGGTGGAATACGGCCAGGCCCATGACCTGGAGGTGCACACCGATACGCTCCCCGACTCACTGGCCCGGCTCGTCGCTCTGTCCCAGGCTGTACCGGAGGAGGACACGGCCCAGAGCGCCGAGACGCCCGCCCTCCTCGCACGACTGGGCGAGTGGGGACTGCGCGCGTACGACGAGGCGGTCGCGTTCATTACCTTTCTGGGCCAGGCCCTCCGCAGTCTCGTCGCTATTCTTGTTGGGCGTGGACGCATGCGGTGGCGCACCTTCGGGGTGGCGCTGCAGTCGAGCACCGCCTCGGCCCTCCCCATCGTCACCATCATTAGCCTCCTCGTGGGGCTCATTGTGGCGTTCCTGGGCGCAGTGGTGCTGCGGCGGTTCGGGGCGGAATACTTCGTGTCGTACCTCGTGAGCTACGGCATGCTGCGCGAGCTGGGCGCCCTCATGACGGCCATCATCATGACCGGTCGTACGGGCGCCGCCTTCGCGGCGGAGCTGGGCAGCATGAAGGTGGGCGAGGAAATCGACGCGCTGGAAACCTTCGGCATCTCGCCGATCGATTTTCTGGTGACCCCACGCATCCTGGCGGTGGTGCTTGCCCTCCCCATGCTCACCCTCTACGCCGATGTGATTGGCATTCTCGGCGGCATGGCCGTGGCCGTCTCCATGCTGGACCTGACGACCACGCAGTTCCTCACGGGCCTGCTGGAACCGGTCGTGCTTAGCGACGGCCTCATCGGGATCTTTAAAGCGGTCGTGTACGGCGGCATTATCGGCCTCGCCGGATGCATGCGGGGGATGCAAACGGGCGACGACGCCTCGGCGGTGGGCCAGGCCACCACCTCCGCCGTGGTCACCGGCATCATCCTCATCGTGTTCGCCAACGCCGTCATCGACTGGGCCGCCGCCGTTCTTCAAATCTAAGACCGTATGGACGCCTGAAAAGACAAACGCGCAGCCAAGAAGACACCGCCCCCCTTCCACAAGCCGGTTCGTTCTCCCCCCTCCCAATGCCCACCGACACCGACGTTCCCGTTCTTTCGGCAGAGGACCTCGTTCTCGCCTTCGGGTCGTTCGTGGTCATGCGGGACCTGACTTTCGACATCCACCCGGGCGAGATCTTCGTCATCATGGGCGGAAGTGGATCGGGCAAGAGCACGCTCTTGAAGCATCTCATCGGACTCATGAAGCCGAGCGAAGGCACTGTCCGGGTCCAGGGCCGCGACCTCTGGTCGCTCTCCGAAGCGGAACGGGCGGCCATGCTGCGCGAGATGGGGGTGCTCTACCAGGAGGACGCGCTCTGGAGCACCATGACCCTTGCCGAGAACGTGGCCCTGCCGCTCGACGAGCACACCGCCCTCTCGGACGACGACATCCAGCGCATCGTCTCGCTCAAGCTTGCTCTCGTTGGCCTGCGCGGATTCGAAGACTTTTACCCCCACGAGATTAGCGGTGGCATGCAGAAACGCGCCGCCTTGGCCCGCGCCACTGCGCTCGATCCCGACGTGCTGTTTTTCGACGAGCCCACCTCGGGCCTCGACCCCATCAGCGCCCGCCGCCTCGACGACCTGATACTGCAACTGCGCGACAGCCTCAATACCACCATCGTGGTGGTGAGTCACGACCTCGAAAGCATCTTTACGATTGCCGACCGCACGCTCTACCTCGACATCGAAACCAAGACCATGAGCGCCCTCGGGCCGCCCGAGGACCTCCGGCGCAACCCTCCGAATCAGCGCGTGTACCAGTTTCTGACGCGGTCCCTCGACGCAGAGCCGCACTGATGCCTCGCCGTCGCTGGGTCCCTCGCTCATCTCTCCCGTACGCCCTCCTATGAGTCAACGCGCCAACCCGACGCTCATCGGCCTCTTCGTCCTCGGGGCCATTGCGCTGGCCGTCGCCGGCGTGGCCGCCCTCGGCTCAGGCCACTTCTTCGAGCAGCGGACGACGTTCATCAGTTATTTCGACGAGTCGGTGAACGGGCTCGATGTGGGAGCCCCCGTCAAATTCAAGGGCGTGCCCATCGGGGAGGTCACCGATATCAAGCTGCGCGTGGACCTCGAGAACGAGACGTTTCAGGTGCCAGTGCGGTACGCAATCGACCTGGAGCCGGTGACGGACACGACCGGCGCCCCGCTCGACCTGGACGATCCGGCGCTCCTTCGTGAGCAGATCGAGGCGGGACTGCGGGCCCAACTGCAACTTGAGAGCATCGTGACCGGGAAGCTGTACGTGGAGCTCACGTACGTCTCAGACCCCGACACGGTCGCCTACACCACGGCCCGCGACCAGCGGCTCGAAATTCCGACTGAACTCTCGCCCCTCGCCAAACTGGGCGAAGGGGCCTCGGGCCTCGTGACGGATCTGCGCCAGTTCGACGTCACCCAGATCAACGAGAACCTCGTCACCTTCCTGGTCAACGCCAACGACAAGTTAGAGCAGCTCGATGCCGCCGAGATTAACCGCGAGGTGCTCGCCACGATCGAATCGGTGCAGGCGGTCGTCGAGTCCGAGAACATGCGCGCCGCCCTGCGCGACCTGCCGAAGGCCACCGAGCAGCTCCGCACCACGATCGGCGATGCCCGGCAGCTCATCCAGCAGCTCGATCAGAGCGTAGATCCTACGGCCGAGGAGGTCAAGGCAACCGGCAAAGAGCTCCGGGCCACCCTGCAGCAGATGCGCCGCACCATGGAACGGGTGGACCAGACCCTGTCCACCGACTCGGGCATGGGCTACCAGATGCAGGAGGCCCTTGCCAACCTGTCGGAGGCCACCAAGGCCCTCCGCGTACTCATCCAGTCGCTGGAGCGCAATCCCAGCATGTTTATCCGCGGCCGGGAAGAACCCCCGCCCCCGAACCAGCAGCAGTAGTCGCATGGCTTCCGTTATGCCTCCACCCCGCCTCCGCGTGCTTGTCCTCTGGGCCGTCGCCGCCGGCCTTCTCGGCCTGTCGGTGACCGGCTGCGTGCGCCTGTTGGAGCCGCGCGCAAGCGACGCCACGTACTACCTCCTTGGCGACGCCCCGCAGCCCGACGCGCGCCCCAACGACGAGTCCCCCACGGATACGACCGGCCTCACGGTGGGCCTCCGACAGCCTCGCCTCGCCGCGTACCTTGACGCCACACGCATCGTGACGCGGCGTGGCCCCCACGAGATTCAATTTTCTGAGTTTCACCGGTGGGGGGAAGACTTGGATCGAGGCATCGGACGAAGGGTGGCCACGGGCCTGGAGGCCCAACCTGGCATTCGCTCGGCAGAGGTGGTGCCCTGGTCCCCTGGTGCCACGTTCGACTTTATTCTCCAGCTACACGTGCTTCGGTTCGAGGGCGTGGGTCCCCCCATCGACCCAGAAGCGGACGAGGACGATCCCCCCCCGAAGGGACACTCGCGGGTCGTTGTGCAGTGGACGCTTCTACACCCAGAGGACGAGACGGTGCTGGCCCGCCATACAACCCGGCACGAGGAGTCGGGATGGTCCGTCACCAACTACTCGGCGCTCGTGTCCCGGCTGGGCACCTCCCTAGACGTGGTGGTGGACGACATCACGACGCGGCTCCAACAGATGGACCGGTCGTAGCCCCCACCCCCTAGCGGCTCGCCCGGTCGAGCCAGCCGGAGAGCCCGAAGTAGAAGGCCGGGTAGATGAAGGACACCCACAGCACCCAATCGCCCCCCCAGGCGGGCAGCTCGGGAAACGTGGGCAGCAGTGCCAGGAGAAGCCCCAGCCACGCAACGCCGCCCACAGTCACGACGGCGCGCCACGGCGACGGGGCCGCGTTGGGGTACACGAAGCGCACCGGAACCAGGGTGAGCACGGCGAGCACGAGTACAGCCCCCAGTGATACGTACGCCCCTGTGGCCCCAAACTCTACGGCGAGCAAGCCCACGTAGTACGCCACCACATTCCAGTACGACGGGAAGCCCAGGAAGAACCCCTCCCCGGATTGCTTCGCCGACGTATTGGCAAACCCAAAGAGGCTGGCCACCATGGCGAGCACCACCCAGAGCCCGTCCCACCCAGGCAGCCAGTCCATCCGCCAGACGAGGATGAGCGGAATGAACGTGAACGTGAGGTAGTCGACGATCAGGTCAATGGTTTTTCCGAGGATGCGGGATGCGTACAGCTTCACGTCCCACGCTCGTGCCAGGGGCCCGTCGGCCGCGTCGATGAACACCGCCAGCGTAAGCCACCCGAAGACCCATCGCGGATCCAGGTCGGCCTGGATGACCTCGGCCATGGCCAGAAAGGCAAACGCCACCCCCGACGCCGTGAAGAGATGGACGAGGTAGGCACGCGCCTTGCGCCCCAACCGGATTCGCTCGGATCGGTCTTTCAAATCACTGAGATCAGTGGATGCCATGTGCCTTGATCCTCTGCGACGCCCTGCCGGGGCCGCCGCGCCAACGCGGGAAGAATGATCATCTATCACCTTTCATACAGGCCAAGCCCCGTAGGTGTCCGGAAGCCCTAACCTAGTTTCTTTTCGTATGCCACGGTCTCCTTTTCGAAAAGGCTCCACTCCTGGGGCAACCGAAACAGGAAGTGACAAAATGATCCAATACCCTCACTTCTCTTTGAACACCAGCGTCAGCGGTACGCCCTCGAATCCAAATGCGTCCCGCAGCTTCCCCTCCAGATACCGCTTGTAGTCGGTTCGAATTCCCTCGGGATGGTTGGCGAAGAACGCAAACACGGGCGGGGCCTCGCGCACCTGCGTCGCGTAGGTGATGTTGACGAACGCCCCGCTGCTCGTGGTGGGCGGGTGCTTTTCCTTCATGGCCGCCTGTACCGCGTCGTTTAGGGCGCTCGTCTGGACGCGCTTCTCGCGCTCCTCCGCCACCTCCAGGGCCTTGTCCAGCAGTGCATACACCCGCTGCTTGGTGACGGCGGAGACGTACACGATGGGCACGTGGTCGAGTCGACCGAGATACTGCTTCAGGTACTTTGTGTACTGCTTCATCGTCCCGTCGTCCTTGGGCACGAGGTCCCACTTGTTGACGGCAATCACCATGCCCTTCTTGTGCTCATTGACCTGGTTGAGCACACTGAGGTCCTGCTTGTGCAGCTCCTCGGTGGCGTCAAGGACGAGCACGCACACATCGCCCGCCTTGATGGCCCGCTCGCTGCGGACGGTGGCGTAGAACTCCACCCCCTCCGTCTTAGAGCGCTTCCGCATCCCCGCCGTGTCCACGAGCATCAGCTCGCGGTCCTCGTACTGCACCAGCGACTGGACCGTGTCGCGCGTGGTGCCCGGCGTCTCGGTGACAATGGCGCGGTCGAAGCCGAGCGTGGCGTTGACGAGGGACGACTTGCCCACGTTGGGCTTTCCCACGAGGGAGATGCGCACGCGGTCCTCGTCCGCCGCCTCCTCCGTACCGGGCAGCCGGCCTACGAGCTCACGCATCATGTCGTCCACGCCCCGCTTGTTGGTGCTGCTCACGGGATAGATGTCTCCCAGGCCGAGCTGGTAGAACTCACTCGCCGCCCACTCTCGCTCCTGGTTGTCCGCCTTGTTGGCCACGACCATGACGGGCGCGTCCGCCTGGCGGAGCACATTCGCAATCTCCTGATCAACTTCGGTGATCCCCGTCGTCACGTCCACTACGAAGAGGATGACGTCGGCGTCTTCGAGCGCAATCTCGGCCTGCTCGCGGATGGCCCGCTCGTAGGGGTCGTCGGAGCGCGGGACGTAGCCCCCCGTATCGACGAGGGGGATGGTGTGCCCTTTCCACTCGGCCTCGCCGTAGACGCGGTCGCGCGTGACACCGGGCGTATCATCGACAATGGCCTGGCGCGAGCCGGTGAGGCGGTTGAAAAGGGTGGACTTGCCGACGTTCGGCCGTCCGACAATGGCAACGAGCACGGGGAACAGGTGGTGGGTAAGAGGTAGGGGGTGACGGGAGCGGGCTTACGACTGGAGGGAGCGCATGAGGGAGAGGAGCATTTTGCTTTCCGTAGTGGTCTTCTGGAGGAGTTCGTTTCGCGTTTCTTCTGTCATGTACGACAGGCGCTCCGCGATAATGATTTGCGTCTCCACCTCCAGCAACGAGCTCCGGGCCTGCTCAAGGTAATACACGTATTCATCGCGCGAACTGTATCCCCAGCCCTCGGCAATATTCGATGGAATTGCCACCGCGGCCCGACGCAGTTGCGGGGTCAGTTCGTACTGCTCCTGATCAGGGAATTCGTCGGTGACCACATACACCCCCTCCACGAGCACAATCCCCCGCTGCCACACCTCCAGATCCCGATAGCTTTCAACAGAGCCGCGCCCCGACGTGAATGGCTCGCTGCATTGAAACAAGCAGCCGATCCCCTCTTCTCTCTTACCTCCTACCCCTTCCCCCAAGAAGTTAACGTCGTTCCTTCCAGTCCAGATACAGCGCCCGGGCGCACATGAAGGCCGACTCGGCGGTTTGCGTGGTAAACCAGTAGTTTACCCCCGCACCCACGGCGGCCCCGGCCAGCGGCACGGTCTGCCCCAGCTTGCGCTCCAGGAGCGTCTTTGCAATCTCGCGCGGGACGTGGCGGTTCTGGTCGCGGAAGGTGCCGGACACGCGCCCCGCGTAGTCGAGGTCGTCGGCAAACGCCGCCGCGGCCACGCTCACCTCGCGTAGCGCCTCGTTGCGCGCCTCGCGCCCGCCGGATGCCGCCACGTTGAAGATCGACAGCACGAGCGGCCGAAACATGGGCCCCTCCAGCGAAAAGCCGTAGCTGGCCGCGATCTGCTGAATGAGGCGCAGGTTGATAGTGAAGAGAAGCGGAATATCGGCGGCGACAAAGGCCGTGCCGGCGAGCCCGGTGCCGCCCCCGCCCAGCGCCGCGAGAATGGTATTCTGCCGGAAGCGGCTGCGGGCCAGATCGTCGAGGTCGGCAATGGGGCGGTTGCGGAGGTCCCGTACCGAGTCGGCCGGGATTCCTCGATCCTCGGCCGCCGCAAGAATGTCGTCCGCCTCGTGGGTCCACTCCGAGGCGTCGCTCAAGGTGGACAGAAACTGCTCGATGCGCTCCGTCACCTGGTCCATCCGGTCGGGCGAGACGACCTGTTCCACGGCCCAGTCCACCGGCCGCATCGCCCAGTCCATGGCCTGGGAGGCCACGGAGGCGTCGGCGTGCTGCCAGTCTTCGATCTCACGGCGAACGGCTTTTTCCTCGTCGGTCAGTCGCAT
>CAJXKO010000089.1 GCA_913055845.1 uncultured Bacteroidota bacterium | reverse complement strand
TCGGTCTTGAGCGTGTCGATGGCTACGCGCTGCTTGTCCGGGTCCTCGTCGGAGTTGCTGAGGATGAGGGCGTAGTCACGGTCTCGCGCCACGTCTTCGACGCCGCGGGTAACGTCGGCAAAAAACGGGTTTTGGATGTCGGGAATGACGAGCCCGAGGAGGTTCGCTTCTCCCTCCTGGAGGCGAAGACGGCGCGCGACGCGGCTGGGCTTGTAGCCGAGGTCGTTGGCCGCTTTGCGGACGCGCTCACGGGTTGACCGGCGCACCTTTTCGGGGTTGTTGAAGACCCGCGAGACTGTGGACACGGAAACGTCGGCTTGTTGGGCAACATCCTTCAGCGTGGCCATGAGATTGAATCGTCATTGTGCAACAAGCGGCAGCGCGTCGTCCTGCTTTTCCCGGTTTTCGGAGGCGGATGGGCCCCTCCTCACCGGATCATGTCGGACCGAGAGGGAGGCAGGAAAGCAGAGACGCACGGCGTCACCAAAAGAGTGCAAGGACAACTCCGATCATGACGAGGAGGGCCGCGGACTGTACGAAGAAATTTTTGTACCATGGGAACTGCGCCATGTGCTCCATCTCGCGTTCGATGTGGGTAGGATTCCACGTATATTCGTCCACGGTGGCCGGGTCGGGGGCCGGGCCCGCGAGGCTCACACCGACGATCGTGATTGCGCTCACGGTGAACAGAATGGGGGGAAGGTAGAGAAACTGGATCCCGAACCCAGGAATCAGCCACTCGGCGAGTGCCAAACCCACGGCAGCGACGTGACCCACTACGAGCCCGGCAATCGAGCTGTGTCGGTTGGCCCCCGTCCAGAACAGGCCGAGTGCAAAGCACGCCACTACCGGCGGACTGAGGTAGGCCAGAACGGTTTGCAAATATTGCCAGAGCGACGGAAAGTCAAGAATTACGGGGGCCCACGCCGCTGCCAGCAGCATGAAGATGCCCGTCACCACCCGTCCCACGATCACCAGCGTGCGGTTGTCGACGTTTGGGCGCCACTTCTTCACGAAGTCCATTGTGACGAGGGTGGAGGCGGAGTTCAGCGTCGAGTCCACGCTCGACATAATGGCGGCCACTAGGGCCGCGAGCACGAGGCCCCGGATGCCCAGGGGCAGCAGGTCGAACAACATCGTAGGGAAGACCATGTCGGGGGTCTCGATGGCTTCGGGGCCGTATAGGACCCGCGCGAAGGTGCCGGGTAGCACCATGATGAAAATAACCGGCACCTTGAGAAGCCCGGCAAACAGGGCGCCCCAGCGCCCGTGGTCCAGATCCTTGGCGCCGAGGGTCCGCTGCACCATAAACTGGTTGGTGCCCCAAAAATAGAAGCCGAGCAGGAAGACGCCCGTGATGAGGCCGGGCCATGGCAGCACGGGGTCGTCGATCGGCTGGATCAGGCTTAGCATATCTGGCGGAGTCGCCTCGACCACTGCCTGCCAGGAGCCCACCTGATTGAATGCGATGATGGAGACCACGATGGAGGCCCCGATTAGCAGCACCGCCTGAATGACGTCCGTGTAGACGACTGCCTCCAACCCCCCCGCGATCGTGTAGAGGCCGGACAGGACCGCCAGGATGACCACCGACTGCCACATCGGAAACTCCGGGTAGATGATCTGGATGATCAACGCCCCGGCGTAGAGGGCCCCGGCGGTGTCGATAATGATGTTGCCGAGGACAGTGACGGCTGAGAAGTAGTACCGTGAGCGGGCGTCGTAGCGCCGTTCCAAAAACTCCGGCATCGTAAACACCTCCGCCCGCAGGTAGAACGGCAGGAAGAAGACGGCGAAAATGATGAGCACGAGCGCCGCCATCCACTCGTAGTTGTAGACGGCAATACCGTACGCGTACGCGTCCCCGGCCATGCCCACGAGACTGCTGGTGGACATGTTCGAGGCGAAGAGGGAGAACCCAATGATGCTCCAGGTAAGCGACCGCCCCGCGAGGAAGTAGTCGTCCGTGGATTCCTGGTGCTGCGACACGTAGAAACCAATCCCCACGATGACGACGACATAGACCGCCACCATGACGATATCAATCGGGAATAACTCGAACTCAGGCATGAAGCAGGTCGCGGGGGCGTATGAGCAAACCAGTCGGCAGGAAAAGGAACGCTCGTGACACAACGAAGAGAAATAGAGAAGGCCCCGACGCCCCGACGGGATCGCAAGGGCGCCGGGGCCTCTCGTGTGTGCTGCGGCCCGAGGGACTCCACGTTCTGGTAGAGTCCAGGATCTGAGCCTAGAAGTCGTAGGTCAGGGACAGGTTAAAGCGCCGTCCCAGAATGGGCCGGGCCTGGAAGATATCGCTGGTCGGGCCCCCACCACTTATGGTGCCGGTGCGAGGATTGCCCTCGGTGAGGCCGACTGAGTTGGTGAGGTTCGAGCCGGCCAGCTTCACGGTCACCGGTCCTTGTGTCGTCGAGACACTGGCGTTGAGCTCGTAGTAGTCCTCCAGCTTGAGCGCGTTGTTGGCGTCGGTAGTGTACCGGCTATCATTGTAGCGGAGTGTGACGCCGAGTTCAGCGACCCCCAGGTCGTAGCGTGGGTTGACCGACACCAGATAGCGCGGCTGACGCGGAATTCGGTTGTCGTCCAAATTAATCGACTCGCCCGAAGGCAGCACCAGTGTCTGGTCTGTGTAGGTCGGGTTCTGGAGCGTCGCGGTGATATCGCCCGAGAAGTTGCCGAACTGGCTGTTGAACTCGATCTCGACGCCGGGGGCTTCGGTGTCTCGGGTCTTTGTGACCGTTGAATTGTTCGGGCCCGACTGGTCGCTGAAGGTTTGGTCCAACAACTGGCTCCAGAAGAGTGTGGCGAAGAGGCCAAAGCGCGGATTGTTGACCTTTACACCGAGTTCTCCCTGCAGGACCGTCGTAGTCGGGGGATCCGCCGGGCCGCCCCGGAAGGCATCGAGGTCGGGCATGTGAAACCCGCGACTGAAACGACCGAACACCGCATATGCGTCGTTGAGACGGTAGTTCAGGCCGCCCGAGAGAGCCCACTCGGTTTCGCTGTGGTTAAAGGTCTGGAAGGAGTTGTTGTCCACACCCACCCCGTTGTCGTAAAGAGTGTTCGGGTCGCCGTCGATGTTAATCCGCTTCGTACCGCCACTGCGGCCCCGAAAAACGCTTTTCTCGAGGCGAGCGCCGACGTCGACGCGCAGTTTCTCGGTTGCCTGCCACTCGTCGCCGACGTAGCCCGCCAGGATCGTAGCCGTTCCCGAACTCCGTGCATGAGTGGTGCCGTATTGGGTGAAGCCGTTCTGCGTCACCTCGTAGGTTTCTCCCTGATTGTCGGTCACCGTGAGGTCCAGTTTGCGCGGCGTGTTGGCTACCTCCATCAGCATGTTGTTCCAGTGCCAGAGCTCGTCGCGCCGGTACTGGCTAAAGTAGAGGCCTCCGGTGAGCGAGTTCGTTTCCGTCTCGTAGGTCAGCTCCATCTCTTCAATGAAGCCGCTCAGGTCGTTCGTAACATGCCACCAGCCAACCTGGGTGACGAGGCCATTGCCATTGATGTCACTGAGCTGCGCCTGCGAGAGCGACTCTCCGGAGCTGGCAAAGGTGTACTGAAAGTCCTGCACCGAGGACACGTTACTGTTATTCGCCGCGATATTCTGGGCGAAGGCCTCTGCGCCCTTTAGCGTCAGTGAACCCAGCGAGAAGGCTGCGTTGAAGCTCATGTCGGTCCGCATTACCTTCGCCTTGTTTTCGAGTGAAAGGCGGTCGGTGATGTCTAGGACGAGGTCGACCTGAGCGGAGCGCACCTTCGAGTGGATTCCGTCGGTAAGATCCCGGGACACGTAGTTCGGGTCCCCGGTCGTTGCGTTCGGGCCCGGGACGCGGACGTTCGATGCATCGAGGCTTGTCAACGTGCCGTAATTGGCGTCCACGCCCGGAATGCCTTCGGGATCGCTTGGGTCTTGGAGCGGAAGCGGCAGGTAGAATGTGTTCTGGTCGTTCATGTACCGGCCGTAGGCGCGGATGTACCCATCGTCGAGAAAGCGCGTCACGTTGGCTGAGATCTGTCCGCCTTTGTTGGCGGTGAAGCCTGGGTCGCGTACGCCTTCGTCGAAGCGGTAGAACCCACCGGCGTTGAAGCGCCAGTCCTCGCCCATCGGCCCACCGATATTGAAGTCGGTTCGCAGCCGTCCGGGGCGGCCCTCAGCGGCAGTCCCGGCCTCAAGCTGCACAACGCCCCCGAGTTCAGCGCCGCCGGTCTTGCTACGGAAGTTCATGATGCCGGCCGGGGCGCTCGCCGCAAAAATCGATGCCGTACCCCCGCGCACAGACTCCATCGTACGGATTGTCTTGTCGGAGCGGAAGAACTGATCGGTATTGCCGAAGTCGAGATCATTTCCTTCCAGAACCGGCAGTCCGTTATACTCTAGCTCCACGAAGGTGAGCTTACCGGCGGAAGGCAATCCGCGCGTAAAAACGTTGTTGCCCCCCTGTCCCCCCGAGCTTTCGACCCACATCCCTGGGACCGCTTTCATCAGGTCCGAAATGCTCTGGGCGTTCTGCTGCTCGAGCTTTGCTGAGTTGAGGGTTGTGACCGCGACGCTCGACTCCATTTTCGACCGCTCCTTGAACGATCCCGTGACGACCGCCTCCTCCATCTGAAGCAGGTCAGGAGCCAACTGGAAATCTACGGTTACGGTCTCTCCGGCGTTGACGGTCACCGATTTCGTCTGGGCCTGATAGCCCACGAACTGGGCCCGAACATCAATCTGACCTGTGGGGGCGCCCGAGATTTGGTACTGACCGTCGCTGCCCGTCACACTCCCGCGCTGCGTGCCCACCACGACGACCTGGGTCCCGGGAAGCGGCTTCTGCTCTTGGTCGACGATTCTGCCCGTCACGGTTCCGGTGTCCTGGGCCAACGCTTCTGCGGGGAAGAAAAGCACACCGAAGGCGAATAGCAGCGCGAGCACACTGATGTGGTGAAAGGTTTGTCGCTGAGTCGGTAACACCTCGCAAATCATAAGCCTGAAATCATTTGTGTGAGACAGAACGCGGAAAGGGCTCCAGGCCGTCTCCCGGGAGCCGGTCCCCGGGGCGCGAACCGAGAGTCCTGAATAATAACGTTTTCATTAACTCGATAGACAATTCATGGAAGTTCGTCAAGAGGAGCGTTGGAAGCGCTTTTCTATTCATCGGAATATCACATTATAGATGAAATCTGCCCTTTCCGACTCAAAAGGCAGGAAATAGCATCGGGCAACCGATATTTGATTCGTCTCTTGGCTGAATTCATGTAATCGATTTCAATTCGTCTATCTCTCTTCTCTCTCATTACAGTGGCCCGTTCGTCGGAAGCGATCGAGTCGGAGTTTCTGACATAAGTTGCTGTGTTGTGATCTGAAGGGCGGGTTTATTTCTTAGATGTGTGACTGTCCAAAACAAAGGGGCGCCCGTGTGCAAGATTCCTGCAGGAGGAGGGTAGCTCCGTTCAGTTTGCCCGTACTCGTTGCAACGATCTATCCGTTCCATGACCCCGTGACCCATTGAAATCGCCTCCGAGACGTGGGAGCCAGATCGTGCACTGAGACGACTCCGAGACCATCTAAGGAGTCGGTACGAGGCGCTGTCGAAGGATTCCAGGAGCGTCCGGAGGTTCTTCGTCGCCTCGACGAGCCCTGGGAGGAGACCTCCGCAAGGCGGACATCCTCCTGACGTTAGACTTTGTAATGAACCACACCGCGGCCGAGCACGAGTGGGCCCGGGCTGCACGCGCCAGGGACGACCGGTACCGGGACTTTTGTGGGAGCGGATGTCTTGCGTCTGGACGCTGTGTCATTCCTCTGGAAGAAAGTGGGCACGCACTGCCGAAATTTGCCCGAGTGCCACTAGATCTTGCGAGCCTATCGGGCACTGATGGACGTGGCGGCTCCGGGTGTACTGTTTAAGTCCGAGGCCATCACGACCCCGAACGAAATTATCCGTTACTTGGGGACGGGAGGCTACGAGGGTGAGGAGTGCGATGTCACCTACAACGCGACGCTTATGAGCCACCCTTGACACACACTGGGCAGTGAGAACACGTAGCTCCTGCAGCACGCCCTTACGAATCTGCCGGAAGCCTCCGCGTCCGCGACGGTCACGTGGCTCAACTATGTCCGCAGCCACGTAGGGGCTCGACGACGTGGATGTACGGGCCGTGAGACAGAATCCAGAAGACACTCGCCGTTTCTGTGCCGATTATTATGCCGGCAGGCATCCGGAGAGTGACGCTGAGGGATACCCTTTTCAGGTCGATGCCGCCACGTACTTTGAGTTCCGCTGGATCCAGAAACGCGACGGAGGGGGGTCGAGTGGTCGTCCCACCGCTACGCCACAAACGCTGAGAACGGCGTCCTCGGTCGATTGGAAGAAACCGGTCCGCCCGTAGGATGAGAGGGAACCGCTACAGCACGATGATCCCCGCCGCCAGCCCGATGCCCACGGCGTCGGCGACGAGGTCTTTGCCACTCGCCGTCTGGTTTGGGCGAGACGTATCGTAGAGCTCCTTCGCCAGCCCGATCGCGGTGCCCGAGGCAATGGAAACGGGCAGGGCAGTGTCCGCCGACCTGTCGGCCTTGTTGACGAGGACGTATTGGGTGGAGAGCGTCCAGAGTCCACTGAATACGACATGTCGTGCCTTGTCCCGAGCCAACCACCGATCCCTGGAAGGGGGGGGAGTGGCGGTTGGGGGCGCCCCGACCCCAAACCGCATCTGGAACGCGACCGCTGTGGCCGACAGAGAATCCGGGGAATGGGCGTTCGCGACAGGCGCTCCGGCGCTGGCCGACACCCGAGGGGCCAGAGCACCCAGGAGAGAGCCTATTGCCAAGAGGGTCAGTGCTTGCCGGAGGAGGCGAGGAGGCATAGCGTCCAGGGGCACGTGGCTAAATTTCGCGCATCACCTTGCCGACGAAGATGATGGCAATGACGAGCGGGCAGATGTACTTCAGGAAGATGCTCCAGATGCGGGCCGTGGTGCCCGTGAAGAAATCTCCCGATCCCTGTTGCAACTCCTCCATGGCGTTTCCGGTGCCCCACACCCAGCCGGCGAAGATGCTAATGAGGAGTGCGCCGAGGGCGAGTGACACGTTGCCCCAGATGTAGTCCATGATGGAGAAGAAGCCCGTCACGCCGAAGAGACTCACCCCTTCGGTAAGGTAGGTGGACCCTCCCTGGGCCAGGGCCGACGGCAAACCCATGAGGAACGTGAAGCCCCCCACAAGCCACACGGACTTTGCTCGTGACCACGTGGTCTCGTCGACGAAGTAGGAGACTACGACCTCCAGCAGAGACACCATCGACGTTAGGGCGGCGATGGAGAGCAGGACGAAGAATACGGCGCTAATGAAGCTGCCCAGCGGCATCGTGGCGAAGACCTCCGGGAGCACCTCAAAAATGAGTGCCGGGCCTCCAGCCCCGGGATCCCGGCCCATGGCAAAGAGGGCCGGAAAGATCATTAGTCCGGCCATGAGTGCGATTGTTGTGTCGAACAGGGCCACGTAGCCCCCAGAGACGAGCAGGTTCTCCCGCTTGGGAAGGTACGAGCCGTAGGTGATCATGGCGCCCATTCCCAAGCTCAGGCTGAAGAAGGCCTGTCCGAGGGCCGCGAGTAGCACTTCCCCGTCGATCTTCGAGAAATCCGGGTTGAGGTAGAACTCCAGTCCCGCCCCCGATCCTGGCAGGGTTACGGAGCGGAAGATGACGACGAGCATCAGCACCAGCAAAATGGGCATCAGGACCTTGGCCCATCGTTCGATGCCCTGCTCCACACCGCCGTAGACCACCGAGATAGTGATCAGCATGAACAGCGCCGCGAGCGGGATGACGGTCCACGGATCCGCCACGAACGAAGCGAAGTAGGTGGAGGATTCGACTCCCGGAGCCACGAACGCCTTGAAAATGTACCCCAGTGCCCATCCGGCCACTACTCCGTAATAGCTTAGAATAAAGACCCCCGTCAACACACAAAGACCGCCCACGAGCGTCCAGGGGGTGCCCTTTTTGATAGCCGTGATGGCGCCCACGGGATTCTTCTGGCTATTGCGGCCCAAGGCCAGCTCCGCAAAGAGATACGGCAGGCAAATGAGGAGAATGCAGGCCAGGTAGACCACCACGAAGGCGCCTCCACCATTTTCGGCGGTCACGTACGGGAAACGCCAGATGTTGCCCAGCCCGATGGCCGAGCCTGCGGCGGCCAGCACGAATCCAATTCGAGAGCCCCACTGCTCACGCTCGGCGGTAGTCGTTGCCATGTCGCTACGATCGGTTCGTCGGAGGAAAGATCGGAGGGCACAATCGATTCGCGGCCTCACGTGCCGGCCACGCGTAACACTTGAGAATGCAACATATCGCGAAAATAATGGGCGCCCCGGGTGATCGCAACGGCGATGGGACCAATGAGAGACCCCTTGGGCAAAAAATCATTCAAGATGGGTGGGCATCGACGGCTCGTTTCCCCGGCAAACGGAGGACGATCCATCGGGGGGGCTTCCATCATGCATCCCACTGGTCAACATCGGGATATGAGGATCGATCATGGTACGACTGAAGCCGAGGCACTACCTGAGCAAGGTAATACCGTCGGTCGGGGCCGTCGTGCGACGCGGAAAACGAAACCAGTTCAATGTCGCCGTCGATTTTGCGTAGCCGCACGCGCCCCACAGGGGCCCCAGGCGCTCCGAAGGTGTAAAGGACATACCTCTGGGCCTCCTCGACCTTCTCGACAGCAATAGGGAGTCCCATGGTACCTAGATGCCCGACGCGATGAGAAGCTCAATGTCGCGGTGACTCATTCCGAACATCGAGGCCAGACTCTGCTTGGTGAGGTGCTGCCGGTACACGTACGTGCCGTTGCGCAGCCCTTCATCGCGCCACAAAGCTTCGTTGATGGAGCCCGCCTCGCCGATGCGCAGGAGGTAGGGGACGAGCACGTGCGTAAGGGCGTACGAGGCGGTCCGGGCGGCATTAGAGGGCATGTTGGGCACGCAGTAGTGGATGATGTCGTGCCGCCGGTAGACGGGCTCGGAGTGTGTGGTGGGACGACTGGTTTCGACGCAGCCGCCCTGGTCCATGACGGCATCGACGATCACGCCCCCCGGAGACATGGACTGTACCATGTCTCCGGTAACCAGGAGGGGGGAGCGTTCTCCGCCTGTCACCATCGCTCCTACCACTACGTCCGCCGAGCGAACGGCCTGCCGGAGGTAGTGCTCACTGGCCACGGCCGTCGTGATGCTGCGGTCGAGGTAGTGCTCCAGGTCGCGGAGTGCACCGAGTTCGGTGTCGAGCACGATAACGTGCGCCCCGTAGCCCAGGGCCGTGCGGGCCGCCCATTCACCGATCACATCGGCCCCCAGGATGACCACGGTGGCGGGAGGGACGCCCGAGATGCCGCCGAGCATTACGCCCTTGCCCCCTTCATTGCTCTCCAAGTAGCGCCCGGCAATCTGGATGGCCATGGAGCCGGTAATTTCGTGCATCATGCGCACGAGCGGAAAGGTACCGTCCGGGTCGCGAATGAACTCAAACCCGATACCGGTAATCTTGAGCCGCATCAAGTGGTGTAGAAACTCGGGCGTGGTGCCGCCCAAGTTGAGGGCGGAGAGGAGAATTTGGCCCTCCTGAAGAAGCTCCATCTCATCCTCCACCGGCGGTCCCACCTTCACGATGAGGTCGCTGCGCTGGTAAAGGTCGTCGGGATCCTTTACGAGTTCGGCCCCGGCGTCCGCGTACTCGTCGTTTTGGAAGTGCGCCTCATGGCCGGCCCCTTCTTCCACGTACACTTCGTGGCCGTTGGCTGCGAGGGCGCCGGCGCCACTTGGGGCGAGAGCCACACGCTGCTCCTCGTTCCCCACTTCTCGGGGCACGCCGATCCGAAGCGACTGGTGCTCATCGTCGTCCGTGAGGGGCTTCTCCTTGGTCATGAGGCCACGTTCGCGCTCGAAGCCCTGTTGCAAGGAGGGAATCTCCATAAAAGTATTGGCGTGCCACCAAAGGTTACGAGAGTCTGGAACCGCCGACCCCGAATGGGGGATCGGACGAATATCCTAAGCTATAAAATTGTCCAGGCATTTGCACACTGACTTCTCGTAGATCCGTTAGCACCGAGTAAATTGGGAAGAGATGTTCCGGCCTGGTCGGGATAGACCTTCTCGGGTATGGATCCTATCATGGAGCCGGTACCCGACCGGCCTTCGCGTGCTTTCCAGGCAGTTGTTTCCTTCAGAATGCCTTCCACTTCCCCCGTTCCACCGGTGGCGATTGTTGGGGCCGGGGCCATGGGGACGGCCCTTGCGCGCGGGGTTGTGGCGAATGGCCACCGCGTTGAGGCGGTGCTGAGCCGAACTCCGGCATCCGCCCAGGCGCTTGCCAAACGCGTAGATGCTCCCGTTGCGTCCGCAGAGAAGCGTGCCCTCCCAAATTCGGTGCGCCGAGTGCTGATTTGTGTCCCGGACGACGCGATCGTAGGGGTGGCCGAGGCATTGGCGAAGGTCGACCATTCGTGGCCCGACACCTTCGTCGCCCACACGTCGGGAGAAAAATCGGCGGCGGCTCTCGCTCCGCTGCGGGAGCAGGGCGCTGCTACGTTGAGCTTTCATCCGCTGCAGACCTTCACGGCGGAGACGCCGCCCGCGGCGTTTGAGGACATCATCGTGGGACTCCAGGGCGATGACCTGGCCGTCGAAGCCGGGGAAGCGCTCGCCCGCCTGCTTGGGGGACGGCCCGTGCGGTTGACGGCGGAACAGAAAGCGCGGTATCACGCCGCTGCGGCCCTGGCCTCCAACGGCCTCGTTGCGCTCCTGGCAGTCGTGGAAGAGCTGCTCCCCGAAGCCAAGGAAGAGGACGATCCGCCGGCCATCAACTGGGTCGCACCCCTCGTAGAGCGGACGTGGACCCACCTAAAGCGTAGCTCCCCCGAGGGAGCCCTCACAGGTCCCGTGGCGCGTGGCGACCAGGGCACGGTCGAGGGGCACCTTGATGCTCTGGCCGATGAGACGCCCCATTTGGTTCCCCTATACGCCGCCCTCTCCACGGAAATGGTCCGGGTGGCCGTGCGAAGTGGGCGTCTTTCGGGGAACCAGGCAGAGACACTCCTCGACTTGCTCCGGGCAAGTGCCGACGCTACGACGGATGAGGGACACGGGGCCTCCGACCCTTCGCATTGAATGTCTCAGAGACTGGTCTTTTCTTTACAATAGGTTGCTAGGCAGAGGAACCCCGACGCCGTTTCTGATTTTACGACGGCCTGTTTTGGGCACACAGCCCTCCTTTTCGCGAGCACGGCTCAGGAGCGGTGGGGCCGCCTCCTCCGCTTTGCCTTCATAATGCACCGTGCTGTATGAACGAGTCCCTGCTCGACCATCCCCCGGCACAAACTTCTGTCGACGCGATGGATCCTGATGCTGAGTGGGAGCCCCTTGATGCAAAGTCGTTCCTGATGGCCCATGACGACGACACGGGTCCGAGGGTGTCTCCCCCAGATATTCATGCCATGCAGGCTCTCATCGAGAAGGCGAACTGCGAGTCGACCCCGTATCAGTCGGTGGCCGTAACGGCTGTGCAAATTCTGGAACAGGCCCTTCGGTCCGAGCGGAAAGTGGCTGAAGCGGCACTTTCCCTCGGGCAGCAGGAAAAGCTCACGTCGATGGTAGAGATGGCCGATCAGGCTGTGTCGGCCCTTCGAGACACGTTGAGTGAGCAGGGCCACAAGGTCATGCATTTGTGTGCAGAGCAATCTGCTTCTCCTTCGGGGCGCGTCCTAGAAGCGTCGGATCAATCCTGGGAGCCTGTGCTGGCCAGTGCGTTGGAGATGCTGGAAGAGGGCACGGATCGGATGATGTCTCTTACCACCGGGCAACCGCCGGGTAGCCCAGTCCGTGAACTGAGCCAACTTGTTGCGCATCTCCTTCGGAGTCACCACGACGTGCTGCTAATGGAGGCGGAAGAGTGGTCGGCGTAGCCGGCAACTCGGCCCCGGCTTTTCGTTCTGGGCACAAGCCTGGGTGTCAACTCTCTATTTTTCCCTCTCGGCGGGCGTTCCTCTCGAAGGGCATGGGCCCCATGCGCGCAGCATTCGTAGACCGCTTCGGTGATTTGTCCCTGAGCTACCTTCTCGAATCGATGTTATACACTTTGCATGTCGCCCCCTTCCCCCGATCTCAGTGAACAAGAACAGCGTCGCCGCGAAGAGCGTGTCGCTCTCGAAGATCGTGGCATTGATCCGTATCCCTACGCCTGGGACGTCGACGCCCACGCGGAAGACATCCTCGATACGTTCGACGACGAGATTCACCAGCCCAAAGATGGAGAGGCGGGGTCGTATGAGGTCTCCATTGCCGGCCGCATCACGGACCTTCGTGTGATGGGGGGCTCCACCTTCTTCGACCTCCGAGACGAATCTGGGCGAATTCAGGTCTACATCCGCGCCCAGGACCTCCCTGACGATTACTACGACGAGGTCTTTACGGAGCTCTTTGATATCGGCGACATTGTGGGCGTGAAGGGCTTTGTGTTCCGCACCGGCATGGGGGAGGTTACCGTGCGGGCGGCGGATGATTTCCAACTCCTGGCCAAGTCACTCCGGCCTATGCCGGTGGTAAAAGAGACGGAGGAGGAGACCTTCTACGAGGTAACGGACAAGGAATTTCGGTACCGGCAGCGCTACGTCGACCTCGCGGTGAACCCGGACGTGCGGGAGGTCTTTCGGCAGCGATCGACGCTCATTTCCACGATGCGGGACTTTCTCGACGAGCAGGGGTGTCTGGAGGTCGAGACGCCCGTCCTGCAGCCCGTCTACGGCGGCGCCACGGCGCGTCCATTCAAGACGCACCACAACGCGCTCGACATGCCGCTCTATCTCCGCATCGCGGACGAACTCTACCTGAAGCGGCTTCTCGTGGGTGGCCTAGAGGGCGTCTACGAAATTGGGAAGGACTTCCGGAACGAGGGCCTCAGCCGGTTCCACAACCCGGAGTTCACCATGATGGAGTGCTACGTGGCGTACAA
>CAJXKO010000088.1 GCA_913055845.1 uncultured Bacteroidota bacterium | reverse complement strand
CACCGCGTACTCGATGACGTTGTCGGCCACGGGAATCTGCCGGACGAAGTCTTGATAGGATTGCAGTTCGTCGGCGGTCATCACCGGAGTCACCTCCTCGTGCGGCCCGGAAGTAGTGCTCCGAACCACCTCGGTCTCCTCGTCGAAGGAGGGATAGTCGAGCCACAAGTTGAGCATGAAGCGGTCCAGTTGGGCTTCCGGGAGGGGGTAGGTGCCCTCCTGCTCGATAGGATTCTGGGTGGCCAAGACGAAGAAGGGATCGTCGAGCGTGTGGGTCTCGCCGGCCGCCGTGACGTGTTGTTCCTGCATGGCCTCCAGCAGGGCAGCCTGGGTCTTCGGGGGCGTGCGGTTAATCTCGTCGGCTAGGATAACGTTGGCGAAAATCGGGCCGGCCGCAAACTCAAAGTGCCGGTTTCCCCCCTGCGTTTCCTGGATGATCTCCGTGCCGGTAATGTCGCTGGGCATGAGGTCGGGCGTAAACTGGATCCGGCTGAACTCCAGATCGAGCGCCCCGGCTAGGGTGCGCACGAGAAGGGTCTTGGCAAGGCCGGGCACCCCGATGAGCAACGTATGGCCCCGCGCCATGAGGCACACCACAACCATTTCAATGATGGCTTCCTGGCCCACGATCACCTTCCCAATTTCGTCGCGTAGGCGGTCGTAGGCCGCGCTGAGATCATCGAGGGTGTCGGGGTCCTGCGGGGGCGAAGAGGGGGAGGACGGCATAGAAGGCGGAGGAACGCTCGGAAGCAGAAAACACGCAGGGCCGGTGGGGCGGACAGGTAGACTCAACGGCGCATGGCCGTGAGTTCCGATTTCGAGATCCGCACATCGACGTAGATTTCCTCCCGGAGATCGTCGGTCCACTCCTGCATCTTTCGGTTCCGTTTTTCACGGAGGGCGAGCTGGCGGATGCGCTCGTAATCCTTCTCGAGGCTCGCACGGTGGGCCGGCACGCGCCGTTCGAGCTTCACGATGTGGTAGGCCTCATCGCCGTTCAGGAGTTGCACCTTGGTGGGTTGGCTAATACTGTCGGGGTCAAGCTGTCGAATGGTGCGCTTCCAGGAGGGGCCCAGGCGGCTGAGTACCAGATCGCGCGTCCCGGACTCCGGATCGGTTACGCGGCCCCCATTTTCGGCCGTCCGTTCGTCCTCCGAGTGGCGACGGGCCATCAGTTCAAACGGCACATCTGGGTTGTTGATTAACGTATCCCGGACGGCACTGAGGTACTCCTTGGCCCGCACGCCGCCGGGCGACTCGGGTTTGATAAGAATGTGGTTGAGATCGACAGTGCTGCCGTCCTTCGTGTTGATACGAAGGATATGGTAGCCCTGCTGGCTGTCGTTGTAGAACACCTGTGACACCTTCCCCACCGGGGTGCGGGAGGCGACGGCGGCAAACTCAGGGACGAGGTCGTTCAGGTCCACATTGTTGAGCGCGCCGGTGGCAGTTCCTGCGGCGTCCGGGGCCGAGAACTGTCGGGCCATCGCTTCGAACGAGGCCCCTCCGCTCACGATCGAGTCGCGAATCGAACTGATGAGGGACTTGGCCTCTTGGCGCGCCTCTGAGGTGGGCTTGGGATACCGTACTACATGAGAAAGGCGTACGGTTTCCGGGAGCTGGGGCAGAGAGTCCTGTGGAATCCGCTCGAACCACTGGCGGACCTCGCTCGGGGTGATGTTGATGTTTTGCATGCGCCGGCGCCGCAGCTGCTGGGCAAGGATTTGGCCGCGAAGGTCCTCGCGGAACTGTTCCTTGATTTCGAGGATGCTCTTGCCGTACGCCTGCTCCAGACGCGCCTCGCCCCCGGCCCGCTGCTTGAGCTGGTCGACCCGGCGGTTGAGCTGGTTGGTCAACTGCTGGTCCGAGACGGTAATGGTGGTGTCGCGGCGTGCTTTCTCGGCCAAGAGCTTCTGGTCGACGAGTTGCTGGAGGCCGTTCATCCACAGGTCGTGGGAGTACGATCGGCTTTGCTGCCGGGTTTGTCGACGGACGAGCTGGTCGACCTCAGATTTCAGGACGATTTCGTCGCCGACGACGGCCGCAATGCGGTCGACCATCTGGGCATTTTGGGCCTGGGCAGGCAGGACGGAGATGCCGAACAGGAGCACGACAGCCCCAAGCCATATGCTCCTGGAGAGCACCAGTGGGGACGAGTCAACAGACAAAAGGCGACGCATGCGGGGCGGGCACGTGTGCAAAGAGCGATGAACAGGCCACGGCGAGCGGTGGATCAGGGGGTTTTCAGTATGCCGCGGACCCGAGCGTTACTGCGGAGGCGTTCAACCTCATTGGCATACATCTGTTTCCGGGCACGAATTTGGAGGTGCCGGCGGATTTGGGGCACTACCCAGTCGAGCTTGGGCGTTGTGCTGGCGGAACGCCGACGGTCGAGCCGCAACACGTGAAACTGTCCGTTGGCGGGCACGACCGCGCTCGTTTCCCCATCTTGGAGATCGTCAAGGGCCTCGTCGAGGAAGGGAAGGTGCTGAGTCAGTCGGCTTTCGGGCAGGTAGCGGAGGGACAGGCGACGGGCCCGTGTGGTGTCGGCCGCAAACGTTCGCACGAGTCGGGCACCGCCGGGCGCGATTGACAGGGCCTGGCGGGCGGTCCGTGCATCGGCCTGTTGGGCAACGGGGAGATACCAGACCCGTACATACGGTTCGCGGAGCCGGAGCTTTTCTTGTGGCGTTCGAAATAGGAGTGTACCTCCGAAGGGGAGGGGGCAAGGGCCGAATCTTCGGCGAGCCAGTCTTTCAGGGCGCCCACGAGGCGGAGCGTCGCTGGCGCTCTAGTTGTTGTTGGACCGTTTCGAGAGAGGCCAGATTTTGCCGTTCGGCCTCACGGCAAAGAAGGGTGCAGGTAACTCTTTGATCGATAACCTGCTGTTGGGCCGCAGAGCTGTCACGTACGGCCCCCAGACCCCCAAGCCGTTGGGCTAGATCGCTCGGGGTCAGATAGTAATCGTAAGTAATCGCCCACGCGGGCCGCGTAGGAAGGCGGTGCCTCCTTGGACTGGCATGCCCCCAGGCTGAGGCTCAGGAGAAGGAGGCCCAGGGTCGTTCCAAACTGGAGACCGGCGTGCTGAAGGCGAAAACGCATGACGGAATCTTATGGACCGGTAGGGGCGACGGACGGCAGGCGACGAAGACGAGATGGATAGGTCGCGGCGTCGTACCGATCGCGCAGGCGACGGATTACCCGCCGCTCATAGACCTCCTGGTAGTCTTGTAAGACGCTGCTCTGGGCCTCTTCGAAGCGCTTGAGCCGTGCTTGGAGTTGGGTGTCGCGGATCATGAAGAGCCACTGGTTGTCCTGTGCAGTCGGGCCTACCGAGTGCTGGTCCTTAGCCTCGCGAACGGGCCGGTACACGTCCGGAGACTTATCGGTTACGAACGCAGTGTCGGCGGCGACGAGCGAGTCTCGCGCGGCAGCCTGCATGATGGCCACTGGCGACCGGCCCGCTTCGTGGGCCCGCTTGTAGGGCTGGAGCAGGGAGTCGGCCGGGGCGCGAAGCACCAGGGTGCGAATGCGCTTGGGGAATCGATACTGACTTTTGTTGCGGCGATAGGTAGTCCGCAAACCGGCTGTGTCGCGTGCCGCGGCGGTCCACACCGAGTCCTGCATGTAGCGGAAGAGCAGCGTGCCTTCCCGATAGGTCCGGATCTCTTGCGCCAGGGAAGAATCTTGTTGTGCACGACGCATGACGGCGTACTGAAGGGCCTTCTCGTCGAGGAATGATTCGATCAATTGTGCGAGCGTCATGCGGGCGCCCCCATCGGTCTGCATCAGGTGGCGGGCCATCTGGGACAGGGTGTACGTGGAGTCGCCCAGCGACGCGATGGCCCTAGGTGAAGAGGACAACCTGTCCGCTCGCGACAGCAGCGGGTGGGCGAGGGAGTCGACCGACCGCATGCTTGTCGCTCTGAGCAGACGGGTCGTATCGACAGTAGTCCCTTCGATGGCGCGTACTTCTCGGGCAAACGCAGTTTTTTGTCGCTCTGCCCGCGGCTCCCCAGATACCTCCTCCTTCAAGCGAGGATAGGCCGCCTCGAACGATTGTCGAGTCTGTCGGCCGGTGAGCTTGAGAAGGTGGTAGCCAAATCGGCTCCGGACCACCTCGGAGACGGTCCCGACGGTGTCGAGGCGAGCGACCGCTGATCGGAGGCCTGGCGGAAGGCCTTGAGGGTTGACCGTGCCAAGGGCTCCGCCCTTGGCGGCCGAGCGGGGATCCTGCGAGTGCTGCTCGGCCGCCAAGGAAAACGAGAGTCCTCCAGAGATGATACGGGCCCGGAGCGAGTCAAGGAATTGCTGGGGGCGGGGTGAATTCTTCCCGCCTCGGCGCAGGATATGAGAGAGCTGGAGCGGCGGCTGGGCCGCACGGCGGTCGTGTACCTTAAGGATATGGTAGCCATACTTCGTACGGAAAACGTCGCTCACCTCCCCGGGGGGGAGGGCGTACATTCGGCGCTCGAAAGGCTCGACGATCTGCCCAGCGCGAAGGTAGCCAAGGCGTCCCCGATAGCCCTGGCTATCCTGCTCTCGGGCCGAAGGATCCTCAGAGTTTCGGTAGGCAAGGTCACCAAAAGAAATCCCCTGCTCCAACGAGTCGGCAATCTGCTGGATTGTACGGTAGGCGGCTGCGGTGTCCTGCGCCGAGGACGTGCGGATGAGGATGTGGCTCACGTCTACGGCCCGATTCCGGCGCTCGTACAGGGTGCGTGCGACGGGCTCGTACACCCCCGTCCGCAGAACCTCAGGCCGTGCGAGCTTCCGTCGATAGGTGTGCACGTCCCGCTTAATACTCTGAAGGGTATCGAGCCCTGCGTCGCGGGCCGCGCGCACTTTCAGTCGGTAGTTGACATACTTGTCGAGGAACGCGCGGTAGTCACGCAGCGAGCTGTCGGCGATGCCTGCGGGGCCTCCCGCCGATGCCACGAACGCGGAGTCGAGTTCGGCCAGAGTGATCATGGTCCCGTTATACCGGGCCACAACAGTGTCTCGGGTTGAGGGCTGTGAGCCCGGGCTTACGGCCTGCTGTGCTCCGCCAGAGGCGACGCCCAGCACAGCAAGGAGAAGCAGGCCGGGGACGAGTCTGAAGGCAGCCATGAGAACGGTGAGAACAGATTGCCAGCAACGAATGTGTGATCTTGATCCCTCGAACAAGCCATGGAGTGACGGGCAGAACTTCCTATACTAGCAACTCCGTCCTCCGGAATGCAACTCTCGGTGATGGACTGCACCCGGGATTGATATCCGGGTGACGGGTTCGTGCGGCGCACTGGGAGTAGTGCTTCGGACTGGCCTCTTCCGAGCGGCCGCAAAGGGCAGGGGGCGGCATGGGCGCTTGCTGGCTGGGTGCAGTGGGGGACAAGGCTTTTCGCAAAACCCCCAACAATTCCGTCTCGGGGTGGAACTGGGGGCATTGGCCTAGCTACAAGCCGTGACTTTGATCTGATGCGCCGAGCGTGGTTCCTCTTGCGCTGCGTGAGGCCCATCGCCGAGACTTCTTCCGCTCACATCTCAGAACCTGATCCCCGCTCTGCACAATGGCCGCCGATACGCCTGTCCGCGTGCGATTCGCTCCAAGCCCGACCGGCCGCCTCCACATTGGCGGATTGCGAACGGCCCTGTACAACTATCTTTTTGCCCGTAAGCACGAGGGCGACTTTGTGCTGCGGATTGAGGACACGGACCAAGCCCGCTATGTGCCGGGTGCGGAAGAGGACATCCGGGAGGCCCTCTCGTGGGTCGGGCTCGACTACGATGAGGGCCCGGCGCAGGGGGGCAATTACGCGCCCTATCGTCAGTCCGAGCGCACTGCGCACTATCGCGAGAACGCCGAGAAGCTCATTGACGCCGGGCGCGCGTACTACGCGTTCGACACGGAGGAGGAGCTCCAAGAGATGCGTGAGAAGCATGGGGCGTACGACATCTCCACACGGGGCCAAATGCGCAACTCTCTAACCCTGCCCGACGCGGAGGTAGAGCGTCTGCTCGAGGCCGGAACGGAGTACGTGGTACGGCTCAAGGTGCCCCGCGAAGAGACCGTTCGATTCGATGATGTGATCCGTGGTGGCGTGTCGTTTGACACGTCTGAGATTGACGACCAGGTGCTCCTGAAGTCCGACGGCATGCCCACCTATCACCTGGCGAATATTGTGGACGACCACCTGATGGATATTTCGCATGTGATCCGGGGGGAGGAGTGGCTCTCGTCCACGCCCAAGCACGTGCTCATGTACGATGCGCTCGGGTGGACACCGCCCACTTTTGCACACCTTCCCCTCATCCTGAGTCCGGAGGGGGGCAAGCTCTCGAAGCGCGACGCCAATCGGCTTGGCATTCCGGTGTACGTGACCGACTACCGGGAGGCCGGCTACGAGCCTGAGGCCCTGCTCAACTTCCTTGCGCTCCTCGGATGGAGTCCGGGCACCGAAGAAGAGCTTTTTGCCCTCGACGAGATGGTGAAGGCCTTCAGTCTCGACCGCGTGGGGGCCAGCGGCGTGCAGTTCGATCTCGACAAGCTGCGCTGGGTGAACGAGCACTACGTTCGCGACCTGTCGGTCGACGAGCTGGCCGAGAAGGCCCGGCCCTTCGTGGAGGCCGAGGGCTACAAGGTCGGCGACGATCGTCTTCGTACAATCTGCGAGCTTGTACAGGACCGCATTCAGGTAGTCCCTGAGGTGGCGACGGATAACCGCTACTTTTACGAGGACCCGGACGCGTACGAGGAGGCGGGCGTGGAGAAGCGCTGGAACGAGGAATCCGCCGACCTGCTGCTGGCCTACACCGAGCGGCTGGAGGAGGTCGACAACTTCGACACGGACACCGTCGAAACGGAGCTCCGAGACCTGGCCGACGAGAAGGGCGTGGGGGCGGGCGCCATCATTCACCCGTCCCGCCTCGCCGTGAGCGGCCGGTCGTACGGACCGGGCGTGTTCGGCCTGCTGGCGGCCGTGGGCAAAGACGCCTGCATCCGCCGGATGCACCGCGCCGTGGAAGTGCTCGGCTGAGTGTGGACCGGAGGCGGACGCGGGAAGCGTTCACGCAGCTACAGTCTCAGACCGTTACGCATCGAGTTGGTCCTGGATCAGTTCACGGGCGAGTTCGGGGTTGGCGGCGCCATTGGTGGCGTCCATGACCTGCCCCATGAAGAAGCCGATTAGGCCCTTTTTGCCGTCCCGATACCGGGCCACCTCGTCCGGATGGTCGTCGAGAACAGCCTCGATGGTGGGACGGAGGGCGTCGGTGTCGTCGACCTGTCGGAGGTCGCGGGCATCCACAATGGCTTCGGGATCGCCGCCGTCTTCAAGGAGCACGTCAAACACCTCGTCGGCGCCGCGGTTGGTGATGTTCTCTGTGTCGACTAGGTGCACGAGCGTGGCAAACGCTGCGGGGCCGAACGGCAAGTCCTTTATAGTTTGGTCCTTGAGTTCGCCGAGGAGCTCGTTCACCGTCCAGTTGGCGAGGGACTGCGGGGCCTCGTACTGCTCCAGCGCTGCCTCGAAGAAATCGGCGAGGGCGTCGTCGCCGGCAATCACCGCGGCGTCGTTGTGAGAGAGTCCGAGGTCGTCGCGATAGCGTTCGAACCGCTCCCGCTGGTCATCGTCGAGGTACTTCGCTGGGTCGGTCTTGCCTTCGAGGGAGCGCTGGCGCTGCTCCTGCTTCTGCTTTTCTTTCTCGCGCCGCCGCCGCTCTAGTTCGTCCTGCGTCAGGCGATCTTCGTCCCCGCCCCAGGTGTCGCGAAGGGGGACGATCTGGTTGTAGACGAGCGCGTCGGGTGTCGACTCTTCGGGGTCGGGCCAGAAGTAGCCCTGCCGTTCGAACTGTACGCGCTGGTCGGACGCCAGGTCGCGCACCGAGGGTTCGAGCACGCCCTTCCGCACGTTGAGTGAATCGGGATTTATAAACTCCGTAAAGTGCGCATCCCGGGCATCGGGGTCGGGCACCTCGAAGAGACGATCGTAGAGGCGGGCCTCGAAGGGGACGGCGTGGGATGCGGAGACCCAGTGCAGTGTGCCCTCCGGCGAGCGGCCGTCGGGGGCGGTCGCCCCGCGGGTGTCGCGGTCGATGGTGCCCCGTAGCTCCGTGATGGTGCCGTCCTCGTCCCGTACTACCTTCTCGCAGGTGAAGAAGTACGCGTGCCGCAGGCGCACCTCGCGCCCGGGGGCAAGCCGGATGAAGTCGTCCGGCGGGTCCTCGCGGAAGTCGTCGCGCTCGATGTAAAACTCGCGCGTGAAGGGGACGGGGCGCGTTTCGTCCTTATCAATGTCGCGGGGCCAGTGGTTGGCATCGATCCAGTCGATCTCCTCCTCGTCCCAGTTGGTAACCACCACCTTCAGCGGATCAAGCACCGCCATCACGCGCGGCGACGTCGGGTTCAGGTCGTCGCGCAGGGCGTGCTCGAAGTGGCCGATCTGCACGCGGCTCTGCGAGCGGGTGACGCCTACGTCGCGGCAGAACGAACGAATGGCACTGGGCGGCACGCCGCGGCGCGCAAGGCCCGAAATGGTGGGGAGTCGCGGGTCGTCCCAGCCGCCCACGAGATCCTCCTCGATCAGGTGACGGAGCTTGGTTTTGCTCATCACCGTGTAGCCGAGGTTGAGGCGGTTGAACTCGTACTGACGGGGGCGAGAAGGAATTTCGTCGTCCTCCAGGCAGTGCTCCATCACCCAATCGTACACGCGCCGGTTGTTGTCGAACTCCAGTGTGCAGAGCGAGTGGGTGATGTCCTCGATCGCGTCCTCCAGCGGGTGGGCGTAGTCGTACATCGGGTAGATGCACCAGTCGTCGCCCTGCCGATAGTGGTGGGCGTGCTTGATGCGGAAGAGGAGAGGGTCCCGCATGATCATGTGGGGCGAACTCATGTCGATCTTCGCCCGCAGCACGTGCTCGCCATCCTCAAACTCGCCCGCCTTCATCTTGCGGAAGAGTTCCAGGTTTTCCTCTACAGATCGATCCCGGTACGGAGAGGGCCTGCCGGGTTCTTCGACCGTGCCGCGGTACTCCCGAATTTCCGCCTCGTCCAGACTGTCGACGTACGCGTCGCCCTGCTTGATGAGCTTGACGGCGTACTCGTAGAACTGCTCGAAGTAGTCGGACGCGTAATACTCGTGCTCCTCCCAGTCGTACCCGAGCCACTGGACCGCGTCTTTGATCGAGTCGACGTACTCGGTGCTCTCGGTCTCGGGGTTTGTGTCGTCGAAGCGGAGGTGGCACCGCGTGTCGGCCCGGTCCGCGTAGTCGTGTTTGATGCCGAAGTTGAGGACGATGGACTTGGCGTGCCCGATGTGGAGGTAGCCGTTCGGCTCGGGGGGGAACCGGGTGACCACCCGGTCGCCGTAGGTACCTTCCTCCAGGTCCTCGTCAATGATGTCGTAGATGAAATTATCGCGTGTCCCTGAGGTCGGGGTGTCCGACGTGCTCACAGTAGAGATGAGGTTGGTGGGAAGCTCCGCTCAAGCAATCGTAGGCTAATGAAAGCAGGGGCCTCCTTGAAAGATCCAACCCTTCGGTGGGGAGGCGAGCAGGGCTTTTTTCCAGAAGACCCGGGCATCGAGGAAGCGCGTGGGATCGGTGTCCGGCGACTCAGTTGCACTCATTCGCCTCGCGCAGAAGGGGACGGCACGCGAGGGTGGAGGGCCCATCCACCGCGGCCGCGCTCTGGACACGACGGGCATGTAGTGAGGCAGACTGTCGCCGCGATCGACGACGATTCGGGGAGCGTGTGGTCACGCTCCATTGCTGACGCCGCAGATAGGCGGTAAACTGATCGTCTTCGATAAATCCCGAAATGCGGAGGTCACTGAGGACGAGCTCCAGTCGGGAGCTACGTACGTCCACCCGGGCTCGCAGCCGGCCGATGCGTTGATCCCGGATTACGCCGCGCAGTCGGTCGCCCTGCCTCGTGATGCGAAATACCCCCCGGTTGAGAGGCGCAACGCCGTTCACCTCGTACTCCCAGGTTCCAATCACCGCGGCCTGCGCCGCCGCATTGTCGGCGGCCGACTCCGAAGACGCGCAACCCAGGGCGAGTCCCCCGCCGAAAAGTACGAGGACCATCCGTATGAGAAGAAAGCGGCCCATACCACCAACCGAAAGCGTGAATGAGGGGCCTGGGAGAGGACAATGTTAAGATGGGATGACGGTGGGGGTTCCGGACCGTCACGTCTGCGGGGCATCGCCGTCGGGGGAGAGGCGTTCCTGGTAGACAGAAAGGAGCCGCTCAGCGGCGGCCAAGGAGCTGAGCCGACCCTCCAGGACATCCGCCTCCACCTCGGCCCGCGCGCTCTCCACATCCGGATCGGCAAAGAAGTCGTCACGCAGCCGCTGCTCGATCGTCTGATACATCCAGTGTCGGGCTTGTTGCCGCCGTTGCGTCTCGAAAAAGCCCGTTTCCTGTGTGTAGGCGCGATAGCGCTGTACCGTATCCCAGACGGCATCGATGCCCGCGCCCGTCTGGGACGAGCACGTGAGCACGGGTGGTTCCCAGCCCGATTCTGTCTCTGAGAGCAGGTGAAGTGCCTTTTCGTACTCGGCCCGGGCCGTCTCGGCGGACTCTTTATTTTTCCCATCGGCTTTCGCAATAGCGATGGCGTCGGCCACCTCGACGATGCCCCGCTTGATGCCTTGCAGTTCGTCGCCCGCCCCGGCCAACGCCAGCAGGAGGAAGAAGTCCACCATCGACCGTACGGTGATCTCGGATTGTCCGACGCCCACCGTCTCGACGAAGACGGTGTCGTATCCGGCCGCTTCACACAACAAAATCACCTCTCGGGTCCGCGGGGCCACGCCGCCCAGCGTGCCGGCGGTAGGCGAGGGGCGGATGAATGCCTTCTCTTCGGACGCCAGGGTGCCCATTCGCGTCTTGTCGCCCAAAATGCTGCCCTTGGACCGTTCACTCGTCGGGTCTACAGTCAAGACAGCCAGGCGGTGCCCGTCGTCTACCAGTCGCTGCCCCAGGGTTTCGATGAAGGTGCTCTTGCCCACACCGGGCACCCCGGTGACGGCCACCCGGATCGAGTCGCCGCTGTGGGGGAGGCACGCTTCCACGACGGTTTGGGCCGTCTCGCGGTGGTCCGGGCGCGTGCTTTCTAGCAGCGTAATGGCCTGGCTCAGTGTCACGCGGTCCCCGTCAAGGATGCCGCTGACGTAGGCATCGGCCGAGCGGGTGCGTTGGCGGCTGGACGAGGACTGGTGGTTGAGATCGGGGTTCAGCGGGGCCACAGCTAGGCGGTTTCAACGTTCGTAGGTAGGAGGCAGGGGGTGAGAACTCCTATCAAAACTGGCTATGGGTCTGGAAAAGCTCTCCACTCCGTCGCTCCAAACTTGATTTGGAGCCCATCTGGTCGAACGGGGTAGTCTCACTGATCGACCGATGGGCTCTGAGTCAAGCTCAGAGCGACGACAGAACAGTTCTGGTAGAGGCTCTAAGCCGGTGCTAATATACCGAGACCAGCACTTCCTCTACGTCGCAGGAGAGCCCGGGCGGTACCGGCATGGCGGACAAGGTCGCGGGCGGTTCCGCAGTTTCTGGTACAGAACCGGGTCGGAAGATTTTTTCCGCTTCCGGTTCGAAGAGCCAGACGAGGCGGCATCCTTGTTCCAGAAAGGCTTCGAGCCACTCCACATAGGATTCGCGGGTTTGGCAAATAGAGACCGTGTCCGCAACGAAGTCAGGAGCGAAGGAAGCCCTCCAGTTCTTTACTGGAGAGGGGATCGAGTCGCTCGGATCGAACCCACGGCGGTCCTGCTCCGCGGACGCTTCCATCGGGCAGTGCGAAGCCGACATCGGGAGCAAATCCCTCTCCATTTTCCTCGGACCACTGACTGAGCGCGTATGAGAGATTGCTTGAGACCAGGGCGGACACCATCATTGGGCATGCGGACTGTGATCGATCCGTCGGCCAGACGCTCAAATCTGAGGTCGTCTTTGCGTCCGGACAGCACGGTAAGGTCCTCTTGCGAGATCAAGCAGACGCGACTCAGGTCCAGTTCGATGGGGAACAGACGAGTTGCGGGCATGGCACTCTGTCGGCGAAGAAAGGGAATCATTGAGCTCCAATGAGCTCTTCCTCCTCGCCGAACCGATCCAGCAGCACGTCGAGGATCTGGGTGGCGGCCTCGGCGATGTTGGTGCCGGGGCCGAAGATGGCGGCCACGCCCTCGTCATAGAGCGCCTCGTAGTCGTCGTGGGGGATCACGCCGCCCACCACGACGAGAATGTCGTCGCGTCCGTACTGCTCAAGGGCGTCGATCACCTCCGGCACGAGCGTCTTGTGGCCCCCGGCGAGGCTGGAGACCCCGAGAATGTGCACGTCGTTCTCGACGGCCTGCCGGGCCACCTCATCGGGCGTCTGGAAGAGCGGCCCCACGTCCACGTCGAAGCCCATGTCGGCGAACGACGTGGCGATCACCTTCGCCCCCCGGTCGTGCCCGTCTTGTCCCATCTTCGCCACCATGATGCGGGGGCGTCGTCCAGACGCCGTTGCAAACCGATCGGCCCGGTCGCGGGCCTCGTGGAAGTACTCGTTTTTGTCGGCCTCCGAGGCGTAGACGCCCGAGATGGTTTCGGTACGGGCGGTGTGGCGGCCGAAGACATCTTCGAGCGCCGCCGAGATTTCGCCCAGTGTGGCGCGTTCCCGGGCGGCCTCGACCGCTCGGGCCAGCAGGTTTCCATCACCCGTCTCGGCGCTCTCCGTGAGGGCGTTCAGTGCATTCCGTACCGCTGCGTCGTCGCGTTCCTCTTTGATGCGATCGAGCCGTTCCAGTTGCGCACGCCGGACCGCCTCGTTGTCCACTTCGAGCCGCTCAATCGGCTCGTCAGCCTCGGAGCGGAAGTCGTTGACGCCCACGATCGTCTCCGCGCCGGTGTCGATGCGGGCCTGCTTGCGCGCGGCGGCCTCCTCGATCTTTCGCTTCGGGAGTCCCTGCTCGATGGCCCGCGTCATGCCGCCCTCTTCTTCGACCTCCTGGATGAGATTCCAGGCGCGGCGGGCCAGCGCGCCGGTCAAGTGCTCCACGTAGTAGGAGCCGGCCCACGGGTCGATCGCCTCGGTGATGTCGGTCTCCTCCTGCAGGTAGAGCTGCGTGTTGCGGGC
>CAJXKO010000087.1 GCA_913055845.1 uncultured Bacteroidota bacterium | reverse complement strand
GACCTGGAGCAGGCTCAGGACCGCGCCCACATCCTGGAGGGGCTCACCCTGGCGCTCGACCACCTCGACGCCGTCATTGCCATCATCCGCCACTCCCCTGACACGAGCACCGCCCGCCAGAACCTCCGCGAGGGCCGCTACCCGGACACGCTCTCGGATGCAGACCTACGCGAGCTCAACGTCCCGCCCACGCCGCCGGTGGAGGCCGACCGCGAGCAGGACACCGTGCAGAAGCTGCTGGGCGACGACTACGCGGAGCTGGTCGACCAGCCCGAAGAGGGCCACTGGCTCACCGAGGCCCAGGCCAACGCCATCCTGCGCCTCCGCCTGAGCCGCCTCACCGGGCTGGAGCGCGAGAAAATCCTCGGCGAGTACGAGGACATCATCGAGAAAATCCGGGAACTCCAGCACATCCTCAGCAGCCGCGAGCGTCGGATGGAGCTTATCAAGGAGGAGCTACTGAAGGTAAAGGAGCGGTTCGACGACGAGCGCCGGACCGAGATCGACTACACGGGCGGCGACGACATCATCATCGAGGACCTGATTGAGCGCGAGCAGGTAGTCGTCACCATCACGCACCAGGGCCTCACCAAGCGCACCCCCATCGACACGTACCGCACGCAGGGCCGCGGCGGCGTCGGCATGCGCGGCACCGGCAAGCGCGAGGACGACTTCATCGAGCACCTCTACGTGTGCCACTCGCACGACGTGCTCCTCCTCTTCACCGACAAGGGGCAGTGCTTCTGGCTTCGTCCCTTCGAAATTCCGGAGGGCAGCCGCACGGCCAAGGGCCGATCCATCCGCCAGCTCATCGACCTCGACGCCGACGACCGCGTGCGGGCCGTCATCAGCGTGAGCAAGGAGGACTTCGAGGACGAGGGGTTTCTCAACAACCACTACGTCCTCGCGGCCACACGGCAGGGACAGGTCAAAAAGACCGTGCTCGAAGCATACAGTCGCCCGCGCTCCAACGGCATCATCGGCATCAAGATCGACGAGGGCGACGAGCTGATCGAAGCGTCCCTTACCGGCGGCGACAACACGGTCGTGGTGGCCTCCTCCGGCGGCCGGGCCGTCCACTTCGACGAGAGCGACGCCCGCCCCATGGGCCGCAACACCCGCGGCGTGCGGGGCATGGAGCTGCCCGGCGACCAGGAGCTGGTAGGCATGATCTCGGTGCCCCCGGAGATGCACGATGACCTCGACGTGCTGGCCCTGGCGGAGCACGGCTACGGCAAGCGCACGGCGCTCGCCGACTACCGCGTGCAGGGCCGCGGGGGCAAGGGGCTCATTACGCTCGACCGTACCGACCGTACCGGCGACTTGGTGGCGATCAAGGGCGTGCTCGGCGACGAGGACCTGATGGTCATCACCGAGAACGGCATCATGATCCGCACCCGCGTTGGGGAAATCAGCCGAATGGGACGCAACACGCAGGGCGTGCGGGTGATCGACCTGAAGGACGGGGACGCGATTGCCGATGTCACCCGCGTGGCCGACACGGAGGAACCGGACGCGGAGGGCGACGAGGCGGCCGATGCCGATGAGGAGGCCGCCACCAACGGCGAAATGGCGGACGACGCAGCGAGCGACGCGGTGGAAGACGCTTCCGAATAGCCCCCCGTCCCTCGACCTTGCCCCCCAATGCCCCTCGCAAAGGAGCATAGGCCCCGAATCAAGTTCGGGGTGGCGACGACAAAACACGCCGCTGGGGGCGACTGTCCCCTATAGCGGGGCACGTCTGCTAGCGCACCCGCACGGCCTTCGTGGTGGTCGTAAAGTTGTCCCCACGGACGCGGAAGAAGTAAACCCCGCTGCCGAGGGCCCGCATCGAGCCCACGTCGAACGCGGTAGATCCGGACGTCCGAATCGTCCCCTCCCGGATCGGGGTGGCCACGTGCCGACCGAGGATGTCGAATACCCGTACGGTGACCTGTTCTTCACTCTCCTGCATCTCGGGCAGCGTCACGGACAGCCGGGCCTCCGCCCCAAACGGATTCGGGTAGACAGCGGCGTCCACGCTCCCACTGCGCAGGACCGTGCTCACCGTACTCGTTGCGAGCGTGCTGTCGTTCCGGACCGCCGAAATGCGGAACGTGTGCTCCCCGATCGGAAGGTCCTCAACCGTGCGCCGAAACTCCGTGGTGCCCGATGCCTCAATGATCTCTCGCGCCGCAATCCCTCCGTCAAAATACCGCCGCTCTAAGCGAAACGCGTCAATGCGCTCGGTTCCCACCTTCTGCCAGGCAACATCGATGGTGCGGGGGGCCTCGGACGAGACCTCCACCCTCGCGTTCGCGATGCGGACCCCCGCGGGCGTGGGTATCGCCCGGTCGGCCCGCACAAGGCCGTGGCCACTCCACGGATCGACGCCCGCACCAGTGGGGTCGAGTTCGTTAGAGATCGATCCGTTCTCCAACTGCTGCCGGAAGCGGACATCTATCGCGGTGGATTCGAGCCGGTCGTAGATCTGCGTGGGCGTCAGGGTTGGATCGGCCTGTCGCATGAGTGCTGCAATGGCCGCTACGTTCGGGGCCGCCGCCGAGGTGCCGGAGAAGTTGGGGAAGGTGTCCGGATCCTGAATGCCGATATCCGTCCCAAAGAAGGTGTTATCCACGAAGTCCGTCCCCGTCACGTCGGGCTTCCCGCGCGACTCGAAGGTGCTCAGCTCACTCCCGTTCTCATCGAAACGGATCTGGATGCCGCCCTTCGATGAGAAAAAGTCGAGGATCGCGGACGAGTCGATGCCTGCGTTGTACCGGGCCGTGTTGAAGAAAGGCGCTGCGGCCACCGCCATTGCCCCCTCGGCCATGGGGTGCCCGTAAATCGTGGGCCCGCCAGTGTCGTACTCGTCGATAGAGAAGCCGCTTCCACTATAGACGTACTTGATCTCGTCGGGGGTCGGGTCGGTTGGCGCCTTCTCGACCACAAGATCCAGCGTCACGGCGCTGCTCCCATTGTTGGAGTACTCCAGGCTCTCGACGGGCACCGAAAGATTGCTTCCGCTCGACTCCGCGACAATCTCGCCGTTTTCGTCCACGAGTGCGATGTCGATGTCCGTATCGGGGCCCGAGGACCCCTCGACCTGAGCGGACGGGTCGGTCCACTGAAAGGTAAAGATGCGGAAGGTGCCACCGGACTGGATCGTAATGGCTTGACGCGTGTCGGTGCCGCCCCCTGGATCGAAGTCATGGGGCACGTAGGTCTCGTTGATTACGCTTGACGCGCCGGTCGCCTCCCGGAAGGGCGCTTCGTAGGAGTTCTGGCCGTCGTTGCCCGCCGCCGAGAAAAACGGAATTCCTTCCGCCGCCACCTCGTCGGCGGCGTTCGCCACCGGGCCGTCTTGGTAAAACGGCTGCGTATTGTACCGAATGTCGTCGACGATCACCGTACAGCCCGCATCTGCGAGGTCTCGGATGCCGGACGCAAAGCCCGCAACCCCCCCCACGGTGGCGGTATGGAATCCCAGCCGCGCGCCGGGGGCAATGTCGTGGATCAGTTGCAGCATGGCCCGCCCTTCATCGGTCCCGTCCGAATCGTTGTCCTGCACCACATCGACCGGGTCCGTGTTGCCCTCAGGATTGCCCGCCCCCGGCAGGTCACCAGTTTGAATGTCATCGGCGGCGGAGGTGGCGGCCGCGGCGTCCTGGTCGTAGCTGTCGGACAGGGCACAGACCTTCTCGCCTCCTCCGTTGATCCCGAGATCCTCGCGCGCATCGATCGACCAGTGGGACGAGTCAGCCTCAGACCGTGCCTCCCCGACATGGGTGCGGGCGTACGAGGGCCTCATGGAGCGGAGCGACGCCAACGCCGCGGCGTCTTCGATGGCGGCGACGGGCAGGCGCCCCGACACCACGCGGCCCACCGTCGCGCCGCTTTCGAGCCCGAGGCCCCGAAGCCCTTCGAGAAGCCGCGTCGGTTCGGTGGCGGCAACGGCCTCGACCCTCACGAACTGCCCGTTCCCCGCGATGGGAGACACCACCCGGTCCTGAGGGCCGCGGCGGACCCCGTCGAGCTCCGCTGCCTTGGGACGGGCCGGCGGGGTGCGAAGCGCCTGGACCCCACTCGCTCCCGCGGCTTGGTTCTGGTGATACAAGAGCGACAGTTCCATCCCCACATGGGCCAGCGGCCCCTCTTTCCCCTCGCCGTCCGGCCCCCGAACCGCTGCTCGGGCCGCCTGCACGACCGTTCCGGACACGTCCTCCACACTGAGCATGCCGACGGACCGAAGCGTCTCGCGCCCGTCTTGCGCGACGGCCACCGAGGGCTTTCCAAGAAGTCCCAAGCCCCCTGCGAGCAGGACGATGAAGAAACCAATTCGACGCATTGAAGCAATGTGTTCGATCTAGGAGTCTAACGAATAACGTTTCTTGGAGGGCTCACTGGACAACCACCATCTTCTGCGTCTCCCCCACCGTCGCGTCCCCCCTGAGCCGCAGGAAGTACATGCCACTCGCCCACTGACTCACGTCGATGGAGACCGATGCGGGGGCCTGAGCATCCACCTCGCGCCGGTCCGTGTACACCCGCTCCCCAAGCATATTGTAGACCTCGACGGTCACCGACTGGGACTGTCGGGCAGTCAGGTCGAATGAGGCCGTTTCCCGGACCGGGTTCGGGTAGGGGCCCAGCGCGAACACGTCGCCCTCAAAATCGATCTGCACCTCGCGGGCGCCACTCGTTACCGCGTTCCCCGATCCATCCTGGGCCGTGACGCGATATTCGTACCGCCCCGGCGTTTGCCGATCGGCCGTGTACTGTTTGTTCTGCGCCTCCCCGACCGCCCCGTCCTGGCGGACCGTGGCCACTGTTCGGAATTCGCCCCCTTGCCCTGCACGCCGTTCGATTTGGTACCGAAAGCCCGACGGGGTGCCCGGCGGCACCGTCCACGACAGCCCCACGGTGCCCCGCCCTTGCGCGTCCCGCTCTGTAAGGGTCGTCGCAACGTCTCCCACGCGCACCGTATCCCGGGGCTGTCCCAGAGCCGTCTGCACCGTCCCGTCTGAACGCCGCCACCGCAGGCGAAACGTAAAGGCCCCGATCCCCAGGCCCTCGAGCGTGAGGCGCGATCCGCTTAGACTAGATGCATCGACCTGCCGGATGGTCTGAAACGGTCCCCCGAAGTATCGGCGATCCACGATGTATTTCTGGATGTCGGCATTTTCTCGTTCGGTCCACGAGAGGGTCAGGCCGCCGGCGGCCGCCTCGGCCGCCTGCGCCTCCACCGCGAAAAGATCTCGGAAGTACCGGTTACACCCAGGCCCCAACGGCCACCCCATGTCCCGAAGCTGCCCGCACATGATGGGGCCGGGCTGCCGGTTCGTTTCAGCCTGATTGATGATCGGGGTCATGAGCGCATCCTGCGTCTCAAAAGGGTAGGTTGCCTCGTCCAGGTGGGCAATGCTCGACCCGCTTGCGTACTGCGACGGGGCGTAGAGCCGGGGGCGGGGCGGCCCGTTTCCCAGGGCGGCGGTGGTCTGCGACGCCTCGCCACCAAAGAACAGCTGGTTGCCCGTGAGGGCATCGGCAAGCGCGGCCGAAGGGTTGGGGTATACGTCCTCGTTCGTTAGGGCCGTGAACGAATTGTCGCCCTGTGCCCCCAGCACCTGCCGGTCGTATACGCCCACGGCCTGATTGCCCTCCACCATGGCGGTCGCGTACTCTCCCTGCTCCCCCTCCACAGAGAAGAGATCCAAGTAATTAAGGCCATGGCCAATTTCGTGGAGGGCGACTGAGGTCAGATCGATGGTCCCGGCGGGCGCGGGCTCCTCGCCAAAGTGCCAGTCGTCGCGCTCACTGTTGACGTTGACGATGATGTCGGTGCCTCCTGGCTGCGGATCCTCCCCGAGAAGCGCCCCCGCAAGGGCGTCCCCCACGATGGCCTCAGCCTCACCGTTGCCCGTGGCGTCGACCCCGTAGAAGCTATTCGGACCCGCGGCTGCGAGTACGCCGGGCCCGAGGGCCTCGTAGGAGGCCTGGATCCGAATGGAGACGGGAGAGGAAATGTGCGTCTCCCAGATGTCGGCGGCCCGCTCAACGGCGGCCTGGGCTTCGGACGGGAAGTTGCTTCCGTAGCTGACCTCAATCGTAGCATTGGCCTGCTTGGGCCGAACCGCGGAGGAACGGTGGGTCACGAAGGCGTCCACGGCTTCTTTCCGGAGCCCACAGTCCCGATACGTAGATGTACGGAGGACCTTTTCGTGGGGAATGGGGTCCCCGACGATCTGAGGGGTCTCCTGGGCCGATGCCCTTGGGGGACAGACGGAAAGCGCAATCATACCGGCACAGATTCCGGCCAGTACGGAGCAAAAACGGGTCATGATACTGTATTTGACATCGGTCGACCGGGAGGGGCGGTGCCTAGACTGCCGTCGGACAGGACTGCCATCCGCTCAGCCCTACTGGCCCCCGAACGTATAGCTCAGCCCGAGCGTGAAGGGGAACGTCGTGACGGCATTGTCCTTCGCCCCCGGCAGGCTGCCCGTCACACGCGCCTCCGCCGTCACAAAGAGTCCGCCCGCAATTCGGGTCGTGGCCCCGAAGCCCACGTCGCCCCCTGCATCCGTCACGTCCACCTCCGCAAGCCGTCGCTCATTGCCATTGGGGGGAATCAGCGTCGTGGCGTCAATCGTGGTTTGCGCGACGCCGAGCCCGACCAGAAAGTACGGGTTGACGCGCCCAACCGACGTGAGCGTAAGCTGGCCCTCCACCGTTGCGGCACGCAGGTTGCCGTCGGGATTATTCCGGAGCTCGCACTCGCCCCCACACACCGGGCTGGCAACATCCTCCCCGTCCACCTGCAGTTGGGACTGCTGGGCGCGGAGGCGGGCCTCCAGAGAAAAATTCTCCGAGAGGGTCCACACGAGGCCCGCCGCGGCGTAGGCGTTGGGGCCCGATCCTGGATTGACTCGAGCCGTCGGTTGCCCCTCGGTATCCTCCACGGTCAGGGTGGTGGAGGGAATGGCCCATCCGCCCCCCGCTTCTAGGCGCACCGACTGCGCCTGCGCCTCCTGTGTCCTGGGAACGACGAACAAGACGGCGGCACACAGCAGGAGAGCGACGATCGGGCGGGTGCGCATCGGGCGTCAGGAGGACTACGTGGAGGGGGCGAGCATGCAATACGCGGTCCCCAACGCAGAGCCTACCCGCTCGTTCTCCGTGGGACACAGCGTCCGTCTCCGGGGGCTGGAGGCCCGCGGCGTGCAATTCCGATGCACCGGACGACCGGCAGTGGCTTTTTCCCCCACGCCTCCTTTTCTTGGCAGTGTCTCCACCGCCCTGGAGGCCGCCTTGCATCGCCAATTTCCCGACCAACCCACTTCGCTCATGTCCGACACGCCCATTGAATTTGGGACCGACGGCTGGCGGGCCGTCATCGCCGACGACTACACCTTCGTAAACCTCGAACGCGTGGCCCAGGCCACCGCCGACTGGCTGCACGACGACTACGGCGACACGCCATCGGTCGTCCTCGGCCACGACACCCGCTTTCTCGGACCGCAATTTGCCGAGCGGACTGCTCGTGTGCTCGCGGATGCGGGGGTGGAGGTGACGCTGGCAAACTCAATTGTGTCCACGCCGGCCATCAGCTGGGCCACGCAGGCCGCCGGGGCCGACGCGGGCGTGGTGATCACCGCCAGCCACAACCCGCCCGAGTATAGCGGCTACAAGCTCAAAGCCCACTTTGGCGGCCCGGCCCCCCCGGCCATGATCGAGAAGGTGGAGCAGGCCGTTCCGGACGGGGCACGCCCCGGAACGCTGCCGCCCCTGAATGACCTCGCCACCGCGGGCTCCGTCCAAACCGACGACGTCCGCACCGGCTACCTCAACGCCCTCCGGCACGCCCTCGACATTGAGGCCATCACGGCGTCCGGGCTCACGGTCGCCCACGACGCCATGTTCGGCGCGGGGCAGGGACTCGTGCAAGCCCTTCTTGGGGACGATCAGGTAATTCCGCTCCGCCACGACCAGAACCCTGGCTTTCACGGCGTGGCCCCCGAACCCATCGCGAATCGGCTCGGCGGGCTGTCCGACACCGTGGCCACCGGGGACGCCGCCGTGGGGCTCGCCAACGACGGGGATGCCGACCGCATCGGGATGGTCGATGAGAACGGCGACTACGTGAGCTCCCACCGTATTCTTGCCCTCCTCGTCAAGTATCTCTACGAGGAGCGCGGGCTTACCGGCTCGATCGTGAAGACGTTCTCGACCACTCACATGCTCGACAAGATGGGCGAGCGCTACGACCTGCCGGTGGAGACGACTCCGATTGGGTTCAAGCACATTGCCCAGAAAATGGCGGACGGCAACGTGCTCGTGGGCGGCGAGGAGTCGGGCGGCATCGCTGCCTCGGGCCACATTCCGGAGCGCGACGGCATTTACATCGGCCTCCTCATCGTGGAGATGATGGTGGAACGCGGTCTGTCGCTGTCGGCCCTCGTGGACGAGCTGCTGGAAGAGTTCGGGCCGCACTACAACTACCGCGACGACATCCACATCCGCGAAGACCAGAAGGCGGACGTACTGGACCGTCTCGACACCCAGGGCGGGCTCGACGCGGTGAACGGACACGCCGTAGACCGTGTGGAGACGCTCGATGGCTTCAAGCACGTGACGGCCAACGGCTGGCTCCTCATCCGTCCGTCCGGCACCGAGCCCGTGCTGCGCGTCTACTCCGAGGCGGAGTCGCCCGAGGCCGCCGAGGCCCTCGTGAAAGACGCCTCCCGCCAACTTGGACTCGACGAATAACCACCTCCTTCTGCCGGACCGACGCCCAACGTCCGTGCGATCATGTCCCGAGCCCCGTTCTTCCTCACGACGTTCGTCGTTCTGCTCCTTGGGGGGACCCTGGCGATCTACGGGCCGGGGGGTGACGCCCCGATCCTTCTTATCGCCAACAAGAACGGGGCCTCGCTCTACCTCGTGGACCCGGAAACGGGACAGGTTCGGGATAGTGTCGCGACCGGTCGGGGCCCGCACGAGGTGGCCGCGGCCCCGGATACGCGCCGGGCCTTCGTGGCCAATTACGGCGACGGATCGATCTCGGTGATCGACGTCGACGACGCGACCGAGACCGCTCGGTGGCGACTGGAGGAGACCCAGCGCCCCCACGGCATTGCGGTGAGCCCGAGCGAAGAGCGCGTCTACGTCACCGCCGAGGACCAGCAGGCCGTCCTGGAGCTCGACGCGGCCTCGGGGACGGTGCGCCGCACGTTCGAGACGGGACAGGACGGCACGCACATGCTGGCCCTCTCGCCCGATGCCTCGGCGCTCTACGCCACGAGCATCGGCAGCGGAACGGCCTCCAAGATTGACCTTGGCACGGGGCAGGTCGTCGCGCAGACGGCGACGGGCGATGGCGCGGAAGGCGTGGCCGTGTCGCCCCGTGGTGAGGAGGTGTGGGTCACGAATCGGGCCGACGACACGGTCTCAATTCTGGCCGCCGCCTCCGCCTCGGCCATCGATTCGCTCGCCGTGCCGGGCTTCCCAATCCGCGTGGGCTTCTCGCCCGACCGCCGGTACGCGCTCGTCACGGCCCCGCGGGCCGGCGCGGTGGCCGTAATCGACGCGGCCGAGAAACGGTTGGTGACTCGTCTCGACGTGGGCAAAAAACCCATTGGCGTGCTCGCCCCTACCGATGCCCGGGCCTTCGTCGCAAATTCCGGCTCAGGCACCGTGAGCGTGATCGACCTAAACACCCGTTCCGTCGTGGATATCTTCCGTGCCGGTCGTGGCCCGGACGGCATGGCGCACGTGCCCGCCCCATAGTGCCGGCACTACGCGACGGCCGATTCGGACGGGGCCGTCCGTCGCTCGTCGCCCACGATCTGGCCACCGCGCAGACGCAGCACGCGTTCCGTCTGGGCGGCCAGTTCTTCGTCGTGGGTCACCAGCACGAGCGTGGTGCCCGCCGTCTTGTTGAGGTCAAAGAGCAGGTCTTCAATCCGCTCGGCGGTCTCGGCGTCGAGGTTGCCGGTGGGCTCGTCCGCAAAGAGTACGCGGGGCTGGTTGATGAAGGCGCGGGCCATAGCCACACGCTGACGCTCGCCCCCCGACAGCTGCGACGGATAGTGGTCGAGGCGGTCGCCGAGCCCCACTTGGTCGAGCAGTTCGGCCGCCCGGGCGCGCGGATCGGCATCACCGCGCAACTCGGCCGGCACCATCACATTTTCCAGTGCTGTGAGCGTGGGCAGCAGGCGGAACGTCTGGAAGACGAAGCCCACGTTTCGGTTGCGCACCTCGGCGCGTTCGTCCTCGTCGAGCGGACTGAGATCCACGTCGCAGAGCTCGACCCGCCCGCTCGTGGGCTGGTCGAGCCCGGCGCAGAGGCCGAGCAGTGTGGTCTTGCCGCTCCCCGACGGCCCCACAATGGCGCACGTGGCGCCCTCCTCAACCGTAAAGCTCACGTCATCAATGACCGTAAGGGTGCGTCCACCACTGGCAAAGGTCTTTGTGAGGTCCTCAACGCGGAGAACCGGGGGCGTGCTCATGGGCTAACAGGGGATGTCGAGACAAATGGGGATGCGACAGAGGGAAACCCTGCCGCTTCGGTGGCGGTTCGGCGGAACGCGCAGTTCCTTAGACTTTTCCTCACTGCCTATGTCGACGGTCCGCCTATACCTGTTGTTACTCGTCGGGGTCCTCGGGCTGGCCGGCTGTGGGCAAGATCGTTCCAATTCCGCGACGGAAGGGAGCGGGGACGCCCCCACCGCTACGTCTTCGTCCGCCGCCTCCGCAGCCCCTGCCGACACGACCGCCGAGCAGGGACTACGTGTTCTTGTACTCGGCAACAGCATCGCCGCCGGCGCCGGCGTGTCGCCCCAGGCGGCCTTCCCCGCCCTGCTTCAGCAACGGGTCGACTCGCTGGGGTGGAACGCAACGATCCAGAATGCTGGCGTGAGTGGCGAAACCACGGCCGGGGGCCTGCAGCGCATCGGGTGGCTCCTCCAGAACCCCGTCGACGTGCTCGTGCTGGAGCTCGGCGGCAACGACGGCCTCCGGGGCATCGATCCGGCGGTCACCCGCAAGAACCTGCGCGGCATCATCGATACCACGCTCGCCACGTCCCCCGAGGCGCAGGTTCTGCTGGCGGGCATGCAGATCCCCCCAAATCTAGGACAGGAGTACACCCGGCAGTTTCGCCAGGTCTATCCGGAGGTGGCCAGGGCGTACAACCGGGTTACGCTCATCCCCTTTATTCTGCAGGACGTAGCGGGGGTCGACTCACTGATGCAGGACGACGGCATTCATCCCACGGCGGCGGGCCATCGCCTCGTGGCCCGGACTGTATGGAAGCAACTCCGGCCCATTCTTGAGCAGATGCGTGCTCAAGACCCGGCGTAGCATCGCCTACACAACGCCTTACGCCTCCTCCATCTCCTTCACTGCGTCGGAAATCTGGGCGACCGCCTCCTTCGCGTCGCTGAAGAGCATCTTGGTGTTGTTGGCATAGAAGAGGTCATTGGGCACGCCGGAGTAGCCGGGGCTGAGGCTGCGCTTGATCATGACCACCGTCTCCGCCTCGTCCACGTTGAGGATGGGCATGCCGTAGATGGGACTCCCCTCGTCGTCGCGCGCGGCCGGATTTACCACGTCGTTCGCGCCCACCACGATCACGAGATCGGTGCTTGGGAACTCCGGGTTGATGTCCTCCAGCTCGTAGAGTTTCTCGTAGGAGACGTCGGCCTCGGCCAGGAGCACATTCATGTGACCGGGCATGCGGCCCGCCACGGGATGGATGGCGTACTTCACGTCGATGCCCTGCGCCTCCAGCAGATCGGCCAGCTCGCGCACCTCGTGCTGCGCCTGCGCTACGGCGAGCCCGTAGCCCGGCGCGATGACCACCTTGTCGGCGTAGCGCGCCAGGATGGCCGTATCTTCCGGCGACGTTTCGTTGACCGTCTTGCCCTCCGGCACATTGAGATCCGCCGCCGCGCCGTCGCCCCCGCCGAAGCCGCCGAGCATGACGTTCGCCAGCGACCGGTTCATGGCCTCGCACATGAGGACCGTCAGGATCATGCCCGCCGCGCCAACCAGCGTGCCGCTCACGATGAGGGCCGTGTTGTCGAGCACAAAGCCGGTGGTGGCGGCGGCCAGGCCCGAGTACGAGTTGAGGAGCGACACGACCACCGGCATGTCAGCCCCGCCGATGGGAATCACCAACAGGATGCCGAGCAGAAAGGCCGCCGCACCGAGCCCGAGGGCTGCCAGGATCATGGGTCGGACGATCGTGGGGAAGCCTCCGGCGTAGGCCACCATCACCCCAAACGCCCCCCCGGCGCCCAGCAGGAGCAGGCCCGTGAGCACCCGTAGGCCCGGAAACGAAATCGGGTTGCCCGTAATCCAGCCACTGAGCTTGCCGTTGGCGACGATGCTCCCCGAAAAGGTAACGGTCCCGATCAGGATGGACAGGGCAATCGTCACCGCCGAGACGACCCCGAACCCATAGACATCGCCACCCACGTACTGCGACAGCTCAGCCCCCGAGACGAGCGCGGAGGCGAGCCCCCCGAAGCCATTGAAGACCGCCACTAGCTCCGGCATCGCCGTCATCTCCACGGTCCGGGCCAGCACCACCCCGATGAGCCCGCCGAGTGCAAGCCCGCCCAAAATCATGGGCCACGACAGGATCTCCTGCAGAAACAGGGTGGCCACGACGGCTACGAGCATGCCGAGCGAGGCCAGCGCATTGCCCGTGCGGGCGGTGACGGGCGACTGCATTCGCTTGAGCCCGAAGATAAAAAGCACCGCCGAGGCTAAGTACGCAAGATCGATGATCGCGGTCTTCATGGGGGCGTTGGAGCGTGGAGGGTTGAGGGTTAAGCGTTGGGCGTCGGCGAGTGATCATGCCGCGGTGGAGAGTGAGCCCTTCGATTACGCATCACGTCGTCACGCATCATTATGCAACACGCGATACGCAATACACCAACTCACTCCGGCGTGCCGTTCGTCTGTGGAGCGCCGACCGACGTCGGCGAGGCCTTCTTCTTTTTCCCAAACATCTTCAGCATGCGGTCGGTGACGAGGAACCCGCCGACGACGTTGATGGTGGCCACCACGAGCGCCCCGAATCCGATCCAGGTGGACCAGGGATCGGTTGTCATGCCCGCCGCCACGAGCGCCCCGACGACGGTGATGCCGCTAATGGCGTTGGCGCCCGACATGAGGGGCGTGTGGAGGGTCTGTGGCACCTTGCTCAGGATCTCCGTGCCCAGGAACGCGGCCAGAACAAAGATAATGAGGTTGCTAAGCATGGCGGGTTTGTCGGAGAGCAGAAAAAA
>CAJXKO010000086.1 GCA_913055845.1 uncultured Bacteroidota bacterium | reverse complement strand
GCAGGCGGCCCTCTTGGACGTAGAGCCCGCCCGGATCACGATTCGTCTGGCGGGCGCCGATGCTCCGATTTCGGCCCTTCCGGTGAGCGTAAGCAAGGTGCCCCACCTCGACGATCAGCCCATCGCAGAACTGGGTGTGCCCCCCGAGGGCCACGACAAGCTCCACGAATACTTCTGAGTCCCATCTTCCCTCACGCCCCCCGGATTCGATAGTACCGCAGGGCTCCACTACCTGACTTCCCGCCACTCCTCTGCACGTTCGCTCCCCCCATGGAACCTCCCCAGAAATCTTCGACCGGCGACGGCTCCGCCAGACAGCCGTTCTCCTGCCCAGACTGCGAGCAACAGGTTGGCCACGCGAACGTGATTACGGGCGACTTCTCGTTTGAGGACGTCACGCCCAAGACCACGCGCCCCGACGGGACGCCGGAGTTTCAGGACACCGAGATTGAGGGCGGCCCCCAAAAGGCAATCGAGTTGCAGTGCGACTTCTGCGGGGCGGAGTTCATGCTGGGGGTTGAGACCGGCGACGACGACTGATTCGCGTCAAAGACTGCTCCTTCATTGCGCGGCCGAATCCGGACCGGGTCGTCGGGACCGCGCCGCCGCCCCCGAGGGAAGATCGGCGTTGTAGTACCACGAGAAGCCGCCGACGATCACGATAAACGCCAGGATGAGCCCGCCCATCTCGCCCAACGACGTTTCGGGGGCTCCAATCTCTGGCAGTGCGACGAGCGCCCCCACGAAGACGACAAATCCAAAAATGAAGACCCCGAAGTATTCGACAATGAATTTCATTGGGCAACGGTCTCGACCTGGTCGACGAGATCGGCGAGAATCCAGAGGGAGGGCACCCACAGCCCCACGAAGATGGCGGCCTGCTGGCTTCCACTGAACCAGAGGTAGAGAGAAAGCGCGAGCGCCACGACGCCGGCGGCAAAGATCCACCCTTTGCTGTTCGTCATGAAGGAGGTTGGTGGTCTGAACGAGGTCGGGTTGCGAGCAAACGCAGCGAACGCAGAGGTCGACGGCCGGGCCCAATGCGGGGCCTTACCGTGTGTCTCGGCATCCAGGAAGTTCATGGGCTCCATACGACACGGGACGGACGCGGGATCCGGCCTGTCCGGGATCGTTGCAGCCGACCCACATTCGCCCCCTCACACTTCTACAGAGCGAGCTGCTCGGTGTCGCAACGCCAGGAGGCTCCCAATCGCTAGGTTGATCCCCGTACCGATGGCCGTGTACCAGGGCCACCCGATTCCCTTGAGGTTCGCGTCCGCCACAAAGGCGTCCGACGGATTCAGCACGAAGACCCATCCCTGTGCGGGACTGTGCCACACGCCGAAGATGATGAGCACCATGACGGCGACGGTCGCGACGAAGGCAACGATGGCGTCGGCCTGCTCCGTGCGGTCGTGCCAGAGCCCTAGAAGAAAGGCCCCGAGCAGACTGCCGTAGGTAAAGGAGGCGATGGACAGCCCGAGCTCCACCACCGGGTTGTTGCTGTCCTGAAAGAGGCTCGCAAACCCGATAAACACGATCCCCCAGAACAGGGTGAGCCCCCGCGAGACGCGGAGCCCCCGGTCCCCATCCAGCGAGCGTCCGGTGACGTGCTCGTAGAGGTCGTTCACCGACGACGACGCGAGTGCATTCAACGACGAGGAGAGCGAACTCATGGCCGCCGCCACGATGCCGGCCAGGATGAGGCCGGAGAGCCCCACCGGGAGTCCCTCCACGATGTACTTCGGAAAGACCTCGTCGCCCCGTTGCAGCCCGAGGGCCGCGACGGTCGCACCGTCGTAGTGCGCCCAGAGCAGCAGGCCCACGCCCAGGAAGAGCGCAAACTGTACCATCACCACCAGGGCACTGCCGAGGAGGGCCTTTCGGCTCTCGGCCTCGGTGCGGCACGCGAGCAGGCGCTGCACGATGAGCTGATCGGTGCCGTGGGAGGCCATGGAAAAAATGGCGCCCCCCACCACGGCCGTTCCCAGCGTGTAGGGCTGCGTAAACCACCGCCCGAGCGACTGGTCTAGACCGAGATCGATCAAATTGGTCTTGCCCGCCGCCACGGCCTCGCCCCACCACCCCGGCGGCACGTCGCCCAGAAGGAACCCGATGGCCGCGAGCGCCCCCCCTACGTACAGGAGCATCTGCACCACGTCCATCCACACCACGGCGCGAATCCCGCCCACGAGCGTGTAGACGGCCGTCACAACGCCGATGACCGCGATGACCTGAAAGTAGCTCACCTCTAGCCCCGCCATCGTGGCAATCACCTTGAGCGGGATGGCCGTAGCAAAAAGGCGCACGCCGTCGGCCAGGAGTCGCGTGCCAAGAAACGTGACCGAGGCCACCGCCTGCATGTGACCGCCGTAGCGGTGTCCTAGAAAGGCGTAGGCCGTCTGGAGCTGCCCGGCGTAGTAGCGCGGCAGCAGGTACATGCCTACGAGCAGCCGCCCCACCAGGTAGCCCAGCGTGATTTGAAGGAACGTGAGCGCGCCGCCGTACGCCACCGCAGGAATGCCCACCACCGTGAGCGTGCTCGTTTCCGTGGCCACCACCGAAAAGCACACCGCCCACCATGGCAGGTCGCGGCTCCCGAGAAAATAGTCGTCGGTGGACTGCTGGCGCCCCCCCGCCCAGATGCCGAAGACGGCGACCCCGAGCAGGTACACGACGATGACGACATAGTCGAGGGGCGCGAGCATTGGCAGGGACTAGAAAAAACCAAAGGACGGCGTCTGGTGGAGCGACCCCAACCGTCGTCGCCGGCCATCGTGCCGGAGACGCGGCCAGCCCTCACTCCCACACGCGCCGGGCTCGACGAAGCGCCCCCACCACAGGCGCTCGGCGGACCGCCTCCACCGATGCGCCTGGGAGGCGCTCGCCGAGTGCACGGCGAAGGACCTGTGCGTAGTACTCGTTGCGGAGCATCCCCCCGAGCATCGCGATGCGGGGGGCAATGTCGCCCGTCCCACCGAGCAGCCATGCTGCCTGTTTCGCCAGCTCGGCGGCCTGCGACACGAGGATCTCCGTCGCGACCGTGTCGCCCGCCGCCGCGGTGTCCACGACGAGGGGCGCCAACCGCTGAAGCTCTCCTTCATCCTGGTACACCCAGCGGAGGAGGCCGTCCCGATCCTCGATGCCGTGCTGCTCCTGCATACGCGCCCGGAGGACCGTGGCGGGGCCTCCGTCGAACGCCGCGGCTACGGCCCGCAGGCCCGCCCGCCCCACGGCGTACCCACTGCCAGCGTCCCCCAGTCGATTTCCCCAGCCCCCCGCCCGGTGCGTTCCCCCCTCTCGCGCCCGCCCAAAGACCAGCGACCCCGTGCCGGCGATTACCACGACGCCGCTCTCTTCCCCGAAGGCCGTCTCCAGCGCGATACATGCGTCGTGCACCACCTCCACGGCGACCGCTCCCGCCTCGTCCATGGCCTCTTGGCGAAGCCGGTCGGTGAGGGCGCGCTGCTCGTCGGAGCGACCGGCCCCGGCCACCCCCACACAGACCGCAAGCTGCGCCACAGGCCGATGCGATGGAAGTACCTCCCGAATCATCGTGCGCAGGACACGAACGACGGCCTCACGACCGTCCCGCTGTAGATTTGCGCCGGGCCCGCGACGCTCAGTGCGGTCCGCACGATTTTCCCGCTCGGCAAGCAGCCGGGTCGTGGAGCCCCCAACATCCAATCCGATGGCGAGGCGGGCAGGCACAGCCGTGAATATCGTTATCGGATGTCCGCGATGGGTCCCCGTCCTCAGTCCGACGATCCGTCGGGCTCAGGCCCCGGCAGGAGCGGACGGGGCGGGCCTACGATGGCCTGGTGCACGAGATCGGCCACGCGGGGGCGCACCTGCTGGATTTGCTCGTCGGTGTCGTCGGGGTAGACACGGTTCGTGAGCAGGACGACGAAGAGATCCTCCGCCGGGTCGACCCAGAAGGACGTGCCGGTATAGCCCGTGTGGCCAAAGCTCGACGCCGAAAATTCCTCGCCCGCCGAGGAATAGCCTTCCGGACTCTTGGTGTCCCACCCGAGGGCGCGCGTGCTGTTCGGCACGTCGGCCTGCGCGGTGAAGGTCTCGATGGTCTCGGGCGCCAAGAAGGGCCGCCCGTCGATTTGTCCCTCATGGGTCAGCATGTAGCCGAAGCGGGCTAGGTCCTTCGCCGTTGAGAAAAGTCCCGCGTTGCCCGAGACCCCGTCCATCGCACGCGCCAACGGGTCGTGCACGGTGCCCTGAAAGCGGGTCCCGCTCGTGTCGGTGGTAGGCACCACCCATCCGTGCGTCCCCCCGGCGTCGTAGAAGCCCGTGTCGTGCATTCCGAGCGGGTCGAAGATGCGCGTCTGGGCAAACGTGCGGAACGACTGCCCACTAATGGCCTCCACGACCTCCATGAGCGTGATCATGTTGAGGCCGCTATACCGCGACTCGGTACCGGGCGTGTACGCGAGCGGCTGAGCCAGGATGGTGTCGACGGTGGCGCCAGGAGTGGGGCCCCGCGCCTCTGGTCCTAAATACGGCTTTAGGCCCGACGAATGAGTGAGGAGCTGCCGCACGGTGACGGCCTCCTTCCCATTCTGCGCAAAGTCGGGCAGGTAGTGAGCCACCGGGGCATCCAGGTCGAGCGAGTCACTCTCATAGAGGAGCATGGCGGCAGTCGTGGTGGCCACCACCTTCGTGAGAGAGGCGAGGTCGTACTGGGTGTCGGTCGTCACCGGCTTCTTCTGCTCGTCGGTGAAGTAGCCGTGGCCGTCGAGCTTCACGACAGCGGGCCCGCGCCCCACCGCCACGGCGGCCCCGGGGAAGGCCCCGTCGAGCAGGGCCGAGCGTAGCAACGTATCGACGCGCGCAAGGGTCTCTCCCGCCATCCCCACCGACTCTGGGAGTCCGTGCCGGGGCGCCACCGGATCCAGCACGGCGCCGGTGCCTTTCTCCGCCACCTCCGGAATGGTGACGGGCAGACGGCCCGGCGTGCCGGCCGCCCCGCCCAGCGCCTGCGCGGCGGCGCGCTGCGAGGCGTCGCCCGACCCGTACGCGGCCAAAATGGCGTCCGGGGCCGGCGTAAGGCCCGTGGGAGCGTACGGATTGCCAAAGGCCACGAAGGCCACCGGCGGCCCGTCCGCCCGCACCAGGTCTTCGAGGAAGTCGTGGTGCTTGTCAGACAGATTGATGGAGCCGCTCCAAGCCCGCACGCGGAGGAAAGACGGCACGACGACCACGTCGTAGTCCGACGCCGCCGCCAGGTGGTCGTTCACGTCCGTCGAGTCGGAGCGCGGGTCGAGGCGGCGCGTGTCGAGCGTCTCGATGGCGGGCTGGTCGCGGAGGCGTTCGATGAACGTGTCGCCCGTGCCCGGATACTCGCTGTCGCTGAGGGTGACGGCGAGGGCCTCGTGCTGCTCGGGCGGCGTGAGGGGCAGCAGGCTGTCTGCATTGGCCAGGAGCGTGAGCGATTCGCGAGCCACCGTGCGCGACAGCACCTCGTGGGACCGACGCGACACGCGGTGACGGGTATCCGTGAGGGGCACCTGTCGGGCATCGTGGAGGCCAAGCTCCTGCTTTGCCCGGAGCAGACGCCGCACCGAGTTGTCAATCTCCGTCGTGTCGAGCCGCCCGGTCGTCACGGCCGTCCGGATGGCGTCGTGGGCAACCCACGGATTCGTGGACATGAGCACGAGATCGGCCCCTGCCTCGAGCACGCGCACCGCCGTCTCGCCCACCCCGAACGTGCGGGTGACGGCCCGCATGTTGAGCGCATCGGTCACCACGAGCCCTCCGAAGCCGAGGTCCTCCCGCAGTAGGTCATGGGTAAGGGGGCGGGAGAGCGTAGCGGGCACGCTGTCGACCGCGAGCTTGGGCAGCGCCAGATGGCCCGTCATCACGCTCTGGACGCCGGCGTCAAGGACCTGTCGAAACGGCGGGAGCTCCAGCGAATCGAGGCGGGCACGGTCGAAGCGGAGGACCGGCAGGTTGACGTGCGAGTCCACATCGGTATCGCCGTGGCCGGGAAAGTGCTTCACCGTCGCGAGGGTCCCCCCTTGCTGCGCCCCGCGCACAAAGGCCGACGCCATGGTACCCACGAGCGACGGCGCCCCACCGAACGAGCGAATGTTGATGATCGGATTCTCCGGGTTGTTATTGACGTCCGCCACCGGCGCGTAGAGCTGATGCACACCTAGCGCACGGGCTTCCTGAGCCGTCACGTAGCCGACGCGGAAGGCGTGCGACGCGTCCCGCGTGGCCCCGAGCGCCATGGCCGGCGGGAAGCTCGTGGCCTCGTCGATGCGCATGCCCACGCCCCACTCCGTATCCTGCGCCACGAGTAGGGGGCGATCCGCCGTTTCCTGCAGATCGTTGGCCATCGTGATCTGGGTCATGGGCCGTCCGGGGCCAAAGATAAGCCCCCCGGCCCCAAACGACTCCACGAGCGAGATCGTGCGGCGGTACGACGGACTGTCGGCGTTCTGGAACGCCCCATCCAGACGAATGATGAAAAGCTGCGCGATCTTCTCGTCGAGCGTCATCTCTTGCAGCTGCTGCTCCGCCCAGGCACTCCCGGCGTCGTCCGTCGTGTCCGGTGCTCCGGAGGCCACCCCGAGAAGGCCTGCCGCGCGAGGGGGCGTGCCCGGCGCCCCGAGACTGAAAAAAGCGACGGCGAGGCCGAACGCAAGCCCCAAAGCAACAGACGAGCGTCGAAACGAAAACGTCATAGCGCATCCTACATCCAGAAAACTGCAAACATCGATCCCCCTTACCTCTTCTCCCTTACCTCTTCCTCTTCCATGTCGATCAGCGACACCTCGTCCCGTTGCAGATCCCGCCACAGGAAGATCGCGCCCCCCAACGCCACGGCGGTACATGTCAGGCCCCAGCCCGTCCACCCCAGAATCAGATAGCCCGTTCCAAAGAGGGTGCTGTATACGAGCACGACACCCACGAGCCAGTCCAGGGCGAGACGCCCGAGGCCCGAGTCTGCTTCCACGTCGGGGTGCCGCTTCGCCACGGGCCGCCAGCCCGGTCCCCCAGGGTGCACGGTACGGTAAAACCGGTCAAGCGTCTCCGCATCGGTCGGGCGCGTGAGGAAGGTGGCCGCGAGCCAGACGACGGTCGTAAACCCGACCACCGAATAGAGGTTCACCGGAAACTCCGCCTGCAGCCCGGGCACCTGGATTCCAAAGACGTTTAGAATCAGCGCACTTCCCGTTAGCACAATCGGGGCCAGGGTCGCGGCCATCTCGCTCCACGCGTTCACACGCCACCAGTACCAGCGCAGGATGAGAACGAGCCCAAGGCCGGCGGAGGCGGAAAGCAATAGCCCCCACGCCTCAGCGATGGTGTCGAGGAAGAGAGTGACGACGAGGCTCAGCAAGGCGACCCCGAAGGTGAGCACGCGTGACACGAATACGTAGTGATCCTCACCGGCCTCCGGCCGCACGAAGCGGCGCCAGAAGTCGTTGACGAGGTACGAGACCCCCCAGTTGAGCTGCGTGGAGACCGTGCTCATGAAGGCCGCCAGGAAGGCCGCGAAGAGGAGACCGAGCAGACCGGGCGGCAGCACGTCCTTCATCACGAGAACGAACCCGGCGCGCGGCTCGTCAAGGTCCGGGTAGAGGACCAGCGCCGCCAGGGCCACGATGATCCACGGCCAGGGCCGCAGGCAAAAGTGCGCGATGGTATACCAGAGGGTGGCGAAGAGGGCGTTCGACTCGTCCTTGGCACTCATCATGCGCTGGGCAATGTAACCGCCGCCGCCCGGCTCCGCCCCCGGATACCAGCTGGCCCACCACTGCACCCCCGCGTACGCCGCGAAGGCGAGCGCCGAGAGCGAAAACGTGGCCGCCCCTTCCGCCGCCCCACCAATTGTGGGCAACAGATTGAACGTCTTGTCCGGCAACTGCGCGCGCAGCCCCGCCACGCCGCCAATCTCCGGCATATCGAGCACTAGCACCGCCAGCAGGATGGTCCCGCCCATCGCCACGACGAACTGGAACAGGTCCGTCACCATCACGCCCCACAGCCCCGACAGCAGCGCGTAGACGGCCACGACGAGGATGAGCCCACCCGTCACCACGAGTGCCGCGCTCATCTCCCGCCCAAGGACCAAGAACGCCGCCTGCCCGAAGAGGGTGAGATCGGGAAAGAGACGATCGATGACCGTCTCCATCGCCAACGACACCCACCCGATGATGAGGATATTCAGCAGGAGGCCGAAGAAGAGCGCCTTGAGGCCGCGCAGCCAGGCGGCCACCTCGCCGCTGTAGCGGACTTCGACGAACTCGACGTCCGTCATCACACCGCTACGTCGCCAGAGGCGGGCAAAGAAAAAGACCGTAAGCATCCCGCCGATGGCCGCGTTCCACCAGAGCCAGTTGCCCGCAATGCCGTCCTGCGCCACGATCTCGGTCACCAGAAGCGGCGTGTCGACCGCAAAGGTGGTGGCTACCATGCTCGTCCCGGCCACCCACCAGGGCATCGAGCGGCCCGACAGAAAGAACTCAGCGGTGTCTTCGCCGGCGCGCTGGTAGAAGTAGAGCGCAATCCCGAACGACAGGACCAGGTAGCCGGCAACGAAGAGCCAGTCGAGAAGGGTCACGGACGCGGATGACCGGGCGTGAAACAGTGGGGGGATGCGCTCCGGCGACGAGCCTCTCCCTTTGCCGACCGTGCCCGAGGCGAGTGCCGGAACGCGCCCTCACAGGATAGGGGGAGCGACACCGCTTCGCAACGACGCACCGCCCCTACACTACAGATGCCTCTCCACTCGCGTGCGGCGCACCGCGAGCCATGCTCCCACCCCCGCCCCGAGCCCCGCGATGCCCGCCAGGACGCCAAACAACAGCGCCGGGCCGGCCACCTGCAGAAGCCCTCCCGCCAGGGCGGCCCCCGCGGCCCCGACCCCGAAAATCGCGAGATACGTGAAGCCGTAGGAGAGCCCGCGGGTGTCGGGCGGGGTATACTCGGCCACCGTGGCCTGATAGAGCGGCTGCACGAGGAACAGAAAAAAGCCGAGTCCCGCGCTTACGACGAGCAGTGCACCGGTTCCTTGTCCCGCCACGGGCAGAAAGACGACGGCCACCACCGCCAGCACCACCAGGGCACCCGCTAGGATCCGCTCCGTCCCCTCCCGATCCGACAGGCGCCCGCCCACGTACTGCCCCACGATGCCCACGGCGAGCAACCCGGCGTAGACGTAGCGCCCTGCGGCCACGTCGATCGGCAGGTCAACCGTCACCAACGGCGTGAGCAGGTCCGGAAGGAAGGTGAGCACGCCCCGATAGTAGAGTCCCGACAGGGCCACGAGTGCGAAAACCCCCACGAAGCCCGACGCGAAGAGATGCCGCGTCCGGCGCCACAGGGAAACCCAGCCCCTCCCTTCGGCGGCGGCTCCTGCGCCGGTCCCACCGGTCGCTTCGTGAAGCCCCACGGCCGCCGTCTCGTCGAACGAGGCCCGCCAGGCCCCTACCGCCGCGGCGAGGGCCGGCAGGCCCAGCAGAATGGCCACCGTCGGCCAGTCAAATACGAGCAGGAGAAGCGCCGTGACGAGCGGGCCGCCCGCGATGCCCACGTTGCCCGCGATGCCGTGGTAGGCCAACGCCCGTCCCCGCTGCCGCACCCCCGTACTGATGAGTGCGAGCCCGGCCGGGTGGTACACACTCGCCGCCGCCCCCCACGCCAGCAGCGCCGCCCCAAGGCCCCAGAGCCCCGGCAGAAGGCCCAGCAGCACGAACGCGCCCCCCATGCCCGCGAGCCCCCCCGCAATGAGCCGCCGCGATCCGAACCGGTCCGCGAGCACTCCCCCCGGCAGCGCCCCGACACCGAACAAGAAATACCCGGCGCCCACAATGCCCCCGAGCGTTGCCTCCGCAACCCCCACCTCCGCCAGCCAAACGGTCATGAAGATCGGAATCGACAGCTCATAGGTGTGCACCAGCCCGTGGCCCGCCATCACGAGGGCGATGATGGAGCGGTCGTTGGCGTTCATTGAGGACGAAAGGAAATGACAGAATCGAGCCAAAATTGCCTGCCTCGTGTGGAGAGGTCATTTCTGGGGCCGTATTTCGTATTGCGTATTGCGTAGGAGACCGATACGATACACACCACGGAATACGAAATATGCCCTATTCCCGAAGCTCGCGAAGAACCGGCATCTCCTCCAGATCCGCCGCCGAAAGCGCGTTCCAGTCAATTCCGGTCGGCGGGGCGGGCGGATCATCGACTTCGATCGTCTCGTCGGGCGTCACAATCCAGGAGAGTGGCAGATCGTGGGCGTCGGTGGGAACCTGCTCAACGACCTGAATCGGATGCACCGTCGTCGCCACCGGAGCGGGATCGTGCCCCAGTTCAAGCAAAATAGCGTACTCCAAGTCGCTGAAGCCCTCGCCCTTCCCGCACCGCCGCCCGCTCCGTGTCACGGCGACCGATCCGGTCACAATTCCGTCGAGGGGCGGCATATCGTCGAGGGCCACCGGCTCAGCCCACGCGTCCATATTCGAGAGACTCGCGGCCGCCTTGTGCTCGTCGTCGGGGATGGAATCGGGATCGAGCCGCTTGAAGCCTCCACGCAGGCGGGGCGTGGGCACGAGCACCTCGCAGCCCCGGTGCAACGCCTCGATGCGGACGTGGCGTTGCGGGGCGTCGGGATTCACTTTAAGGCGATTCGCCCCGGCGAAGGGTCCCTGCTCGAACAGGCGCTCGGCCGCGGTGGCGGCGCCGTCAAAATTGGGAATGCGGCCGTGCGGCGGGAACGGGAACCGAGCTATGCCCTGCGCCTCCAGCGCGTCCCACACGGCCTTCCGGGCTGCGGTTTTCGTATCGAAGGACGTGTTCATTCAACTAGGGGCGGGCCAGCGAGAACAGAATGTCTGTGCAGCGCCTGTACGCTCCGACCCCGCGGGCGTTCGAGGGACGTCGTGCCAAACGCTCCGAAAGAAAGATTGAGTGAAGGGAGCCACATTTTTCGCATCCCCCCGTCCAATCACGTCCTGCATATTCCACAAAACTCCCCGTTCGTCATGTGCAACCGCCTGCCTCTTCTCCTGCTCGTCGGGTGCTGTGCGATCCTACTCGGCGCTGCTCCGGTGGCCGCTCAGTCCTCGAACCTCGACACGGTGGAGGGGCCCGGTTCAGGAGAAAAGACGACACTCACGATAACGCCTCACGCCCTCACCGACGACATCTCGGCCCGTGCACTCGGGGTCACGAGCCCGTCGGGTACGCGCTGGGCCCTGACCCTCATCGGGGCAACGCAGGCGGACTCCCTCCGGCTTACGATGGGGGGAGAGGCCCTCTCCATCGAAGACATCAGTCGGCCCGCGGAGGGGGAGGTCGGCCCCACGCGGGTCTACCTGTCCCGGAAGACATTTCTCACAATTGCCGACACCCCGGACGTACGCCTCCACGTCGGGGACACGGTGACACCGCTCCCGGATCAGATGCGCACGGAGATGCGACAGATCTACGATGAGTTGGTGTAGTCGCCCCGTAGGATTCCAGGGTCTCGCCCCCAGAGACACGGGGCCAGGCAGCTACCGAGACGGCGTCGTGGGACGCCGCGGGGCGGGCCTTTTGGATTCGGGCACAGGCTGCACCGATGTCGTGTGGGTGGGGGCGGGACGAGGGGTCTCGATCGGCTCCGGCGGCGTGCGGTGCGCCAGGAGTCGCCCAATCCCGACGGCGGTCGCCACGCCCCCCAGCACGAGCGTGTAAAAGAGCAGGGGCGGGCCCACCTGGCCCACGAGTCCGATGCCGCCCGCCAGGATTCCTCCGCCACACAGCAGCAGCGGGACCTGTCGCTCCGACCACTGAAGGCGTGCGAGCCGGTGCATGGTGTGGTCCGTTCCCCCATTCGTGACGGATTCCCCGCGGCGGATGCGGGTAATACTCACGAAGGTGGTGTCGAAGATTGGAACCGCCAGGATGAGCACCGGCACGAGGACCGACGTCGCCGTGCCGACTGAACTCTGCACGCCCATCCCCAGAACCGCCAGCATGTATCCGAGGACGAGGCTTCCGCAGTCGCCCATGAAGATGCGGGCAGGCGGCACGTTGAAGACGAGGAATCCGGCGGTGGCCCCGGCCAGCACGGCCGCCGCCGTGGCCAGTGCCCATGCGCCCTGAAGTCCGGCGACGCCCCCCAGAAACGCTGCCGCGAGAACCGTGACACTGGCCGCCACCCCATCCATCGCATCCAACAGGTTGAGCGCGTTGGGAAGCCCGAGAAGCCAGATGAGCGTCAGGGGGACAGAAACCCACACCGGTGCACTCGGAGCAAAGAGAAGCCCCGCGGAAAGGGCCAGCGCCGCACTTCCGAACTGAGCAATGAGTTTGGCCACCGGCCCCAACCCCCACAGGTCGTCCACTAGACCGGCCCCGAAGAGAAGTCCCGCCCCTGCCCATACAAGAATCGGAAAGGCCGCCTGCCCCCCAAGAGCGAGAACAGCCGCCCCCGCCAGGACGATTGCAACCCCTCCCAGAAGGGTTGTCGGCGTATCGTGCCACTTGCCAGCCTCAGGGATCGCCACCCACCCCCCCTTGCGCGCGCCCCATTGGACCAAGGGGGTGAGGCTTACCGCCGCGAGAACGGCCAGTCCCCCGTTCACCCAGGGCATAAGCATTGGAGACAAAACTTCGGACAGCATGGCTGCGTCGAGGCGCTCGAAGTGCGTAGGGTCAATATGCGCAGCCCGACCGCATGGCCTCACCAAGGCGGACCAGAACGGCCAGATCATTTACAGAATAGCGGGCGCCCCCCAAAAGCCGTACCCGTCGCCGATGGATTTTCGACAAACCAGGGACGTCCCCACCTGGACCAGGGGAATGTCATTCCCGTGTTCGGCCCGATTCAGTCCGCAGAACGAGCCCGGTGTGCCCGGGCACCTCCAGCAACAACGCCGTCCCGTCCTGCTGAACCCGCACCGCAGCCCCTTCCGGCACCGTTCGCAGAAGCGTGTAGGGCCGCTTCAGGGAGTCCGGCAATGGGACGCGCGCACTGTGAGCCGCCGCGCTTCGGTTTAAGGTAACGAGCACGGTGTCGCGCTCGTGGGTGCGGGCGTAGGTGAGCAGGTCGCGCTCATCATCGGTCTGCACCACGCCGAACGCCCCACGACGGAGCGACTCGTGGCTACGACGCAACGAAATGAGATCCTGATAGGTGGCAAACAAGTCGTCGCTGAAGCGGACAGGGTCGGCCGGACGGTCATGGCCGTACGGATGATTGTCTTCCACGTCGTACTCCCTGTCCGGCCACACCATGGGCTTCCGGTCGTCGGGATCGTCGGCGCCCCACATGCCCGCCTCGTCGCCGTGGTAGATCATCGGCGCCCCGACGTACGTCATCTGAAAGAGCGTGATCAGCCGCTGGAGGCGCTGCTCCTCGGCGGTGGGGGCACGGACCTTGTA
>CAJXKO010000085.1 GCA_913055845.1 uncultured Bacteroidota bacterium | reverse complement strand
TCATGGTCTTCCGGAAGCCGGTCGACTAATCCTGTCTCGAGGCGAACCGTGGGCGCCTGCTGTGTGGTCGGTGCCCCTAGTAAAGAGACATGCTCTCACCCAGTGACCGTTCAGTATTGGAAGGGGGGGAGGGCCGTGGTGCCGTCCAGATGTCAATTCTCCCACCACTCTGAGAACGGCTTGTGCTGTGGTGCAAAATATCTGCACCCCCTTGAAAACCAGCTCTTTCCAAGAAAAAGAGCACCGTCGTCGCTCTGAGCTCGACTCAGAGCCCACCCCGCCGCACGGATAAATCACATCGGTCGGGTGGATGGGCTCCAGAGCAAGTCTGGAGCGACGGTGGGGGCCGTTTCTGGCGATTAGAGGCTGGCACACATGCCATTCGCATGTAGCACAACACCTTCTGAGAAGATCGCCAAGGCCATACGCCACACTGTCCCGGGGGCTACGTCCCTTCCGAGGGGCTCTCCGCCGCGCCGTCGCCGGAGGGACGGGGCGTCTCCCCGTCGCCCCGGAGCGTGAATTCGTCGAGCGAGAGGCCGTCGATGACCGACTCGTATTTCGTAAGGTCCGCCGGCAGGAGCACCTCATTCTCCTCCTTGCCCAGCTTGGCGATCGTGTCGAGGTACTGCTCCGCCAGGCGCAGCTTCACCGCCTCCTCGCCGCCGGGCGCGGAGACGGACGTGGCCACGCGCTCAATCGCCTCCGCCGTCGCCTCGGCCAGGGCCTCAATCTCTTTCGCGCGCCCCTCCGCCTCGTTGATGCGGCGCTGCTTCTCGCCCTCCGACTGGTTGATCAGCTCCTGCTTCTCGCCCTCCGCGTCGTTCACCGTCGACTGCTGCTGGCCCTCCGACCGCGCCACGGTGGCGCGCCGCTCCCGCTCCGCGGTCATCTGCCGCTCCATCGCCTGCTGCACCGTGCGCGGCGTATCGATGTTCTTAATCTCGTAGCGGTGCACCTTGATGCCCCACGTCTGCTCCACCTCGCTCAGCACCTCCACGACGGCCTGACTAATGGCCGCTCGCTCCTGAAAGGTCGTGTCCAGTTCCATCCGCCCAATCACCGAGCGGGTGGTCGTCTGTGCTAATTGAATGGCGCCCCGCCGGTAGTCCGTCACCCCGTAGGCCGCATTCTCGGGGTTGGTCACGCTCAGGTAGATGATGCCGTCCACCTCCACCCGCACGTTGTCCTCCGTGAAGCACTCCTGCGGCTCCACCGGGATGGCCTGCTCGCGGAGATCGAGTGAGTAGGCGACCCGGTCGATAAACGGCACCAGCGCGTGGAAGCCGGCGCGGAGCGTCTTGTGGTAGTTGCCGAGCCGCTCCACCACGTAAGCGTTTTGCTGCGGCACGAACCGGATGGCCCGCAGGAACTTGTAGGCCACGTAGAGCGCCATCAGCGACAGAATGCCGAGGCTGATCGTATTCAAAAACTCGAAGGGCGTAGCGTCCATGACGTAGGAAGAAGGTACAGGAGTTAAGAACGTAGGAGATGTCGGGCCGGACGCGAACTATTTGCTCTGCACGGGGCCGGTGACCTCCGAGGCGCCCTCGAAGAACGATCGCAGGTTGGCCGCTTCCATCGGGAGCACGCTCACGTTGGCGCCGTCGACGATCTCGCCGAGGCGGTCGATGAACTGCTCCGTGAGCCGCATCTTCACCGCGAGTGAGCCGCCGGGCTGGGCGATGGCGTCCGCAATGCGCTCGATGCCGTTGGCGGTCGCCTCGGCGATCAGTTCCATCTCGCGGGCCTCCCCCTCCGCCTCGTTGACGCGAGCCTTGCGCCGCCCCTCCGACATCAAGATCGACTTCTGCCGGTTTCCTTCCGAGACGTTGATGCGGGCGTCGCGCTCCCCGCTCGACTCGGTGATCTCCGCGCGCTTTTCGCGCTCGGCCTCCATCTGCTTCTCCATCGTGAGCACGATGTCCTGCGACGGCTGAATGTCCTTCAGCTCGTAGCGCATTACCTTCACGCCCCACGGGTCGGAGGCCTTGTCCAGCTCCTCCACGATGGCCTCGTTCATCGAGTCCCGCTCGCTGAACGTGTCGTCGAGCGTAATCTTGCCCACCTCACTCCGCATGGTCGTCTGCGCCAGGTTGACGGCCGCCAGCCGGTAGTCGTTGATCCCGTAGCTGGCCTTGTAGGGATCCATCACCTTCAGGTAGACGATGCCGTCCACGTCCACCTCAATGTTGTCCTGCGTGATGCACTTCTGGTGCGGCACGTCGAGCACCTGCTCGCGCGTCTCCTGCCGGTAGGCCACGCGGTCCACCAGCGGAATGGTAAAGTGGAGGCCCGGGTGCAGCGTGTCGTGGTACTTGCCGAAGCGCTCAAGGATGACCTCCTCGCGCATTTCCACGATCACGAACGTGTTGTAGAAGATGAACAGCCCAAGGACAATGAGGGCAAGCAGAAGGGTCCACATGGAGAGGGGGAGCTAATATGAGAAGCAGAAGGGGCGATGGGCTAGCTGGGCGACCGGGCCGACGGGTCGTATCCCAGCCCGGAGTCGTCCGATGTCTCGTCGCTGGCCGTGCGAGACCGGCCCGCATCCTCGCGGGTCACGTCGGAGCCGATTGCTTCGGAGAGTTCTGCGTCGAGGTCCGCGTGGTCCGCGGGCTCCACGACCCACGTCAGGTTGTCGCGGTAGAGCAGCTGAGCCTCGGCGCCCTCGGGCAGCCGGCCCTGCAGCGTGCGGGCGTCCCAGCTCGCCCCCCGGAAGCGAATGCGCCCGGGGGTCTCCGGGCCCACCGGTTCGAGGACGGTGACGGTCTCGCCCATGGCCTCCGCGTCTTCGTCGGTCATGGCCAAGGAGACCTCGCCTTGCACGAAGCGGAGCATAAGGGGCCGCAGGGCAATCGTGAGGCCCGTCGACAGGAAGACCCAGGTCACCAAGGATGACAGCGGGTCGACCAGCAGGCCGAGCGCGCGCAGCCCCCCCACCGCCACGCCCCCGATGCCCAGAAAGAACGCGATGCCCCCTGGCACCGCGGCCTCGATCAGCATCAGGAGCCCCCCGCCGACGAAAAAGGCCCACGTAAGAACGGTCGGATCCAGGTCCATGATACGGAAAGGAGAGCGTGTCTATGCATACCCGGCACCCGGCGTTTGGCGCCGCGTTTATAAGACGTGTAAACAGGGTGGAGGTTGCATCCTCCGTTTCCCCGCACCCGAACCGATCCCCACGCTGCCTGTTGACCCAACGACCTGTTTCCGAACTGCCCATCATTGGTCGTCGTGCCCGCTGCTTCCACCACCGACCGGTCGCCCCTCCTGCGTCCGCGCATTTTTGCCCCGGAGCCGTCCGTGGCGGCCGGGATGAGCACCCGGCACGGAGGCGTGAGCGGCCCGCCCCACGACACGCTCAACCTGGGACGGCACGTGGGCGACACGGCCAGTTGCGTGGAGGAAAATCGACGGCGGTTCTGCGCCGCGCTCCAGACCGACCCGGCCTGGCTGGCCACGGCCGGACAGGTACACGGATCGACCGTCCGCGTGATCGACGCGCCGCGACACGAGCCGTTCTGCGACGGCCTCGTCACCACCACGCCCGGCCTGCTCCTCGCCATCGCCGTGGCCGACTGCGCCCCTGTGCTCCTGGCCGATCCGGCCCACGATGTCGTCGGGGCCTGTCATGCGGGCTGGCGCGGTACCGTCCGTCGGGTGGCCGCCGACACGGTCGCCGCCATGACGGACTGTGGCGCGGACCCTTCCCAGATTCGGGCCTACGTGGGCCCGTGCCTATCCCAGGACGCCTTCGAAGTGGGCCCCGAGGTCGCGACCCAGTTCGACGACGCCGTCGTGACGCACGCCGACGACACCGGCCGCCCGCACGTCGACCTCAAAGCCGCTCTCCGGCGACAGCTCTACGGTGCGGGCGTGCCGGGCGACGCCATCGAGGTGTCCGACCGCTGTACGATGCAGGAGACGGACGATTTTTTCTCGCACCGCGCCGTCGACGGCCCCACCGGTCGCATGTTCGGGGCGATTGTGCTCCGACACTGACCTTTGACTTCCTGATCGTGCGTCCCGCCTGCGTGCTCCACGCCCGTACCCCGAAGACGCCCGCCACCCGAACGTGCCCGTCCGCACTCCCAGCTACACCGCCCCCACAGGCCTTAACGGCGGCCACCGGCAAACCCTCTACGCCTCGCTGATCCGCCGGATCGACTTTGCCTACGACCGTCGCGAGCGCATCACGACGCCGGACGACGACTTTCTGGACCTCGACTGGGCAATGCCGGACGACACCAGCGCGCAGCGCGTCGCCGTTCTGACCCACGGTCTGGAGGGAAGTGCACACCGGGGCTACATGCGGGGCATGGCCCGGGCCTTCGTTCGGCGGACGTGGGACGTGTGTGCCCTCAACCTGCGGGGCTGTAGCGGCACACCGAACCGGCAGGTGGCAACCTACCACAGCGGCAAAACGGACGACCTCGCCCGAGTGGTAAATCACGTGCTGGACGAGGGCTACACCTCGGTGGTACTCGTCGGCTTCAGCCTCGGCGGCAACCTCACGCTCAAGTACCTGGGCGAGCGGGGTCCCCGAGTCGATGATCGCATCCAGGGCGCCGTCGCTCTCTCCGCCCCCGTCGACCTCAGCGCCTCGGCCGACCAGATCGACCGGTGGTCAAACTGGCACTACACGCAGTACTTTCTTCACTCCCTGCGGCAGAAGATGCGCGTGAAGGCCCAGCAACACCCCGACCGGGTGTCGGCCCGGCGGCTCTGGAGAATTCAGACCCTCCGCGGCTTCGACGACGCCTACACCGCCCCACTCCACGGCTTCAACGGTGCCGACGACTACTACCGGCGCGCTAGCAGCAAGCCCCTGCTGTCCGAGATCACCATTCCCACGCTCCTCCTCAACGCGGCCAACGACCCCTTTCTTCCCCCGTCGTGCTACCCTGACGCCATCGCTCGGGACCACAGCCAACTCACCCTGGAGGTCCCCAGAAGCGGCGGCCACGTCGGCTTCGTTTCCTTCGACGACACGGGCGAGTACTGGTCTGAACACCGCGCTACATCGTTTCTCTCTTCCTCGTAATCCAGCAGGCCCTCTCCCTTCTTCCCACGCCCCCACGCTCATTCCTCTTCCAGCCGTACATCCCGCACCTTGAGCTGGAGGTTCGTCCGCCCGTTCCAGGTGTTCTCTTCCAGTGAGAAAAGCATCTCGACGGGCGTCCCCGTCTCCTGACTCTCCCGCAACACCGAGAGCTTTTCGCCCATCCCGAAGCCGATGGCGTCGAAGGACTCCCCAGACGAGGCATCCCGCTGCCGCACCTCGAACTTGAGGTGCTTGTTGTCGCTCCCCACCGTGCGGGCGGACACCACGTCCAGGTCCTGGGCGTGAAAGACGGGCTTCGGATTGGCCGGACCGAACGGGCCAAACTGCTTGAGCACGGCCCAGAAGCGGTCCTCGACCGTCCCAATCGAATCGAGATTGACCGCGGCGTCGACCTTAATTGATGGCGTGAGGAGCTCCGGCGTCACCCGATCGCCCACGGCCGCATCGAAGCGATCGCGAAACGCCTCGATGTCGTCCGCTGCGAGTGACATGCCTGCCGCGTGATCGTGCCCCCCGAATTGCGTGAGTACATCCTCGCAGTCCTGGAGGGCCTCGTAGATGTTGATCCCCTCGATGGAACGGGCCGAGCCTTTCACCTCGTCGCCGTTGTGGGTGAGCAGGATGGTGGGCTTGTGGAAGCGCCCGACGATGCTGCTGGCCACGATGCCGATGACCCCGAGGTGCCAGTCCTCGTCGTAGAGGACAAGGGCGTGGGGACTGCGGGCCGTAATCTGGCGTTCGGCCCGTTCGATTGCCTCCTGCTCAATCCGGTCGTCGATGTCGCGCCGCTCGCGGTTGAGCTGTTCGAGGGTGGCAGCCTGCGGCTCGGCCTCTTCGTAGGACGGGGCTAGCAGGAGTTCCACCGCCGCGGCAGCGTGGTCCATGCGCCCCGCGGCATTGATGCGGGGGCCAAGCGTAAAGACGATATTGCCCGTGGAAGTCACCGACTGCAGGTCGAGATCAGCGGCGTCGGCCAGGGCGCGCACTCCAGGCCGCACGCTGTCCTGAAGGGCGCGCAGGCCCTCCGCCATGAGCACACGGTTTTCGCCGTACAGCGGCACAATGTCGCTCGCCGTGGAAAGGGCAAGCAAATCGAGGTAGTCGAAGGCCGCGTCCGGGTCTTCGTCCCGGTGAGCGAGGGTGGCCTGTACGAGCTTGAATGCAAGCCCGCACCCCGACAGCTCCGTAAACGGATACGCGTCATCGGGCCGCTTCGGATCGAGGACTGCCAAGGCTTCGGGCAAGGTTTCCTTGGGGGTGTGGTGGTCGGCAATGATAAGGTCGAGCCCTAGCTCCTGCGCGTAGGCCGCTTCCTCGTGCCCCGTGATGCCGCAGTCGAGCGCCACGACGAGGGACGCGCCGCGATCCGCCGCTACGTCGAGGCCGCGACGGCACAGGCCGTAGCCGTCTTCGTACCGGTCCGGAATAAAGAACGACGCGTCCACGCCGCGAGCCCGAAGGAAATCCGTAAGGAGCGCCGCGGCGGTCGTCCCGTCCACGTCGTAGTCACCGTACACGAGCACCCCCTCACCGGCCTCCATTGCCGCGGACACCCGCGCCGCGGCGGTCGCCATGTCGTTCATTCCGAACGGATCGTGGAGCGCCGATCGATCGGCCCGGAAGAAGTGCTTGGCTTCCTCGAACGAGGTGACCTCTCGGAGAGCGAGAGCACGGGCGAGCGGCTCGGCCAGATCATTGAGTTCGCGCTGCAGGCGCGGCACCACATCGGGGTCATCCAGCGAGCGAGGGGTCCAACGATAGGTCATTGGCAACGCGGCAATGAGGAGAAGCGTGTAACTGCACCTAGCATAGTAAGACCCATCATGCCTCCCATTGTAACGTTCCGTCGCTAATTCCATCAGAAAATCGAATGGTCGCCCGCGCTTCCATCCGCCGCGACGGACCTTCACAATAGAAACGATCGCATCACATTCCCTTCAAACCTCCCGAATGGGTGTTGACCGGGACTTCCGGGACGAGAAATGACATGAAAGGGCGAACCAAGTGGTCACACAGCCCGTAGCAGGGGTCCCTATTTCGCCTTACAGTATGTCTCTTTGACCCGAGGTTTCACGGTTGGACGATTTCACTCCGGCCCCCTAAGATGGGCTCCTCGTACAGAGAAGCGGGCACCCCCACTCCTCGTCCGGAGGCGGACTGCACGAGTCGCAATCGCTACGCCCCGATAGGGCCCCTTCTGGTTCATCAATGCTGTAGGCTTTCCTTCCTGAGGATCGTTTCTGACCCTCTCTCGAACTGGTCGCACCCCGTAGATTCGGGGTCGGATCGCCTCTTCGTCTCTCCCAAACGGAACGCTGTCCCCGTCTCGGACACTTCGATGACCCCATCGGGGTCCAGGCGGCCCACTTTTTTACCCGTGAGTGACCCAATGAAGATTTCGACGCTGCAAGAGAAGAAGCTCGACGAGCTCCACGAGATTGCCGACGACCTCGACTTGTCCGGCTACGCGGAGCTGCGGAAGCAAGACCTCATCTACCGCATCCTGGAGGCTCAGGCCGAAGGGGCCGCGACGGGCGAAGAGGAGCAGGGCGACGCGGACGCGCTCTCAACGAGTGCCCGGGCGGGCGACGGGGCCCAACAGGCCGCCGCGGAGGAAGAGGCTTCTTCGACCCACTCGGCGCGGCGCATGGACCAGGACACCGGCAAGCCCGAGTACATGCGCCGCTACGACCCGGACCAGACGGAGCTCCGGGGCATGATCGAGAAGGTCGGCGTACTTGAAGTGCTGCCGGACGGGTATGGCTTTCTCCGATCCGACGAGTACAGCTACCAGTCGAGTCCGGACGACATTTACGTCTCGCCCTCACAGATCAAGCGGTTCGGGCTGCAGGAGGGCGACACGGTCAAGGGCCGCGTGCGCCCCCCCAAAGAGGGCGAGAAATTCTTCGCGCTGATCCAGGTCGACACGATCAACGGCCGCGACCCGAGCGAGATCGATGAGCGGGCGGACTTTGAATTTCTCACTCCGATTTTCCCGCGGGAGCGCTTTACCCTTGAGGTCGAGTCCGACAGCTACGGCCCCCGTATCCTCGACCTCTTCGCCCCTATCGGCAAGGGCCAACGGGGCCTCATTGTCTCGCCCCCGAAGGCAGGAAAGACGGTGCTGCTGCAGAAGATTGCCAAGGGAATTACCACCAATCACCCCGAGGCTCACCTTCTGGTGCTGCTCATCGACGAGCGGCCGGAAGAGGTAACGGACATGGACCGCACGGTGGACGGGGAGGTGGTTGCCTCCACGTTCGACAAGGATCCGGAGCGCCACGTGGAGGTGGCCGACACGGTGCTGCTGAAGGTGCGACGCCTGGTGGAGTCGGGGCAGGATGTCGTCATTCTTCTCGACTCGATCACGCGTCTCGCCCGCGCCCACAACGCGGTGACCCCCGAGAAGGGCCGCACCCTCTCGGGCGGCATCGAGGCCGGCGCCCTGCGCGGGCCCAAGCGGTTCTTCGGGGCGGCCCGCAACGTGGAAGAGGGCGGCTCCCTCACCATCGTGGGCACGGCCCTGGTTGACACCGGGAGCCGCATGGACCAGGTCATTTTCGAGGAGTTCAAGGGCACCGGCAACATGGAGCTCGTCCTAGACCGCGAGATGGCCGACCGGCGCCTCTACCCCGCCATCGACCTCATTCTCTCCGGCACCCGTCGCGAGGAGCTTCTCCTCCCCAAGCCGATGCTCAAGCGCGTGTGGGTGATGCGCAAAATTCTGGCCGACATGGAGCCGATCGAGGCGATGGAGTTCCTCCTCGACAAGATGCGCGGCACGGAGGACAACGAGGAGTTCCTGGAAATGATGAACTGACCCTCTGCCGTCCGGTCCAGGTTCGATTGGGGACGCCCGGCACTGCGCCGTGCGTCCTTTTTTTCATGGGCGGGTTTTTCACGGGCGGGGTCCTGCGTGTGGGCCCAGTGCATCAGCCGCACCTAGAGTGCCAGCACTGGCACGACACCGACGTGGAGATCTAGCGGCCCCGCAACCCGAGGCCGTCGTTCATGTAGGAAGAAGCTACGCTACGTCGAATGATTTCCCCGCCTCCATGCAACTCCGTCTACTCACTCCGCTTCTCCTCCTCGCCCTCTTCGTCGCCCCGGCCACAGCCCAGGACAGCGATCCGTTTATGCGCCATCCGTCCGTGCACCCGGACGGCGATCGGATCGCGTTTTCCTACCAGGGCGACCTCTGGACCGTCCCCGTCGGCGGCGGCACACCCGAACGCCTCACCATCCACGAGGCCTACGAAGGCCACCCGCGGTGGGGGCCAGACGGTAACCAAATTGCCTTCACGAGCGACCGCTACGGCAACGATGACCTCTACGTAATGACTGCCGCCGGCAGCACCCCGGAGCGGCTCACGTACCACTCCACCGGCGACGCGCTCGGTGGATGGACGCCGGAGGGCGAACTCCTCTTCACCACGCGCCGCACCTACGCGCAGGCCGAGTGGAGCGACGAGATCTACACGGTCAATGCCGACGGCGGCACGCCCGACCGACGCCTCGACGCCGTGGGCAGTTCGCCTCGTATGTCGCCGGACGGGCGCTTCATTGCGTTCGTGCGCGGCTACAACGACGTCACCAAGAAGGGCTACGAGGGGCCTGCCGACCGCAACGTATGGATCTACGACACCGAGAACGACACCTACACGCAGGTGACCACCTACGCGGGCAACGACCACAGCCCCGTGTGGACCGGCCCGCGCACGCTCCTCTACGTGAGCGAACAGAGCGGCACCTACAACGCGCACCGGCTCTCCATCACCGACCAGGGCGCGGCGGACGGGGCGACTGAAGCCGTCACGACGTTCGAGGACGACGGCGTACGCACCCTCAGTGCCAGCCGCGACGGCTCGGTGATCGCCATGGAGCGCCAGACCGACATCTACGTCATCGAAAACGGTGGCGAGCCGCGGCCGCTCGACGTCACCGTCCCCGCTGACTACCGGTTCAGCCCCACGGAGAAGATGCAGATGACCGACGGGGTGCAGGACTACGCCGTCTCCCCGGATAACGAGCAGATTGCCCTCGTCCTGCGTGGAGAGCTCTTTCTGATGCAGAACGAGGCCGGCGAGCCGCGGACGCGTCGCCTCACGTCGCACTCCTACCGCGACCGCGCCGTGGCCTGGACGAACGACTCCACGCTCGTCTTCTCGTCGGACCGCAACGACAACCAGTACGATCTCTACCGCCTCACGTCTGATGATCCGGAGCATCCCGGCGACCTGTACGATGCCCTGAAGTACTCCGTGGAGCGCCTCACGGATACCCCCGAGGACGAGCGCGTGCTGGCGATGGCGCCCGACCGCGAGCACGTCGCGTTCCGTCGCGGGGCTATGACGGACTACGGCGAAGGGCAACTCGTGACGGCCACCCTCTCGGAGGGCACGCTCGACAACGAAACCGTGCTGCAGGAGGGCTGGAACGCCCCCACCGACGTGGCCTGGAGTCCTGACAGCGAGTGGCTCGCCTATAGCCAGAACAACCTCAACTTCAACTCCGACGTCTTCATCCACGCCGTCGACGGCTCGGAGGGCCCCGTCAACGTGAGCCAGCATCCCCGCAACGACGGCAGCCCGGTGTGGAGCCCCGACGGCTCGAAGCTTGCCTTCGTCTCCGACCGCAGCGGCGGCGACACCGACATCTGGTACACGTGGCTCCAGGAGGAGGACTGGGAAAAGACCGAGCGCGACTGGGAGGACCTGAAGGACGAGACGGAAAGCGAAAACGGGAACGAGGAAAACGGCGAGACGCCGGACGTGGAGATTGACCTTGACAACATCCACGACCGCCTCGAACACCTTACCAACATGCCGGGGGGCGAGGGCGACCCGGTCATCGCCAAGAACGGCGACACGTTCTACTTCGTGGGCGGACGGAGTCCGGGCCCCGCGGGCGCCGAGACGGACACCGACCTCTACAGCATTCAGTGGGACGGCTCCGAGCGCACCCGCATTACGGAGGGCGACATCGGCCCGAGCGACGTGCGCCTCTCGCCGGACCAGTCGCAACTCCATCTTACGCACGGGGGCTCGTACTTCGGCGGCGGCAAACTGGCCCGCGTCCCACTTGACAGTAAAAAGCTGGAGCCGCTCCCCTTCGCCGCGTCCATGACGGTGCACCACGACGAGGAGCGTCGCCAGATCTTTGCGGAGGTGGGCCGCGCCCTCAACCAGGGCTTCTACGACCCCAACTTCCACGGTGACGACTGGCAGTCCCTCCTTGCGGAATACCGCCCATGGGCCATGGAGGCCTCAACGACGGAAGACTTCCAGTACGTCGTCAATCTCCTGCTCGGCGAGCTGAACGCAAGCCACATGGGCTACGGTGCCGGCGACCGCGCCGAGACCCAGAATGAGCGCACCGGACGCCTCGGCGTGGAACTCGATCCGGCGGAGAACGGCGTGGAGGTGCAGCGCGTCGTCCCCCGCTCCCCCGCCGACCGCGAAGCCAGCACGCTCCGCGAAGGCGACATGATCACCGCCGTGGACGGCCGCTCCGTGGCCGACGCCGACAACTTCTACCAGCTTCTGGAGGGGACGGTGAACGAAAAGTTGCTCCTCAGCGTCACCAGCCCGGAGGGCGAAGAGCGCACCGTCCGCATCCGTCCCACTGGTGACCTCGGGGACGAACTCTATCGCGAGTGGGTGGAAAACCGAAAGGACCTTGTGGAGGAGTACTCCGACGGTCGCCTCGGCTACATCCACGTGGAGGGCATGGACTGGGAGAGCTTCGAGCACTTCGAGCGCGAGCTCTACGCCAGCGCCCACGATAAGGAGGGCCTCCTCATCGACGTGCGCTTCAACGGCGGCGGCTGGACGACCGACTACTTGATGACCGTCCTCAACGTGCAGCGCCACGCCTACACGGTGCCCCGCGGCGCCACGGACAACCTGGAGCAGAACCACACGGACTTCCGCGCCCACTACCCCTTCGGCGAGCGGCTGCCCTACGCCGCGTGGACGAAGCCGGTGGCCGCCCTGGCCAACCAGAATAGCTACTCCAACGCCGAGATCTTCTCCCACGCCTTCAAGAACCTCGACCACGGCACACTCGTGGGACAGCCCACCTTCGGCGCCGTCATCTCCACCGGCGCCGTGCCCTTCATCGACGGCTCCTACGCCCGCATGCCGTTCCGCGGCTGGTACGTCTACCAGACCGACGAGAACATGGAGCACGGCCCCGCCCGCCCCGACATTCAGGTGGAAAACCCGCCGGGCATTAAGGCCGAGGGTGAGGACCCACAGCTGCGGCGGGCCGTCGAGGCGCTCCTCAACGAAAACGACCAGTAGGGCGCTTGCTTTCCCTCCGTCCACGTCGGAGAAATCGATCTCCGGCCCGGACCGGCAGGCCACGACAGGGCGGAACCGAGCCCCCCGCTCACTGTGGAAAACGGATAGTCGCTGTTGTTTTCATCCACTTTCACCCCGATCCATGCCCGAGAGCACACAACTGAATGCCTTGCTGTTCGACATGGACGGCGTCCTGGTGGACGTCTCCCGCTCGTACCGTCGCGCCATTGAAGAGACGGTCGAGCACTTCACCGGACGCAAGATCGACGAGAACGACATCCAGCGGTACAAAAACTACGGCGGCTTCGAGGACGACTGGAAGCTCACCCACGCCATCATCACCGATACGGCGATGGAGGTGCCCATCAGCCGCGTGATCGCCGAGTTTCAGGACCGCTACCGCGGGGACGACTGGGACGGATTCATCACCGATGAGCCTACACTGATCGATAACCAGATCCTTGATCGGCTCAGCGAGAACCACATTTTGGGCATCGTTACCGGACGGCCCGAGGAGGAGGCCGAGTGGACCCTCAACCATCAGGACTGGTCGGGGTACTTTCCACTCCTGGTGGGCAAGGAAAAACAGGGCGACCGGCAGAAGCCCGATCCCTTCCCCCTCGAACACTCCCTCACAATGCTCGCCGCCGCCGGCCGCGAGCTGAGGCCCGAGGAGGTAGCCTATGTGGGCGACTCGGTCGACGACATGGTGGCGGCCCGCGAGGCCGGGATGTGGAGCATCGGGGTCGTGCCTCCCTACGTGGACAGCGGCGACCACGAACCGCTGCTCGAGGAAAAGGGGGCGGACGTCGTCCTCGACGATCCGAACGACCTGCCCGATGCGCTCTCGTCTCTACAGAGTCCGTCCCGCACCCGGGCGATGTCGTAGCCGTCCCAGACCGCTCTCCCCCATTTCCGCCGGCGGTCCCGCGAGGCAGGGACGGCCGGCTTTTTCTTTGGGTGCGGAGTAGCGGCTGGACTAGGACCCGTCTTCAACCACAATCTCCACCCGTCGCTCCTTGGGACGCCGCTCCGGCATCTCCTCCCCCGCCTGCGGGGACGGGGGACCAAATGCCTCGATCTTGAGGCTCTTCGAGCGGACATCATGATTGGTGTCCAGATAGTGGGCCACGGCGGCTGCGCGCTGGGCCGCGAGGTACCAGTTGCTCGGATACGTGTCCTGGAGGCGGGGCCCGATGGGCACCGGATCGGTGTATC
>CAJXKO010000084.1 GCA_913055845.1 uncultured Bacteroidota bacterium | reverse complement strand
CGAGGCATCATAACGGATCGGTGGGAGTCCGTGTCGGGATGATGGATTTGCTCTCCCCCCATTTTTCTTCCGTCTTAATCTAATACGCACCCGGTAGAAATTGCGAATTGGAGGACCTGAGACGTATCCCGCGTTCCGACAGCGGGGCCTGTCAATCCTCCGTGGGCACTGGTTTTTCCACGGGAGTGGGGTCGCCAGCCTGCCCGTTGGCATTGAGCCGGCGGAGGAGTTGCCAGCGAGCCCCCGCCCCAAGAATGAGAAGCCCGAAGGTAACGCTGTACGAGATGAGCGTCAGCTCTTCCACGTCCCCTTGCGAGACAAAGGGCACCCGTGCCGTCAGCAACCATTCGGCCAATACGTTGCCCTCCACCACCAACAGGGTGCCGAGCGCCGCGAGCAATATCGCACGGAGGAGGAGTCCCCACCACAGGTAGCCCCGCAGGAGAGGTGCGCCGTGCTCGGTTTCGTGGACGCGGCCGAGGAGTCGATCGAGCATGAGGGACGAAAATCTGGAAACGGCTCTCCCGACGAGGGGTCCGTAGGCGCGTTCCCAGCCCACTTCCCCCGCCCCCCTACACGCTACAAGAACGGAGCCCGGGGAACACATAACACCTCTTCGCCAGCATCGAGATCGCCCTCCGCCGGGATCGATCTCTTGTCCTTACCCCACCGTCCCACCCGTCGTCGTTCGGGGATCCGTGTCGATTCGATCAGCCACCCCCACGGCTCCTTCGTGGGGCCCAGTGCGTGCCGTCACGCGGAGGGTGTCTCCCTCCACTTCGACCCGCCACCGCTCTGCGTGCCGGTCGGCTTCACCTTCGTCCTTCAAAACAATCGTCTGGTCACCGGCCTCCAGAATTGGATGCGGGGCCACGTGCGGATCCGGCTCCGTCTCTCGCTTCACGACGTCCCAGCTCTCTGTCGTGGCGACGTAATAGGTCGGCACGGCGGGCGATGCACCATCCCAACGCCGCACGCGCCAATACCCCACCCAGTCGGGGAGGTTCTCGGACGTGCCCTTTTCGGGACCGGTGGGCGACGCTGAATCGCTGGCGGGTGGGCAGGCCATCGGGAAAGAACTAGAAAGATGAGAAGGCTGCACGAATCGCAAGACTGCGTACGGCGACGTGTGACGACGGATTCTTCTCTCGGACAGTGCGTTCCGTCTTCACTCCGCGTCCCCACGCGGCCGGAGCACAAAATCAACACTGCGTGCCACGGTGGCGTCCGTCACTTCGTCGGTCACCCGGACGGTCACTCGCACCTCCTGCGGTTCGTCCCGTTCAATTTCAGAGAGTTCGAGCCGAATCACCTCTTCGGTGCGCCGGGACGTTCCCTCTCGCGTCATTTCGGTGCTAGTTCGCTGCGTATCGGTGCCGCGGAAAAGGCGGGTCCATCCGCGCTTCGTTTCTCCCTCTACCTCGTAGGCGACACTGTAGCGGGTGCGGTTTTGATCTCCCCGGCCAAGATGATACAGCTCGAACGACAACAGGAGGGGGGTGTCGGCCGAGAGGGTCCGAAACGGGTACGGCGTGGCCCGCGCTGTGGGATCAGCGAGGGAAACGTCCGTCGTGTCGGCCAGGGTCCACGCCTTCACGTCGCTCATCTCCACCCGCGGCCCTTCGGCCCGGAGCGGTTCGAGGGAGTCGGCCCGGGCAGTAGCCATCCGGCGCTTCGGGCCCAGACGCGATCGGCCGGACGATGCAGAGTCGGCAGCGCCCCTCAGTTGGTACTGGCCCCATTGGAGGCCGAGATGATGGAGTTCTCTCACGCCCTCGAATGTGAGTGGCGACGGCACAATCATCCGCGGATCGGTTCCAGGCTGTACGTTGACCTGATATCGACGGTGACGACGCTGCGACGACTGTCGGCGGGCATCGTACCGGACCGCCGAAAAACTGATGAGGGAGGATCCCCCCGCCCCCTTTTCGCCCAAATGCAACTCAGCGGCGGGCACGCCCCAGTAGATCTCCGTCCGCGTCGCCCCCTCTGCGGTGAGGAACCGTGCGGTTCGCACCGCCACCGGCAGTTGAGCCGCCCCCTCCAGGAGCGTCGTATGCTGGCGGGGCATGGCCTCCTCGCGCCGGTCGGCCGCTGCTCGGTCTTCCCGGCGTGCCCGGGACACCATGCGCGTCACAAATTGGGTCGGAAAATCAAATCCGAGGGTGGGATTCGAGAAGACCTGTCGCGTCTGCCCGACGCCGGCGCCCACCTGGACCGATCGCTGTCCCGGCGTCCCCATCCCCATATCGGCGGCCATGGCCTGCATCTCCTGCCAGCCCGCATAGTCGGCAATCTTGGAGTACCGTGCACTGAAGTTGATGTGATACAGCGCCAGTTCGCGGTAGATGGCCCGCATGGCCATGAGGGCCGAATACGCAATGTTGAGGCCTCGCTCCGTATCGGCCCGCTGTCGCGTGAGATACCCCGGCATTAGCTCATTGGCCTGTGCCATCCGAAAGCAATCCGAAGTGTCCGCCTCAGCGAAGAGGTAATAGCCCGATTCAGCAATGTGGGTGTATAACCAAATTTCGCTGTCGGGAAAGCTCGATGGGGGTACGTTCACCCCAAACCGATAGACCTCCCGAAAGAACTTCCCATCCTCATAGTTGAGTTCTTTCTGTTTGTAGGGATCCCCAAAGCGAAGGTGCACAATGCCCCGATCGTCGAGTCCACTGGCCCGGCCTGCGCATCCGTACTGTTTTCGAACCCGGACGAGGCGAGTCATATGCTCCTCCAATCGTTCGTTCGCGGTGGTGGCCGGATAGGGATCGAGCCCGCGCCACCACTCCACGAGCGCCGGCCCAGCCCTGGAACGAAAGGTCCAGGTGCGCGCCGGATCAGATCGTGACTCCTTGATAACGCGGGCCAGGGCAGAGTCGGCCATAAGGGGGGCCAGCTGGGCCACCCGGCGGCGGAAGAGAGACCGCACCACGGTCGATGTGTCGGGCCCTACCCGTCGTAGAAGCGACCGATACACGTCCGCCGCGTATAACCGTTCGCCTCGGAGCCGCCGTGGGGTGAGCGTACGCAGGTAGGCATCTGCGAGGCGCACGTCAAACTGTCCGTGTGCACGAAGCGCGCGAAGCCCGACCCGCCAGGTCGACCGGGCCTTGGCGGCACGACCAGCCGTCTGGTATGCTTTGCCAAGCCAGTAGGCTGCCGCCCCGTACACCGGAGACGTGCGCGCAGAATCGGCTCGAAGTACCGAACGGAGCAGGGACACGGCATCCGTCACCCGTCCCTGCCGGAGCAGGCGCACCCCGGCTTCGACCTGGGTCGTGGCGGAGAGACGCTGAGGGGACGGCACCTCAATTTGCGTTGGAACAGGAACCTGAGCCTGAACGGCCCCGAGCGCGCCCCAAAGCAGAAGCCCGCCCCAGAGAAAGCCCCTACCCAGCAGTCTCCTCACCGCCCGAGCGGGTAGGAGGGCTGCTTCGTGTGGTCTTCCATCACGGCCGGCGTGGGTACGAGTAGACATCTGCACGGCGCGGCTCTTCCAGAGGTTGAATGCGACTCCGCGAGGCCAAGGGATGCATAGAAGTTCACTGAAGCTTTGTAGTTCCCGGCTTCTCGTCCTCTCTGCCGAATGCCTATAGAGGGAAAGTTACGAATTTGCCAACACAGAATCCGTCGTGGAGGTGCAAACGTGTATCGGGACACACAAGCATTTTTAGAACCTCTTCGCCCTGTGGTCTCGCTCTCATCCCGCCTCCAATCGACCACTCGCAGCGAGCAATGGTCGCTGGTCAACGCCGTGGCTGTCTTGCTTGCGGCCGGGGGGGCACTGTGGCTCCGTACCGCCGGCCCTCTTCTCGTCGTGGGGGTCGCCATGCTGGGCCTCCTCGTGTGGGCGGAGCGCACCCGCTGGACGCCCGACGGGTCGTTCGGGATCGCCAACTGTGTCACGACCGTCCGCATCGGCCTCCTGGGGCTCCTCCCACTCACCCTGCCATCCCCCTCTGTCCTGATCGGAGTTAGCCTCTTCATCTTCGCCCTGGACGGGTTGGACGGCTGGCTCGCCCGGCGGTACGGACTCACGTCGGAGTTCGGGGCATTTCTGGACAAGGAGACCGATGCGCTTTTTCTGCTTCTGCTCTGCGGCCTTGCGGGCTTTCGAGGGGCCCTGCCCCTCTGGATTCTAGGCGCTGGCCTCCTGCGCTACGCGTTCGTCGTGGTTCTCTTTCTGCTTCCTACCGCCCGGAAGACCGAGACGCGCGCCTCATGGGCGCGCTACGTGTACGGGTGCATGGTCGGGGCACTGCTGGCATCGTTCCTGCCCTACCCAGGGTTGTACCGTCCGCTCGTCGCCGTGGCGACGGCCGCCCTGCTCCTGTCGTTTGGGCGATCGCTCTGGGGGATCGTTGCGCCGCACTGGGCGTTGGGGGAGCCGTAAACGGGGCGTAGGGAAACGCCTACGCTGTGCACGGCCCTGCCGCCCATTTCTGGCGCTTCCATCGTATGTCCACCCGCTGGCGCACGTCCCTCGCCACCCCACGTCGGGGCCTGCTCTTTTTCGTCGGGGCGTGGGGTGCCTTGATGCTGATCCCTTTTCTGCCGGCCCTGCTCACCCCGCTTCCCCGAGGCCCATACTTCCCGCTCTGCGTGGAGGCGCTCGTGCTGGGTACAGCAGTCGTGTACGCGGCCCGCACTCGCTGGGAGGGCATCGTGCGCATGGGAGCGGGACTGGGAATCGCTCTGGTGCTGCTCTACGAGACGTACGACGCGACGGTCTACACGGCCTTCCGGCGAAGCGGTATTTTCTACGAGGACCTCCAGTTCGTCGACGACCTGGGCTACCTCGTGCTCTCCCTGTGGTCGTGGCGAATGGGCGGACTTTTGGTGCTCGGACTCGTGGCCGTTGGGGGTGGGGGACTGTTGGTGCGGTGGAGCCTCCGCACGCTAACGCGGACGAGCCATCATGGCGGCTGTCGGGCCTTCCTGGTCACCGTGCACCTCGTAGCGTGGCCGCTGGTGGGCGTGGTGGGCCCAGCGCTGGAGCTGGGCCCCGTGAACCTCACGTACCAGTCTTCCAACGAGCGCACCCGCGTGCGGACCCCCACGGCCAGCGCCGTCGCGAACGCGCGCACCTCCTTACGTCTCGGGGACATGCTCGACTCGCTGCGCACCGCCCCAATCGACTCCACCTACGCGACATACGACACGCTCTCCCTCAACCGGCGGCCGGCCATTTACCTGATCATGATGGAATCGTACGGCTCGGCCCTCAACCGGCACCCAGCCCTGCGCGGTCCCTACCGCACCCTCATGCAACGCACCGACTCGGTCTTCGCGGCCGACGGTTGGCACCGGGCCACGGCGCGGTGCGATATTCCTGTGCGGGGCGGGCGGTCGTGGCTCTCCATCGCGACGCTCTTTGCCGGGGCCCGAGTGGAGCATCAACTCCTCTACAACCGGTTCCAGGACGTTGCCCTGCGCGACAGCACGAAGATCCCCCACCTCGTCCGCTTCTTCGACCGGCAGGGCTACCGCACCGTCGCTCTCCAGCCCTTCACATTTGAACGGCCCGGCCTTCCCGTGCACAACCTGTACGACTTTGACATCACGATGTACCGCGACGACCTCAACTACCGCGGCCCGGACTACGGGCTCGCCAACGCACCGGACCAGTACAGCCTCCACTACACACACGACACCCATTTGGGCCCCGCAGAGAATCCATTCTTTCTCTTCTTTGAGACTGTCGACTCACACTCGCTCTGGAACTACGGCCTCCCGCCCTACCCCGACGACTGGCGCCAGTTCAATGCCCAGACGTCGGCTCAACGCTCGCCCCACCCGGACTCTACTTCGTTCCCCCCCGTCTTCCTGCCGGACTCCATTACCACTCCGGTGATCTACGACCAGCCCACGCCGCGACGCTACCTCCGTCACGTGGCCCACGAGTGGCGCGTGCTCCGCGAATACCTGACGGAGAGGGCCCCGCCCGGAAGCCTCGTGCTGCTTCTGGGCGACCACCAGCCGCCCCTGATCGATACCGAGGACGGTACGGTGCCCATCCACGTGCTTAGCACCGATTCGACGCTCGTCCAGCATGCGCGACAGCAGGGGTTCACCCACGGACTACCACCGACCGACGAGAGTCCTCACCTCCGTCAAGAGGGGCTCTACTCGTTCCTCGTTCGGCTCCTCACGGCCCACGACCGAGGCAGCGCCGCCGCCGACTCGACCGCCCTTCCCCCCTTGAAGCCACACGGCGTATCGCCGTCGTTTCTGGTGCAGTAGTCGTCGGGGCGACTACGCGGATTCCAAGGTGCGGTCATTCCAAGGTGCGGTCATGAAGCGCGGTGAGGGCGTCTCGAAACTGCTCCGCCGCCGCCGCCCACGTCGGGAACGCCCGGCTTTGCCGCCATGCCGCGCGCCCGCGCTCCCGTCGAGCCAACGGGTCTTTTAGAAGCGCCCGGAGCGCGTCTCGGAGTGCCCGAGGGTTGTGGGGCGGCACAAGGGCCCCCGCCGCGCTGTCCCCAACGTTTTCGGGCATTCCACCCACCCGGTAGCCAACCACCGGGAGGCCGCACGCCATGGCCTCGCGGGTCGACAGGCTGCACGTCTCGAAGCGGGAGGGCAGGACGAAGAGATCGGCGCGGTCGTACCACGTGCGCAGCACATCGGGCGCAACGACGCCGGTCCAGGTGGTCCGGTGGGTGAGGCCTGTCGCCCGGAGACGGCGGTACACGTTCGCGGCGTATTCAGGGTCGAGCGACAGGTCGCCCACTAGGTGCCACGTCCACGGCAGGTCCCGCAGCCGCGCCAGCACGTCGACGAACGGCCGCAAGCCCTTCGTCGGGAGTAGGTTGGCCACCGTGAGAAGACGCGGGGGCCGCCGACCAAGTCGAAGCGGCAGCGCCCCCCGATACCGTGCGTGTAGTCCCGGCCGCACCACCATCACCTGCTCGGCGGCGAGCCCCTTGTCAATGAGTGCTCGCCGCACATACTGGCTTGTCGCAATGGCGGCGTCCGCCACCGACAACATCGCCCGCCCCTCCGCTGCGACGTCCGGATCTTCGGTGTACGGATCGACGCAGTCGAGGTAATGCACCAGCACAACCAGGGTAGCCGCCGGGTATTCCGTGCGCAGGGCACGCAGGGCTCCGCGACGCTCCGCCAGAAGGCTGTCGACTACGATCACGTCACCCTCCGACAGGCCGAGGGCAGCGGCGGACGTCTCACTCGGCGTCCAGGCGCAAACCCGTACTTCGGACGCCGGGGGAAGCCCCTCAATCATCTGCCGGTTGTAGACGTTTCCTCCGGTCTGCAGATCGTGAATGTCGGGGACCAGAAAAATAGTTCTCGGGCCTCCCGGAGCGTCGGTGGACACGGGCACGATAGATTAGATGGTAAATACCTCTTCGGTCCCTCAGTGCGGACAACCAAAATAGGTTTCCTCCGTAGGAAAAGCACTACAATCACACACTCTCGTTCTTCGCTCCAAACCGCTCGCCTCTCATGGCCGGACACACGCGCAAGTGGGCAAAGGTCAAGCGCAAGAAACAGAAAGACGACCGGCGCAAATCCAAGATCTGGGCCAAACTGTCACAGGAGATTGAGACGGCAGTTCGCGAAGGCGGGGCCGACCCGGACGCCAACGTGGCGCTGTCGCAGGCCCTGGAGCGGGCCCGAGACGAAGACATGGCGAAGGACACCATCGAACGGGCCATCAAGCGGGGCCTCGGCGAACTGGAGGGCGAGGGCCGCGAGAAGGTCACCTACGAAGGGTACGCGCCGCACGGCGTGGCCGTGTTTGTGGAGGCCGAAACCGATAACATCAACCGCACGGTGAAGGACCTCCGCAACCTGCTTACCGACCACGGCGGCAACCTGGGCAAAGACGGATCGGTGGCCTACCTCTTCGAGCAGAAAGGCCGTTTCATGATCCCAGGCGATGTCGTCGACGAGATGACACTCTTCGAGACCGTAGTGGATGCCGGAGCCGAAGAGGTGGACGACACCAACGCCACGTACGTCGTCACGACCTCTCGGGAGGCGTTTGCCGACGTGGGGAACGCTCTCGATACGGCCGACATCAACTTCGACGCGGCCGATCTTGTGCGTGTCCCCACCACGACGGTTTCGCTCGGGCCCGACGAGCAGGCCGACGTGCAGTCTTTAATTGAGAAGATTCACGACCTCAAGGACGTGGAGGCCGTCTACACCACCCTCCAGGTCGACGACACCCCCCTGGTGCGCGGCCCCGACGTCGCACCGCCGGCTGGACATTGAGCGAGCCGTGCCGCACCTTGGGGTGCCCCGCGTTCCTTCCCCCATTCGCTCATAGTTCGATGACCATTCTCGGTGTGGACCCTGGCTCCCGTGCCACCGGATACGGCCTCGTGACCCACGACGGCGGCGACGAGCACTTCGTGACGGCCGATACGATCCGCCTGGGCTCCACCGACGACCATCCCGCCCGACTGAAGCAAATCTACGACGCGCTCGTCGATGTGATCGACACGCACGAGCCGGATGCCCTTTCCATCGAGATGCCGGTATACGGGCAGAATCCCCAGTCCATGCTTAAGCTGGGCCGGGCGCAGGCCGCGGCCATGATGGCCGGGCTCAATCGCGACGTCCCCGTAGCCCAGTACACGCCGAAGGAGGTGAAGAAGTCCGTGACGGGCAACGGCAACGCCTCGAAGACACAGGTACAGTTCATGATCGACTCGATCCTCGGTACGGACGACGTGGACCTGTCCCACGACGCTGCCGATGCTCTCGCCATCGCCCTGTGCCACGGGAACCGCGACGCGCACGACGACGGTCCCTCCTACACCGGCTGGGCCAGCTTCGTAGAATCCAACCCCGACCGGGTGTCCGAGTGAGGCATTCGGCGCCCCCGCCGCCGGGCTGCCCTGTCCCTCTTCCCACGGCCCGACGGTCACGCTCAGGAGCTGTACCCTTTTTCCTTGTCCCGCACCCGAACGACCTCCTCTACCTCATCGGTGTCGATCTCACCCTCGCTGAGCCGGCCGGCCAGCTCGGCGATACGCTCTACCTTGTTGGGCGCCTGGCGCCACTCGGGATGGGCCTGGTCGATGAGACTGACGAGAATGCGAAGGTACGGGTAGCGCTCCTCGCGGGAGTCGAGTTCGGCGATCGACCGTGCAAACAGCTCGGCGTTGCGACCCACCTGTCGGTCGACCATCGTCGTGTCGTAGCGCATAGCAGAAAAGAGTCCACCCAAAAGTTGTTGAGGTTCCACCACGGCGGCGCAGCGGAAGACATTAGACCCAACGCGGTATCCCCCCGAGAGTTGCCACTCCCCGATGACAGCCCCTCGCGGTCTTCGGCATGGCCCGGAGCGGGGCGAACCTGGACCCACAGGGGCCGTACAGAAATGCTGTGTCAACCAGTCTCCGCTACGCCATGAGCGATCAGTCGAACGACTTCTCCACGCCGTACCAGCTAGACCGCCTGCCAGAGGTTCCTGCGTTTCACCGCGACGCCCGGCGCGACGGGCGCCTCTCGGAAGGCCAGCTTGTCTACTACGGCCCCCAGCCCTCATACTACGGCATCGGAGAGGTCAAGCGCATCAACGGCTCCGATATCGCCGTCGACTTTCGGGGGACCGGGCTCTTCAACGTCCACGAAGAGATCATCGAGCAACGCTACCTCATCGGCATCCCACCGGAGAAGATGGACGAGCTGTAGCCTCCAGCCTTTTCTCTGCCCGCCTGGTCTTCCGATCCTTCTCTGTCTCATGGCGCACCTCGATGTTTCGAACGTGACGAAGCGCTACGGCGACACCGTGGCGGTCAACGACGTGTCGTTCTCGGCCAAGCCCGGTCGCATCCTTGGCCTCCTCGGGCCCAATGGGGCCGGCAAGACCTCCACCATCCGCATGATCACCTACATCGCCGTGCCCGATGCGGGGACGGTCCGCTACGACGGGCGTACGGTGGGGCCCTGGAGTCAGCAGCGCATGGGGTATCTGCCCGAGGAGTCGGGGCTCTACAAACGCCTCCGCGTAAAGGAGCAACTTGTCTACCTTGGCACCCTCAAGGGGCTCTCAGAAGCCAAAGCCGCGGAGCGGGCCGACTACTGGCTCGACCGCTTTGGGGCCACCGACTGGGCCGACCTGAAGACGGAGGAGCTCTCAAAAGGCATGCAACAGAAAGTCCAGTTTATTGCCACTCTGCTCCACGACCCCTCCCTCCTTATTTTCGACGAGCCCTTCAGCGGCCTCGATCCCATTAACGCCGAGCTCCTACGCGACATTATCCTGGAGTTGCGCCGCGAGGACCGCACCATTCTCTTTGCCTCCCACCGCATGGAGCAGGTGGAGCAGCTCTGCGACGACATCTGCCTCATGGCCAACGGCGAGGTGGTACTCGACGGGGCCCTGCGCGACGTGAAGCAGCGGTTTGGCAAGAACACGTTGATTTTGGAATTCGACGGCCCCGATACGTTTATCGACGAGCTCGCGGGCACTGGACGGGTGCGCGTGAATACCCGAAGTGCCCACCGCGCCGAGCTGACCCTCGCGGACGGCGCCGATGCGCGGTCGGTCCTGGACCTAGCGCTGGACCGGACCGACGAGCTGTACCGCTACGAACGGGTGGAACCGCCCCTCAACGAGATTTTCGTCGACACGGTCGGCGAGGCCGAGGCCCGTCGCATGCAGCACGAATCCGTCACCGGCACGGCCTGACCATGTCTTCGTCGTCGTTCTCGAAGCTCTGTGCTCACGGATGAACATGTCTCTCCGCAAAATCTGGCTCATCGTACGCAGCGAATACTGGCGCCGCGTACGGTCGAAAGCGTTCATCCTGGCGACGCTTCTGGTGCCCTTCGGCTTTGTGCTGGTCGCCGCGGCCCCCGCCGCGCTGGGATACTTGGCCGAGCAGAACAGCAGCAAAACAGTGGCCGTCGTGGACCAGACGGGCGGCCAGTTGGCCGACTCTCTCGCGGCCGTCAGCGACGATCAACTCACGTTCCGGCCCGTCTCTCATCCCACCGACTCAGTGCGAGCCGCCGTCCGCGCCGGCACATACGACGGCTACCTCCTACTGCCCGACTCGCTACTGACCGGAAAGGGACACGCCACCTACTACGGCATGCAGGGTGGGGGGCTGACCGATCAGATCCAGATTGAGGGCCGCGTGAGCGAGGTGGTGCGTCAGCAGCGCCTCCGCGCCGCTAACGCCACGAAGGGCGTCCTCTCGATCCTCCAATCTGACGTCTCGGTGCAGAATCGCACGATTCAGGAGGTCGGCACCGGAGCAGACCACACCTTTGCCTACACCGCCATTGGGTACGTCATGGCGTTCGTCATCTACTTCGCGGTGTTCGTCTACGGGCAGTATGTGATGCAAGGCGTGATCGAGGAGAAAAGCAGCCGCGTCGTGGAGATCATCGTCTCGTCCGTACGCCCGTTCGAGTTGCTGATGGGCAAAGTACTGGGCATTGGAGCAATGGGACTCACACAGATGGTGGTGTGGGCGGCCGTGGTGATGGGCGTGTTGGCGGGCGCTGCGCCCCTGCTCGCCCTCTTCCTTGACCCCGCGTCGCTCGGGGTACCGGCGGACGCGTCCTCGACTGCCGTCGCAGAGGCGGCCGGCCTGTCGATCCCGCCGGTCCCCTATGCCCTCCTCGGCTGGTTCATCCTCTTCTTCGTGGGGGGCTTCCTGCTCTACGCATCGCTCTTCGCAGCGGTAGGCTCGGCGGTGGAGCAGCAACAGGACGCGCAGAACCTCCTTCTGCCCGTCATGACGCCCCTCATCCTCCCCATCTTGTTTCTCGCCTTTGTACTGGAGAGCCCCGACGCTACGACCAGTGTCGTGCTGTCGCTCGTGCCCTTTTTCTCTCCCATCCTCATGATGCTGCGGGCCGCCATCACCAGCGTGCCGGTCTGGCAGATGCTCACCGCACTCGGGCTCCTGGCCATCACATTCGTGACCATGATCGGACTGGCGGGTCGCATTTATCGTGTCGGAATCCTCTCCTACGGCAAGACCCCCAGCCTTCGGGAAATCGCGCGGTGGGCAACCTACCGGTAGGCGGTAGGCAAGCAAACGACCCAGTGACACATCCGTCCGGAGCGGCCACGGAGGTCGACTGCTGACGGGACCGCGCCGTCGCGGTTACAAATCGCCCGATCGAACTCGTCGACGAGGAAGACGCGGGCAGCTCTGCGATCCGGATGGGAGCCAAGAGTATCCGCTGGTCCGATCGATGGAGTTGTCCGGCGGCCCCCCTCGGCAGCAGGATCGCGCTCCCTTCGTAGCATTGCACAACTGCACCGGCACGGCTCGGTACGAACAGACCGCCAAGGAGACGTTTTGCTACTTCGAGCAGGCGCCGCAGCGAAGCTCCGCCTCCCTCTCCCAGCATCTGACGCCGCTGGCCAAGCGACTCGACGAGCCATCGTAACTGAGCCCTTGCACTTTTTGCATCGTCCCCCTCACCACCCCGCGTTTCGCCATGTCCGACGATCCTGGCCGCAACGACCCGTGTCCCTGCGGAAGCGGTCACAAGTACAAGCACTGCTGCCAAAACCAGTCGCCCTGGTACAAAAGCAAGACCCTGATGGGGATTGGCCTCGGGGTCCTTGTCCTCGCGGGCGTGCTGCTGATGGGGATGATTTTGTCGAATCAGGGCGGGAGTAATGCCCCGGAGTGTCCACCGGGACAGGTCTGGTCCGAGGCCCATGGCCACTGCCACTAACCCCTCCTCATTCCGATGTCATGACCGGGCCCGTGTGCCCTCCCATCCATCGAGGCCCTTGATTGCCGCGGGATCCGGGGCTGCCCCCTGTCCTTAGCAGAGGGAGCCCCAAGCAGCTCTACGTCCAAAATAGCAGCGGCGCCGTCACGTCGCCACAGCAACAGTTCGAGGTCGATTCGTCTCGGCGTCGAGCACAGATTGGGAACCGTAGCGTCTTGGCTTTCAGTCACGCCGCCCCGGCTGCAACGGGAGGATATGGAGAGAAGTCCTGTCCTCCCCCCTCGCTGGGCCGCGTTTTCATGCGGGCTTTTGCGGAGTTATGCCTGATGTACGCGCATACACCGATCTTTCTTTTGCCTGTCTCATTGAACTACGATCCGAATATATACTTCCTCCGTTCCATCGAGCCGCGTTCTCCGCTCCGGTGCTCGGAGGATTCCCGCTCCATCGCCCACTCAGTGCCACACGTTTGCCTATGGACACCACGCTCTCGAAGGCCTCTCCGGTCGAGTACGAACTGGACATCCACGCCACGGCCGAGGACCTAGAACCGAAGCTCAATGAGGCCCTCAAGGCCCAGCGCAAAAACATGGACGTGCAGGGCTTCCGGAAGGGCAAGGTCCCGCTGGGGCTCGTGAAGAAGATGCACGGCGACGCGATTGGCTACAAGGTCGCCGAGCAGTTTGTGCAGGAGATATTCGAGGAGGAGGTCGAGGAGAAAGACGAGGTTGAGCCAATTGGTCAGCCAACGCTCGTAGACCTCAACTACGAACTCGACGAGGACCTGAAAGCGACCATTCGATTCGGCGTGCGGCCGGAGGTGGAGCTCGAGGACCTTTCTTCCGTGGAGGTGTCGATGCTCGATCCTCAGGTCACGGACGAGGACGTGGAACAGGAGATCGAACGTCTCCGGAAGGAGGAGTCCGACCTCCTACCGCTCGAAGACGAGCCGGCCGGAGACACCGACTACGTGAACATCGACCTCCAGCGCATCGACCCGCAGACCGACACGCCCATCATCGGGGACAAGGACGAGGACCT
>CAJXKO010000083.1 GCA_913055845.1 uncultured Bacteroidota bacterium | reverse complement strand
GCGGCGGCGTTGACTCATCAGTTACCGCGGTCCTGCTAAATGAGCGGGGCTACGAGGTCATCGGGATTACCATGAAAACCTGGGACTACTCCACAAGCGGTGGGCGCGACGGCAAAGAGGTGGGCTGCTGCTCCATTGAGTCGATGAACGACGCCCGCGTGGTGGCCACCACGCACGGCCTCACCCACTTCGTCGTCGACATCCGCGAGGAATTCGGCGACTGGGTCATCGAGCGGTTCACCAACGAGTACCTTTCTGGCCGCACCCCTAATCCCTGCGTCCTGTGCAACACACACATCAAGTGGGCCGCCCTGCTCCAGCGGGCCGACGACCTGGACTGCGAGTACATTGCTACTGGCCACTACGCCAACGTGCGCTACGATGAGGGCTTGGACCGGTATGTTCTAAGCCGGGGTGTCGACCGCAACAAAGATCAGAGCTACGCGCTTTGGGGGCTCCCGCAGGAGCACCTAGCCCGGTCCATCTTTCCGCTTGGGGAGTACAAGAAGCCGGAGATCCGCGAGATGGCCGAAGAGTTCGGACTCGACGTGGCCGACAAGCCCGACTCCTACGAAATCTGTTTCATCCCCGACAATGACTATCCTCGGTTCCTGAAGGACCAAGTCGACGGTCTAGAAGAGGACGTGAGCGGGGGCAAGTTTGTCTTAAGCGACGGAACGGTCGTTGGCGAGCACGACGGCTATCCCTTCTACACCATTGGCCAGCGGCGGGGGCTGGGGCTGGCGCTCGGGGAGCGCGTGTACGTGACCGATATTGACCCGGAGACCAACACCATTACGGTGGGGCCGCGGGAAGAGCTCATGGAGCAGACACTGACGGCCCACGAGATTAACCTCGTGAAGTACCCGGAGATCGAAGAAGAGCGGCCCGCTTGGGGCACCATCCGCTACAACGACGATGGGGCCGGTTGCCTTGCGTGGCAGCCGGACGACGACACGCTCAAGGTGGCCTTCTCGGAACCGCGTCGTGCCATCACTCCGGGGCAGAGCCTTGTGCTGTACGAGGACGACGATGTGCTGGGGGGAGGCTGGATCCACGAGGTCGGGAGCGCAGAGTCCAAGTCCGCCGAGCAGCCCACCGCGGCCGCGGCGTAAGCGAGTCTTGGGACACAGGGGACTGGGGGCCGGCGAAAGGCGGGCCCCGGAGATGGAGAGAGGTCCGCAATGGGCTACACGCCGATTTGAGATGAGGGGTGGAACACTGAATTTCCGTCGGTGGTTCAAATCACCGTCGTCTCACACCAAGAATAAACCACACGCGGCGTCCAAGAGGGAGTCCACCCCTCGTACGTGCGCGAGCCCTGAGCGTATGGAACGAACGGACCTGACGCGGATCGACGACTTCACCTGGGAAATACCCAAGTCGTTCCAGGAAGCGATGCGCGTGCCCGTACGCATCCTTGCCAGCGAGGAGTTGATCGACGACATCCTTGAGCGCGAGGCAATTGGACAGGCGATTCGCACCTCCATGCTGTCGGGGCTGGTGGGGCACTTGGTCGTAATGCCCGACGTCTACAGTGGACAGGGCGCCCCGGTGGGCATCGTGGCCGTATCGAAGTGGCCCGTGGGCACCATCGCCCCCGGCGCCATCGGGCACGACATCAATGCAGGGGTACGGCTGCTGGGGTCAGACATCAGTGTCGAGGAGGCCGAGGGAAACTTCGACGCCTTCGCCGAGGCTCTGACGGCTCACATTCCCAGTGGGGTCGACGCGGAAGGGTCCATCTCTCTCAGCAAGAGCGAGGTCGACCATGTGGCACAGTCCGGTGCGCAGTGGGCCCTGCGCAAAGACATGGCGCAGCAGGACGACCTCGTACGCGCCGAGGAAGGGGGGCGGCTCAACGAAGCGAACCCCAAGAAAGTAAGTGAAGCGGCCCGTTCGTTGGGGGCACAGCAGCTTGGGACGCTGGGCGGTGGGGAGCACTTCATTGAGATTCATGCCGTAGAAGAGGTGTTCAACCGGGCGGCGGCGGTCACGATGGGCTTAAAAGAGGGCACCCTGGTTGCCCAGATTCACTGCGGTTCGCGGGGCTACGGACGCCAGGTCTGTGCGGACTACATCGAGCGCTTCCAAGAAGTGGCCCCGTCCTACGACATCACGCCGCCGGATCCGAATCTCGTCTCGGTGCCCCTTGATTCCGGGGAGGCCGAAGACTACATGGGGGCCATGCGGGCCGCGGCCAATTACGCCTACGCCAACCGTCAGGTGCTCGCCCATCGGGTCCGCGAGGTATTCGACGACCTGCTCGACGGCGCGGGCCAGCGCCTCAAGACGGTCTACGACGTGGCTCACAACCTGGGGCAGGTGGAGATGCATCAGGTAGACGGCAAGCACATGCGCTGCTACGTACATCGAAAAGGGGCGGCACGGGCCTTTGGGCCGGGCACGCCGGGGATTTCGCTTCCTTACCGCGCGCTTGGTCAGCCAGTCCTCGTGCCCGGTAGCATGGGCGACACCTCGTGGGTGATGTTGGCCACTCGAGATGCGATGCAGAAGAGCTTTGGCTCGGCGTGCCACGGCGCCGGGCGCACCATGAGTCGCCACGAGGCCAATCACCACGCCGAACCCGTCGCGCTCGACGACGAGCTGGAAGGCAAGGGCATAGCCGTGCGGTCCGGTGAGGGAGCGGCCTCTACGAGTGGAGTGCGGCTCAAAGAGAACATTGATGGCGTGGTGGAAACGGTGGCGGGGGCGCGGCTCGCCAGCAAGGTGGCTCGGCTGAAGCCACTCGCTGTGATGCACGGGTAGTCCCTCAACTTCTGTCCTTCGTCTCTGCGGCTTATCAACGGCAGGACCGTCCACATCGTCCGGCCACGCGCCCCAAGTGCTCGGCGTAAGTGATCCGAAGAACGAGAGGACCGGCCCACGGGCATGGGGCGTGAATCCCGAGAAGGCTTATTGCGAAAGGGTAACACGAGCGGCTCCTGCACCGCGAAGCGTATGGCGATGGCCGTTGTAAAACCGTGCTAACCAAGACCTGCTGATCCCAACCCTCCAACCCCATGTCCGACACCAGTCCGCAAGGCCCTTCTCTCCTCGTCGTCGAAGACGACAGTGAGCTCAGCACCAGTCTTTTGCTGTACCTCGAGTCCGAAGACTACGAGGTGACGCTGGCAGAGAACGGCGAGACCGCCCTGGAAGAGGCCACCCGGCTACCCGGGTACGACCTCATTGTGCTAGACGCGAAGCTTCCGGACCTCAATGGGTTTGAGGTGTTGCGACAAGCCCGAGACGATGGGGTGCGGACCCCTGTACTTATGCTGACCGGCCTCGGCGACCACGAGCACAAGATGCGAGGCTTCCAAGTGGGCGCCGACGACTACCTCACCAAGCCCTTCGAGACCGAGGAGCTCGTGGCCCGAATCGACGTGCTGCTGCGTCGCGAGGCCGAAGCGGACGAGGAGGGCGGTGTGTTTGACGTCGGGGGGCTTCGAGTCGATCTCACGAACGACGAGGTGACCCGGGACGATGCGCCCGTGGACCTGACGGATCTGGAGTACAAGCTGCTTGCGTATCTGCTCCGACGCCGCGGCCGCACGGCCACCCGCGAGCAGATCCTCCGCGACGTATGGGACCTGCCCACGGAGGTCGAGACGCGCACGATCGATCGGCACGTGAATGCGCTGCGGGATGTGATGGACGGGGAGGAGGAAGACGCCTGGCCCATTCAGAGCGTATACGGCATTGGGTATAAGCTGGAGGGGGCCGAGCGCCTCGACGAGGCGGGGCAAGAAACGGCGTAGGGGCTCGTCTCCGAATGAAGAATGGCCCGCGGGCCATCAGCGATACCGTCGCCCGCGCCGTACGTGCGTCTCTCGCGGGCCGCCCGACGCGTTACTCGTCGTCAAATCGGTAGCCGATGCCGTAGACGGTTTCGATGTAGGTGGGATCAGACGGGTCCGGTTCAATCTTCTTGCGGACCGACGCCATGTGGCGATCAATGGTGCGAGTAATGATGTTCTCGTCGATTCCCCAGACATCCCGCAGCAGCTGTTTGCGCGTAACGGTGCGGCCCTTGTGCTGAATGAGGTAGCGGAGAATGTCGAACTCGAGGGCCGTAAAGTTCAATTCCTCGTCGTTCCGAAACGCCTCGTGGGTCGTGAAATTCACCTCGACATCCCCGATCTCGTAGACATCCATCGGCGCCTCGGCCGGGGGCTTGGTGCGTTGCAGGATGGCCTTCACCCGCGCGGCAAGTTCCTCCACGTTGAACGGCTTGGTGACGTAGTCGTCCGCGCCGAGCCCGAAGCCTTTGAGCTTGGATTCCTGCTCGCCCCGCGCCGTGATCATGAGGATCGGAGCGCTGAAGCCCATCTCCTGTGACTCTTCGAGCACCTCGAATCCGTCCTTCTTCGGCAGCATTACGTCGAGCAGGACGACGTCGCACTTGTCCATGTCCTTCATCTTCTGAAGTGCCGCCTCCCCGTCCTCCGCCGTTTCCACCTCGTAGTCTTCGAGCTCAAAGTACTCCTCAAGCCCCATGAGGATGTCGGTATCGTCCTCCACGATGAGCATATGATAGGTTTGATCGGTCGTCTTCGGCATAGTAGGGGAGAAATGTGGTCGATGAGAGAACAGTCTGGGGAAGCGTCCCGAAACGGACACTTAATGACTTACAAGGTACGCATTTTGGTTCGTCTTCCAAATGGCTACCTGTTACGGTCGGGTTGAACGCCCGGACACTCGCAAAAATTCGAACACGGACCGGGATATCGCGGGGAGGCGGTCCGTACCACGGACACAGATTCTCCATTCCTCCGTCGCCGCTCTCGCTGTCTCACAATCTGCCTCCGTCGAATGACCGATGACGCCCAGTCTTTCCTGTTCGAACTCCTCGACACTCCCAGCCCGACCGGGTTTGAGGCCTCGGGCCAGCGCGTGTGGGCCGACTACGTGCGCGACTACGCTGACACGGTAGAGAATGACGCGTACGGCACGGCTTGGGCCAGTCTTCAGGGAACGGCCGCGGACGCTCCCCACGTCATGCTCGACGCGCACGTGGATGAGATCGGGTTCATGGTGCGCCACATTACCGACGAGGGGTTTATCCACATCAACCGCATTGGCGGGTCGGACCGGGCCATTGCGCGGGGGCTGCGGGTGCGCATCCTGGGCGACGACGGGCCGGTCACCGGTGTCGTGGGCAACACGGCCATCCACATCCGCGACACCAAGAACGAAAAAGTGCCCAAGGTCCACGAGCTGTTTGTCGACATTGGGGCCTCCAGCGAGGAGGAGGTGCACGACCGCGGCATCCGGGTAGGGCATCCCATGGTGTTCGACGTAGGGCCCACGGAGCTAACCGACACGCGCATCACGGCCCGCGCGATCGACAACCGGCTCGGCGGCTTTATTATCGCGCAGACCGTAGCCCGGTTGGCCGGCGACCGGCCGGCCTGGCACGTGCAGGCGGCCAACTCGGTGCAGGAGGAGATTGGGGGGCACGGGGCGAAGATGATTGCCCATCGTCTCAACCCCGACGCCGCCGTGGCGTTCGATGTCACCCACGCCACCGACTCGCCCGGCATCAACAGCAAGAAGCACGGGGCAATTGAGATCGGGGAGGGCCCAACCGTGACACACGGCACGTCCAACCATCCCCAGCTTGTGGAGCGCGTGATCGAGGTGGCCGAGGCCCAGGACATTCCGCTGCAACACATGTCCAGCAGCCGCCGCACCGGTACCGATACCGACTCGATCTTCAAGGCGCGTAGCGGCGTGCCCAGCGTGCTCCTGTCGGTCCCGCTTCGGTACATGCACTCGACCGTCGAGGTGGTCGATACCGAAGACATCGAGCACTGCGTGCAGCTCTACGCGGCGCTCGTGCGGAGCTTTCGGCCGGGGGAGGAGTTCGGCGTTTCGCTGTAGGAGAGGAACAGGCAACGGCGGCGGGACGGGATAGGCAGCTCTACGGGGTGCTCTTGGCCAGCAGTGAGCGCAGGCCATGGGCCGCCTCTGGAGGCGGCGTCGAGCCGTAGAGGATGCTATTTGGGGTCGCGTCCGCCCCATACATGGCCTCGTTGTTGGATTCGCTGAAGTTGAGCGAGGCCCCCTCCAGGGCGACGCCCGCAAAGGCCCCTCGGCTGCGCGAGTACGAATAGATCTCGGCTTTCAGTCGCGCATCGGTCGTGGCTTCTGCGTTGCGCCCGACCGGTCCAGCCGCCACCGAGACGTTGCCGCCAAGCGTCACTTTGCCGTCGACGAGGCTCTGCACACTGCCGTCGTTGCGGAAGACGAGGATCACGTCCGTCGAGGAGACGCCGGCTTGGAGGCCGAAGCTCCCACCAGTGAGTGTTAGGAATGCGGGGGCGCTCCAGGAAGCGTCGTCGCGGCGGATTAGCAACACGCCCCGCCCCCGCCGCCCCCCAACGATGAATCCGGCCTTTACGACCCCTGGAATGATAGCGACGGCCCGGGCATCCTCGAGAAGATTCGGGGGGATTCCCGTCTCCCTCATGTCCAGCATCTCCGCAAAGACCGATTCGGACGTCCGAAGCTTTTCGGTCTCGTCGTTCTGGGCCGTCGCGGGGGAACCCAGCGCGGGGAGGAGCAACAGGAGCAAGTAGGCGATCAGGAGACGGCGCGGGAACGAGACCATAGGGCAGGGGAACTTGAGAAAAAGCCGACGCTCGGTAGGCTCGGCATTCGTGCGGCGGCGTCAACGCTCGTTACGGACCCTGTCCCCGTGCTCCCCCTACGGTCCGTCGTGCAACTGCCGGTATTTGCGGACGATGCTGAAGGCCATTTCCAGGGACTGTTCGTAGTTGAGCCGCGGGTCGACGTGCGACTCGTAGGCCTGTCCGAGATCCGCCTCGCTCAGGCCACGGGCGCCCCCGATGCACTCGGTCACGTTCTCGCCCGTGAGTTCGAAATGCACACCGCCCAGGTGCGAGCCCTCGGCGGCGTGGATGTCAAGGGCCTGCTCAAGCTCGCCGAGAATGTTGTCGAAGTGGCGCGTCTTGGTCCCGTCCTCGGTTTTTTCGGTGTTGCCGTGCATCGGGTCCGCGATCCAGAGGACCGACTGGCCGGTGGCCTGCACTGCCTGGATGAGAGGGGCGAGCTTGTCGCCGATAGTGTCGGCCCCCAGACGAGAGATGAGCGTGAGTTTACCGGGCTCGTCTTCGGGGTCGAGCGTACGGACCAGCGTCTTGAGGCGGCGAGGGGTCATGTCGGGTCCCACCTTGAGGCCCACCGGATTCTCAATGCCGCGGGCGTACTCCACGTGCGCCTTGTCGGGCTGGTTGGTGCGCTTGCCCACCCAGGGCAGATGCGTGCCGAGGTTGTAGATGCCTTCCTTGTGGGGCACGGAGCGGGAGAGGGCTTCCTCGTAGGGCAGGAGAAGCGCCTCGTGGCTTGTGTAGAATGTGACGCCCTGGAGGGAATCGAGCTTCTGGTTGGTCACGGTCTCCAAAAACCCGAGCGTGTCCTCGATGGCGTCGGCAATTGCGTGGTACTCGTCCGCCAGCGGCGAGTGGTCCATGAAGTCGAGGTCCCAGTACTCGGGATGTCGGAGGTCCGCAAAGCCCCCTTCGGCCAGGGCCCGCACGAGGTTGAGCGTGAGGGACGAACTGGAGTACGCCTCCACCATCCGTTGGGGATCAGGACGGCGCGCCTCCGCCGAAAACTCAGGGTCGTTGATGATGTCGCCGCGGTAGCTGGGCAGGGTGGTGCCGTCGTGCGTCTCGGTGTCCGAGGAGCGCGGCTTGGCGTACTGGCCGGCGAACCGGCCCACCCGTACAATGCGCGTGTTAAGCCCGTAGGTGAGCACGAGGCTCATCTGCATCAAAATCTTGAGCCGGCTCGTGATGGCGTCGGCCCGGCAGTCGCCAAACGACTCAGCGCACTCGCCCCCCTGTAGCAGGAATCGATCGCCGCGGGCCGCACGGGCGAGTTCGGACTTCAGGTTCTCGACCTCCCACGACGTCACGAGCGGGGGCAGGGCCGAAACGTGGTCGAGGGCCTCCTCCAGCGACGCATCGTCCGGGTAGGTGGGCTGTTGGAGGGCCTCCTTCTCGCGCCAGGAGTGGAGGGACCAGTCGTGCACGGCGGGGGCGGACATAGGCAAAGCATGCGTTCCAGAACGTATCGACTACACGCCCTACGAACCGGACCCCTGCGCGTTTCCGGGAGTCCCTGGCCGCTACGGCATTTCTGAAGGCATCGTTATCTGAAGGCATCATTAACCGCCCGGCCTCCGTAACATCCTCCTTGTGAAAGTCGACAAACTCAGGCAGTGTCATACTCAATAACACAGCGAGGGGTACAACCTGTGGCGATCACGTCCGAAAAACGCATTCTGCTCGTCGAAGATGACGACGACATTGCTGACCTGCTTGCGCTCCACCTCGGCGACGAAGGGCACCAGGTAGAAGTGGTGAGCAACGGCGACGAGGGGCTGTCGCGGGCCCTGGAGGGAGGGCATGATCTGGTTATTCTCGACATCATGCTGCCGGGCACCGATGGGTTCGACATCTGCCGCCGTCTGCGGCAGGAAAAGTGCCCCACGCCCATCCTCATGGTGACGGCCAAGACCGAGGAGGTGGACAAGGTGCTAGGGCTGGAGCTAGGGGCCGACGACTACATCACCAAACCCTTCAGCATCCGAGAAGTGTTGGCCCGGGTGAAGGCTCTCTTCCGGCGCGTGGAGGTAGACCAAGAGACCCAGCAGGAGGACGCGGGCCGCATCGAGATTGGTGGCCTCGTGGTGGAACCGGACAAGCGGAAGGTGCGCGTCGAGGGTGAGCCGGTGGATCTGACGAGCAAGGAGTTCGAACTTCTCCTGCTCTTCGCCAAAAATCCGGGCCGGGCCTACAGCCGCGACGACCTCCTCGACGAGGTGTGGGGCTACCAGTACAGCGGGTATAGCCACACCGTCAACACCCACATCAACCGCCTGCGCAACAAGATCGAGCCGGACCCCTCCGAGCCCCGGTACGTGAAGACGGTGTGGGGGATGGGCTATCGCTTCGCCGAACCGGAGGAATTGGCGGCAAGTGAATCGTGATGCATGACGAGTGACGTGTGAGGCTCTCGGAGACAGACCCTTCGAAAATCCGCAGTAGTACAGGTTCCGATTCCCGCGTCTCGTTTGCACCTGCGCCCTCACTTCTCACGTTTTACGTCCTCACGATTCACGTATCACGCATCAGTCCCATGCTCAACAGCTTCTACGCCAAGCTGAGCGCCCTTTTCCTCGTCCTCATCGTGGGACTTGGGGTGCTCCTGGCCACGTTCGGGGTGCGGGCCGCGCGGCAGTACGCCGACGAGGTGGAGCAGAAGCTCAACCGCACCCTGGCAGAGGAAATGGTGCCCCGCTTTGAGCCGTACCTCAGGGACAGTATCGACACGGCGGCCATCGAGGCTACGATCCAGGACATGACGGGCATCAACCGACGCATCGAGATCTACCTGCTGGAGCGCGACGGGGACCTGAAGGCCTCCTTCGCGGTGCCCGACACTGAACTTGAACAGCGCCGAGTGGATCTCGGACCGGTGCACCGGTTCATGGAAGGGGACGATCTGCCCATTCTGGGGGACGACCCGATGGCAGTCGGGACGAAGAGGCCGTTCTCGGCCGCCCATATCGAGATTATGGGGCGGACGGGCTGCTACCTCTACGTGATCCTGGGAAGCGAGCAGTACGCGTCGGTGGCCAGCATGGTGGGGGAGAGCTACATCCTGCAGACCGCGCTCTGGGGCCTCGGCCTCATCGTGCTGATCGCAGCCGGGGTGGGCCTGCTCCTTTTTCGCCGCCTCACGCAGCGCCTGCGGGGCATGCAGGCGGTGGTGGCGGACTTTGAACAGGGCGATTTCGAGCGCCGCGTGGAGGTGGCCTCACGGGACGAGATCGGACGCCTCGGGGAGTGCTTCAACCGGATGGCCGACAACCTGGAGGACACGATGGAGGAACTGCGCCAGGCCGACCGCATGCGGCGTGAACTAGTAGCCAACGTGTCGCACGACCTGCGCAGCCCCATCGCTTCCATCCAGGGCTACTTGGAAACCGTGTCGATGAAGGATGGCACCCTTGAGCCCGAAGAGCGGCAGCGCTACATCACCACGGCCCTTCAAAATGCAAAGCGCCTTAATACGCTCGTGAGCGAGCTGTTTGAACTCTCGAAGCTGGAGACGAAACAGGTGGACCCGACGATCGAGCCGTTCCCCATTGCCGAGCTCGTGCAGGACGTGGTAATGCAGTACGAGCCCCGTGCCGAAGAGCAGGGCATCGACGTACAGGCCGAACTGCCGGAGCACCATGCCCGGGTCGAGGCCGACATTGGGCTCGTAGAACGGGTGCTCTCAAACCTCATCGACAATGCCATCCACTATACACCGGACGGGGGTGAGGTGCGCGTGCGGCTCGACAACGAGAGGGACGAGGTCTGCGTTGAGGTGTCGGACACTGGACCCGGCATTCCGGAGGATGACCTGCCGCACATCTTCGAACGCTTCTATCGGGTCGATAAAAGCCGGGACCGAGACAAGGGCGGCGCCGGCCTCGGATTGGCCATCGCCAAGACCATCCTGGAGCTTCACGAGCAGACCCTGGAAGTGGAGAGTACGGTGGGGAAAGGCACGACCTTTCGCTTTCGGCTGCCCGTGGAGAGGGTGGGGGAGACGGTTTGAGAGAAGGCGGAAGAGAAGGTCGCTGTGGGAGACTACAGGTCGTACAGCGCGCCGAACTTGTCGCGGACGTACCGGAGCCAGGGGGGTGCGGAGAGAGAAGCACCGGTGGCTCGGTCGAGAAGGTCGGGCGCCGTGAGGATGCGGCCGTGCCGGTGGATGCGGGTGCGGAGCCAGTCGAGCAGCGGATCGAAGCGGCCGTCACCAACCTGTTCGGACAGGCTCGGAAGGTCGTCCTGGATCGCCTCCATGAGCTGAGCGGCCGTCAGGGTGCCGAGCGTGTAGGTGGGAAAGTAGCCAAAGGCGCCCTGCGACCAGTGCACGTCCTGCAGCACGCCGTTCGCGTCCGTCTCCGGCACCACGCCGAGGTAGTTGTCCATCGCCTCGTTCCACCGCTCGGGCAGGTCGTTGACCGATACCGAGCCGTCGATCAGGCCTCGCCCCAGCTCGAAGCGGAGCATCACGTGCAGGTGGTAGGTCACCTCGTCGGCCTCCACGCGGATGAGGGACGGCGTCACCCGGTTGATCGCGCGGTAGAACGGGTCGAGCTCTGCGCCGCCCAGGGCATCGGGAAATACATCTCGGAGCGCCGGCAGGTAGTGGCGCCAGAACGGACGGCTGCGGCCGATGTGGTTCTCCCAGAGGCGCGCCTGCGACTCGTGGGTGCTGAGCGCGGTGCCGTCGCCGAGCGGTGTGCGGGCGAGCGACGGGGCGATGCCCTGTTCGTACAGGCCGTGCCCGGCCTCGTGGATCGTGGAGAAGAGGGCCGACGCCACGTTGTCCTCGTCGTAGCGCGTGGTGAGGCGCACGTCGTCCGGCGAGAAGGCAGTGGTGAAGGGGTGCGCCGAGACGTCCTGCCGCCCCCGGTCGAAGTCGTACCCGAAGTCCGCGATGACCGAGCGCCCGAAGGCCCGCTGGTCGGACTGCGGATAGGTGCCGCGGAGGAGGGAATCGTCGATCGGCGGCGCGTCGCCGATGGCATCGACGAAGGGGACGAGGTCGTCGCGCAGGGTGCCGAACAGCGACGCGACCTCGGCGGTGGTGCGGCCCGGCTCGTACTCGGTGAGCAGGGCGTCGTAGGGCTCGTCCGCGTAGCCGATGGCTTCGGCTTTTTCGACCGAGAGATCCACAAGCCGCTCTAGGTGGGGAGCGAACTGCGAAAAGTCGTCGTTCTGACGCGCCTGTCTCCACGCCTGCTGGGCCTCGGCCCTGGCCTTCGACAACTCAGCGACGAGCGACGACGGGACGCGCACGGCCCGTTCGTAGTCGCGGCGCGTCACACGGACGAGCGCCGCGTCCGTGTCGAGCGGGGCGGCGTCGCCCACGGCGTCGGCCGCACGGTCGAGCAATGTGCCCGTTTCCTCGGCTACGAAGCGTTCATGGGCGGTGGACTGGAGGGTTGAAAGCTGCTGGGCGCGGGCCCCCGCGCCGCCGTCCGGCATGTACGTCTCCTGATCCCACCGCAGCACCGCGGCGGCGGCCTTTAGGTCTTCGATGGGGGCGAGGTGGTCGCGAAGGGCCTCGAACGGATCGGACATCGGCACAGAGATCGGTTGATTTCGAAACAGTTGAGAAACGAGACCGCGCCCAATCGGGTGCCGCTCCGTCTGGAAAAATGGGCCAAAATGCACCACACGCGAGCCGGAGAATGTCTCAGAAGCTCCTGTCTTAACCGAAACATTCAAGAGGCAAAAAAGATAGGCCTTCCGGCTCTACCTAGAGACTCCGCGGAGACGGAGATCCGCACGCTCTGCGCCCCACAGTCTGCTTGGCATGAGTGCTCAAGTCGAAGAGGACCGTCCGGAGGCAACCCACAGTTCCGCCGACGAAGAAGTCTACCGCTACGGACCGCTCTACCGGGCACTGGCCTACGGAGCGGTGGGGATAGCCATCCTCGTTCTCGCCAGCGTTGGGATGGTTGCAGCCACCAAGGGACTCTCTGAAGTGGACTGGGGAGCGTATGCGGGCGTGGCCGCAGGGATCGTTGGGATTGGCGTATCGTTTCCGGTCCTCCTGTCGGAACTGCACCTGACGGCGGATCGGCTTCGGAAAGAGTGGCCGTTTCGGGCGGATCAGGAGGTCCGTCTCGACGAGGTGCGTCGTGTCTTTATCGGCGGGTCGAGTGTTGAGGTTTACGTCACGCCCGGCGCCGATCCGGCCCTTGCCTTTGACCGAAAAATCCGAAGGGACGAGGACCTGATTGAAACCCTGGTCGCCCGCCTGCCGGCGAGTGCCGAGGTGGACCATCCCTCCGGAGAGCTGGACGGACGGCTTGAAATTGCCTGACGAAGACGAGACGGGTCCGGCCCCGTCGCTCCCATTCCGTCGCACGCCGCGTCTGCACACGTTCGTCCACTTCGGCCGATGGGTCCGCTCCCCAACGATTCGTCCGCGTCCGCTCCGGATGCCTCTCCGGCGTCCACACCCGACACGGCGCTTGACCGCATCCGCGTCCGTCACTTTGCGCTGTGGGCGATTGTAGCGGTCCTCGTCGCCGTCGCGTTCCTCGTAACCACGGGCGCCGAGGTCGGGAACGACGTCTCGGCTGGGGTGCTGGGGATGGGGATCGTGGTGTTTGCGGCGGGAGGATGGACGATCCAGATGGTCGGATGGCAGGGGCTGAGCGTATCGGCGGTTTTCGGCCCGGTGCCGACGCGGTGGACATCCTGGGGGTTCGTGTTGCTGGGCGTGCTCGCCCTGGACCTGTTCGAGAGTGCGGAGTTTCACCTCCTGCTTCCGTGGCTCGAAGAGGTGGCACCGACCCTTGCGGACCGGTACACGATGAACGTCGTGGAGGAGCCGTCCGGGATGGGGGCGTATCTCCGGCTGATCGGGTCCGGCGTCATCGCCGCCGCGCTCGTCGAGGAGGTGCTGTGGCGCGGCCTGATCTATCAGCGGTGGGCGCACGCGTGGAGCGCGCCGGTGGGGGCACTGATCGCCGCGGCCCTTCCCTTTGCGCTCATGCACGGCCACGTGCTGGGCGCCTTCGTCTTTGCCGTGGTCACCACGCTCCTGTATCTTCGCACGCGGAGCTTGTGGATCCCGATCGCGGTACACGCACTGGGCAATGGCATCAACCTCTTCGGGGGGCTGCCGGTGGAGGATGGATTCACTGCCGTGACCGG
>CAJXKO010000082.1 GCA_913055845.1 uncultured Bacteroidota bacterium | reverse complement strand
AAAGAACCGATGGTAGAGAAGTTAAAGCGTTTCATGGAGTCACAGGGTTGTTGGCATGAATCTAGCTTGATCAAGCAAGTTAATCCTACGGGCCATTCGGGGGAGGTTTCAACCAAAGCCCCCGCCGGAGCTGTCATGCTTTATCGGAGAATAGGTATTTATGACACATGTACGGATAGTAATTACAACTCTTCTGCTATCGTTAGCCCCCCACGTTGCCGTTGGGCAGTCGGGTGAACGCGGCATTCCGTTTCGGAGTGAGCACTACGCTCCGTCGGAGTACGGGTATCAACCCCAAAACTGGGACATTGTGCAGGACGATCAGGGGCTGATGTACGTCGCGAATAACGACGGCGTCTTGCAGTACGACGGTGAGCGGTGGCGCCTCATCCCGACGACTACAGGTACATTCGTGCGTTCCCTGGCGGCGGACAGCCTCATCTACGTCGGGGCGAAAGGAGACTTCGGGTACCTGCGTCCCGACTCCGTAGGGGTGTTCCGCTATAACTCACTCCGCGAACACATCCCTGAAGGTGCGCGCAGCTTTGAGGATGTTTGGTCTACACACGTACTGGGAGATCGGGTGTATTACCAGACCAATCAACGTCTTTTCCGGTGGAACGGGGAAGAGATAACATCCTGGATCAGCGAGGAGGGGTTTCACACGTCGTTCGTCGTAGGCGGAACGCTCTACGTTCGGGACTCTGGACGTGGACTCCTCTGGATGCATGAGGGAGAACTAAAACCTGCGCCTGGAGGAGAGACGTTTCGGAAGACGCCTATTTATATGATGGAGCGCCATCCGAGCGGGGGGGTCCTCGTGGGTACACAAAATAAAGGGCTCGTTTTGAAGGACGAGGAAGAAATACGTCCCCTGGCTCCCGAACTAACCTCGTATCTTCAGGAAAATGATTTGTACCACGGGAGTCGACTTCCTGGGAACCGGTATGCATTGGCAACGCTGGGAGGGGGAGTTCTCGTGATCGATGCGAAGGGAAATGTCGTACGTGTGTTCGACAGTTCGTCGGGGCTTCCGGATAAGTACATAAATCATGTCTACACCGATCGCGAAGGCCAGCTCTGGATGGCCCTCAACAGCAGTGGGGTCTTTCGGGTTGGGATCGACGTCACAGTCCACGACGAGCGTACTGGGCTCGAAGGGACTATTAATAAGATCCACACGCACATGGGCACCACCCACGTAGCGACGAAAAGTGGATTGTATGTGCTCGAGAAGAAGGGAGAACAGGAACTCGGAGGTCCATCAGCACAATTCGAGCGGTGGGGAAATCTCCCCATTGTCTGGGACATGATGTCCGTGAACGGAGAGCTCCTGGTTGCGACCCAGGAAAAAGGGGGATACCGGATCGAGAACGGAAAGAAAGAGAGGGTGGCAGATTGGAACTTCACCTACGATTTCATAAAGCCGGAAGATAGACAGTTTATCTATGCGGGAACGCGTTCGGGGCTCAAAGCCCTAGATCCGACCCAGGAGGAGTGGGGAACGTTCTCAGTGAATGAGGTTCAGGGAGAAGTCCGGTCCCTTGCGTACGATGAAGACGGGACCCTCTGGGCAAGCACAATCCGCGGCGATGTTTTTCGTGTCGTTCTCTCGGCCGATGGTCGACGTGCCGTGGCTACCACGCAGTATGATGTGCAGGATGGTCTTCCTGAAGGCTACAAGGAAGTGGACGCGATCAATGGTCGGGTGACTATCATTTCGGAAAAAGGGCTCTTCCAGATCGGGAATAGGGGGGAGGATCCTGGGGGGTGGAGGTTTAGGCGTCGCTCATCGCTCTTGCCCGATGTCCAGGAGGCAGATACAATCAGGCTCAAGTCCGTAGAGGAGGCCGGCAGTAGTCTGTGGGTGGCCCTGGAAAATCGGGTGTACGTCGGTCAACTGGGTGAAGATGGCACTTACGCCTGGGATGCAGTTGATCCCTTGCATTTCCCGAAAGAAAATGTGACGAGGCTTTCTGTGGGGCAGGACAGCACAGTATGGCTCGGTAGTGGGGCGCGCTTGTTTCACTACGAATGGGGGGAGTACTCAACCTCCGAGTCACCAGCGGATAGCATTCTGGCGACCGACTTTTCGGCACTCGTGCGGACAGTGACGACGCTCCGAGAAGACCAGGTGGTGTACGGGGGGGGAGGCTCTGTTCTATCGTCGCACTCTACCCTCACGCTTCCGTTTGGAAGAGGCATTCGAATCGACGTAGCGGCCCCCTTCTACAGCACAACAGGGAGCCACGAATACCGGTATAAGCTGACAGGCATCAGCAAGGAATGGTCGGAATGGGTGAACGACGCGAGTCGGCAGTACGTCACCCTTCCGGAAGGAACGTACGACCTTCAAGTGCAGGCCCGGAATGATCGCAGGGAAGTGAGCAACACGGCATCGTTAACGCTTACTGTGCAGCCTCCCTGGTATCGCACAGTGTGGGCGTATCTTCTCTACGGCACGGCGTTCATCGGTCTGGCCTTTGGGTTCCGGCGATATCGCCAGGTCAAAAAGGAAAGTCGGCGCGCACGAGAACGGGTTCGGGAACTGGAACGGGAGCGTGTTGTCGCCGAGCGCCTCAAGAAAGCCAACGAGCGGCTTCGGGAGGCGAATCGTCTCAAGGAGGATTTTCTCGCCACCACCTCCCACGAGTTGCGCACCCCCCTCACCAACATCCTCGGGGCGCTCGAAGTGCTCCGGGACATGGTGACGGACGAGCAGGCGGAGTTCCTGGACATGATTGAGCAAAACGGGCAGCGGCTCAAGCGAACGCTGAACGCCCTCCTGGACCTGTCGATGCTCCGCTCGGGAAACGAAGATTTAAACCTGTCCCCCACCGCGCTCAACCAATGCGTACGTCGTGTCGCGTCGGACCTCCGGGAAGAAGCGAAGGAGAAGGGGCTTGCCTTTCAGGTTCACGCCCCCGACACGCCCGTCCAGGCGGACGTCGATGAGCAGTACCTTGAGCAGATTCTGCGCAACCTGATTGAGAACGCCATCAAGTACACGCATGAAGGGCACGTGGCGGTTTCTGTAGGTTACGATGAGGAGACCGCGTACGTGGAGGTGGAAGACACAGGCATCGGGATCGACCAGGAATTTCTGCCGGATCTCTTTGAGGAGTTTAAGCAGGAGTCCCGCGGGCGTGCTCGCACCTACGAGGGGAACGGGTTGGGCCTCGCCATCTCGGCGCGCTTGGCTGAGCAAATGGACGGGACCATCCGGGTGGAAACGGAGAAGGATCAGGGCAGCACCTTTACGGTCGAATTCCCGCGCTCCTCCGACGGCTCACCGGAGGCGAAGACGGCAGAGGTGGAGGCAGTGTAACAGAGAATGCCGGACGCGGTCGGTCTCACACAAGCGGGACGGAGGCGAAGGGAGACAATTTGTGCCATTCGTTTCACACCATGAGAGGTGATGAGGGGCATGCAGTCCGGTCGTCTACGCGCTTGAACCGAAACAATTTCGCGGGTCTGGGGTGGAGTCTGCACCATTGGTTCTTCACTCTCAGCTCCTTCCTAATGGCGCCTTCGAGGCGGACCGCCCAACTGCTTGCTGGAATCGGCCTCGTGCTCGTGGGCCTGTTGGCGGGGGTCCTCGCGATGCTAGTCATGGAGGGCGATCGAGACAACGCCTCCGTGACCCGCGTGGTACAACGCGTAGGGACGGCGGAACGGGCCGGCACCACCCAAACCGCATCGGTTCCGCAGGCGTGGACGGAGAGTGGTCCCCCACCTGCCGCCCTGAATCGATTATTTCGGCGGGCGGCAGAAGGGGTAACTGCGGGGGTCGTCTCCATCCGTGTGGAAACCGGTGAGGGGGACGCTGCGGAGGAAAATCCTTTTGGCCGGCCGGCTCAGAGTCTGGGCAGCGGTGTGTTGATCAGCCCGGACGGCTATATTGTCACGAACAATCACGTCGTGGAGGGGGCGGAACGCGTCCGGGTGCGCCTGGCCGACAAACGAGAGTTCGAAGCACGCGTGGTGGGGACCGACTCGGCGACAGACCTCGCCGTGATCAAGATCGATGGCACAGAGGCCTTCCCGGCCCTTTCCTTCGGTGACTCCGACCGTGTGCAGGTCGGCGACTGGGTGGTGGCGATCGGGAACCCGCTCCAGCTTACATCCACCGTCACAGCCGGCATCGTGAGCGCCCTGGGCCGCCAGATCAACATTATCGAAGATCAGTTTCGGATTGAGAATTTCATTCAGACCGATGCAGCCATCAACCCCGGCAACTCGGGCGGCGCGCTCGTCAACCTGCAGGGTGAGCTCATCGGCATCAACACGGCCATTGCCAGCCGGAGTCGACGGACAGAGGGGTATGGGTTTGCCATTCCCGCCGCGTTGGTGGAGCGGGTGGCCACGGACTTGATCGCGTACGGCGAGGTGCGGCGCGGTTATCTCGGTGTGAGCATCCGACCGGTCGACGCCGAGCGCGCGACGGACCTGGGCCTTGACGAGATCCGCGGGGTCTACATCGAGAGCGTGCAGCAAGGCAGCGCGGCGGATCGGGCTGGACTGGAGGGGGGCGATGTGGTGGTGTCGGTGCTGGGCGAGCTGGTAAATGCCCCCAACGATCTTCAGAGTCTCGTGGCTCGGCGGCGTCCGGGTGACACCGTAGCGGTCGGCGTGTGGCGGAATGGCGCGGAGCAGACCCTAAACGTGGAGCTTATGGGGGAGGACACGCCGGTCTACGAGAATTGGTTGAGTGACCTCCGCTCTGGAGCTGCCCCGGAGTCGGAAGCGCCCCAGATGCAGCCGCCCGAGAATCGTCGGGACGATGCGGCCGTTACGGAAATCGAGGGCTGGAACGTTGGCCTTCGTACAATCGCAGCCGACGAGGCCTCAGCCTTCGGGGTCGAGATGGGGGCGTACGTGGCCTACGTCGAGAGTGGAGGCCAGGCAGCCGCGGCCGGTCTTCCCCGAAATGTCGTCATTACGCACCTGGACGACACGCGCATCGAGACCCCATCCGACGTAGTGCAGTACCTTGCCGATGCGGAGGCACCGGTCCTCGTACAGGTGCAGCGCCGCGACGGCACCCCGGCCTTCTACGAAATCGAGTAGTGTCATTGGGCGTTGAGCGCTGGGCGGAACGTCCGTCGCTCTGGTACAGGTACGGGGGCGTGGGAGGGCTCGGGCACACGATGTTCAACCTTCAACCTGTGAACTTACACCCGAATATATGCTTCGATATCTCACTGCGGGCGAATCGCACGGCGAGGCCATTATTGGCATCCTCGAGGGTGCGCCGGCCCAACTTCCCCTATCCCCCGACGACATTAACGAACACCTGGCGCGGCGCTGGCTCGGATACGGCCGGGGGGGACGGTCCAAGATCGAGAACGACAAGGTGCACATCTACTCCGGTGTCCGCTTCGAGGAAACCCTGGGAAGCCCCATCGCCTTCCGAATCGACAATGGGGCCTACGAAAAAGACAAGGCCGGATGGCCCGAGAAGATGGCGATCGAGGGTGATCCGCCGGAGGACATGGAAAGGGTGACCATGCCCCGCCCCGGCCACGCCGATCTGGCAGGCAAGCAGAAGTACGAGCACGATGACATGCGCCCAGTCATCGACCGGTCGAGCGCCCGCGAGACGGCCATGCGGGTGGCCTGTTGCTCCGTGGCCCGGCGCCTCCTCAACGAGTTTGGCATTGAGGTGGGAAGCCACGTGGTGCGCATTGGCGACGTGGGATTCGACGCGCCAGAGGAGTGGACCGAGCGGCGCAACGCCCTCATTGACGACGGCGGCGCGAGTGCGCTCTACAAGGCCGCCGACGAGAGTGCCACGCGCATGCTCGACGACGACATGACGGAGCGCTGCGTGGAGCACATCGACCAGACGAAGAAAGATCGCGACTCGCTTGGTGGCGTCTACGAAGTGGTGGTTACGGGGGTGCCTCCCGGCCTCGGGTCCTACGTGCACTGGGATCGCCGGCTCGACGGGCAGCTCGTGCAGGCCATCTGCTCCATTCAGGCGCAGAAGGCCGCGGAGGTGGGCGACGGCTTCTTTAATGCGAAGCGACGCGGCTCGCAGGTGCACGACCCGATCGAGCCGCGAGAAGACGGCGAGCGGTCGTACCCGCGCCGTACCAATCACGCAGGGGGAACGGAGGGCGGCACGTCCACCGGCATGCCACTCGTGGTGCGTGGCTACATGAAGCCCATTCCCACGCTCATCAAGCCTCTTGACTCGGTGGACACCGCCACGGGCGAGCCGGAGCCCACCCGCTACGAGCGGAGCGACATCACGAGCGTCCCGGCCGCGTCCACCGTCGCGGAGGCCACTGTTGCCTACACTGTCGCGAACGCTTTTCTTCGAAAGTACGGCGGCGACTCCATCCCCGAACTCCGCCGCCACCTGGAGGCCGATCGGGCGGCCTAGGGGGGCGTGTGGGGTAGGCCGGAGTGGAAACGGCGACGCGCCGTAGGCTTTCAACCGCATGGCTCGGAGGGCAACTCCGGGCCGCAAGCGGTCCGTCGCTCAGCCAGGCGATCCCGTTTCACCAATGCTAGAACGATATGTCGCACTCCCCTTCGTCCCCGACCGATTCCGAGGTGCGTACGACTGGTCCCCTCGTTCGGGCGCCGGACGCGCTGAAGGAGTTTGTGGAGGCCATGCCCGGCCCCGTCGCCATGCTCGACAACGAGTGGCGCATCGTCACGCACAGTCCGCAATGGCTGGAGGTCTTTCAGACCGACAGCGACGAGACGCGCACCCCGATTGCCCTCGATCGCATTGGCCCCACCGGCATGACGGCGGCCCCGGAGAAGGCGTTGCCTCCCCCCACGGCCCATCGGGCCTTCTTCGAGGTGTTTGCGGATCCCGACGGCGAATGGCACGACACATTCGAACAGAGCCTGGAGGCCCAGGAGCGCAGGCGGGGCTACGAGCGCGTGCTCACCCAGCCCGACGGCCCCACGTACCGCCTGGACTGGGAGGTGCGCCCGTGGCGGACGGACGACGGCTCGGAGCGGGGAATACTGCTCTCGGTCATCGACCGCACCGAGGAGCGGCAAGCTAAAAACCTGCGCCGACAGGTCGACCACCGCTTCGACAAGCTGGTCGGTACGATTAGCGAGGGCGTACTCCTGATGGACGATGAGGGCGTCTTTCGCGATGGCAACGAAGCGGCTCAGAACATCCTCGGTCGCTCGCTCGACGAGATTGTGGGCAGCCGGTTCGACGACGACATCTGGAATGGCATTCGCGAGGACGGCACGCCCCTGCCCAACGTCGAATTTCCCTTCTGGCGGGCCTATATCGAGCGCGAGCCGGTGCGCGACGAGGTGATGGGCATCTACCCGCCCGACGCACCGCCCCGGTGGATCCGCGTGAACGCTCAGCCCCTTTTCCGCGACGGCCAAGAGGCGCCCTACGCCGTGCTCGTCTCGTTCGACGACATCACCGCCGAGCGCCTTAAGGAAGAGGCCCTGCAGACCTCGCGTGACCTGCTGTCGAGCGTCCTCAGTAGTTCGCTCGACGGGGTGATGGTCTTCTCGGCCATCCGGGACGAGACCGACACCATCGTCGACTTTGAATGCGCGCTGGTCAACCCCCAGGCCGAGAAGCTCATCGGGAACACCGCCGAAGACATGGTGGGCGTGCGCCTCCGAAAGGCTATGCCGAAGCAGGAGGAGAAAGGCCTGTTCGAGGCCTATCGGAAGGTGGTGGAGACGGGCGAGCCGGCCGAGATGGAAATCCGCTACGACACCGACACGCTCGACGCCTGGTTCCACGTGATGGCCGTGAAGGTGGAAAACGGAGTGGCCGTCACCTACCGCGACATTACCGAGCGGAAGGAGGCTGAGCGTCGCATCCGCGAGCAGGCACAGCTCCTGGACAAGGCCCGCGACGCCATCCTGGCCCACGACATGGATGGGCGCATCGTATACTGGAACAAGAGCGCCGAACGGCTCACGGGCTGGTCGAAGGACGAGATCTTGGGCAAGTGGGCCCATGACTGCCTCTACGATCCCGAGGAGGAGGGACAGCTCCAGGAATGTCACGAGACGATGATGGCTGAGGGGGAGTGGACTGGGGAACTCCGCATGCGTACCAAGGAGGGCGAGGAGCGCATCGTAGAAAGCCGCTGGACGCTCGTGCGCGATAGCACCGGGGCTCCGAAGCACGTCCTCGTCATTAACACCGACATTACCGAGCGCAAGCAACTGGAGAGCCAGATGCTCCGCTCCCAGCGCATGGAGAGCATCGGGCGCCTCGTGGGGGGCATCGCGCACGACCTGGGCAACCTGCTCGTGCCCATTACGCTGGGCGTGAAGGTGCTCAAGCGCCGCGTGGGCGATCGCGACGCGAAGGTGGACCGAACGCTCTCTATGATTCAGAAGAGTGCGGAGCGCGGGTCCGACATGGTGGAGCAGGTCCTGGCCTTTGCCCGTGGCGTAGAGGGCGAACGCGTGGCTCTGAGGCCGGAACTGGTCATTGAGGAAGTCGAGGAGATGACGGAGGAAACCTTCCCGGAAGACATTGAGGTGCAAACGCACACGGACGACGACCTGCAGCCCATTGTGGGTGACGCCACCCAGATCCAGCAGGTTCTCATGAACCTGTGCGTCAACGCCCGCGACGCCATGCCCGAGGGGGGGACCCTGTCGATCGAGGCGCGCAATGTGATCTTTAGCGAGAGCGACGCTCGTCGCAACATTGAGGCGGAGCCGGGACCGTACGTGCGCATCGAGGTGCAGGATACCGGCATCGGCATGCCCGACGATGTGGTGGACAAAATCTTTGAGCCGTTCTTCTCGACGAAGGAGGAGGGCGAAGGCACCGGGCTGGGCCTGTCCACAGCCTACAGCATCATTCAGAGCCACGACGGCTTCCTGGACGTGGAGAGTGAGGAGGGCGTAGGCACCACCTTCTGGATGTACCTGCCCGTCGCGGAGGAAGAAGTAGAAACGGCGCCGAGCGGAAATGGTACGACGGAGCCGGAGCGGGCCCCATACGACGGGGATGGGAAGCGTCTCCTCGTTGTCGACGACGAAGAGTTCGTGCTCGAATCGGCCCAGCAGACCCTGGAGGCTGTGGGATACGAGGTCGTGACCGCCCTTGACGCGGCCGCGGCCCTCCGACGGATCCAGAAGGAAGGCGATACAATCGATGGCGTCGTCACCGATCTTCGGATGCCGGGCATGGGCGGGCTTGAGCTCATCCGTACACTGCATGCCCGGCGTCCGAACCTCCCAATTGTGGCGGCCAGCGGGGTGGCGGACGGGTGCACAGAGGAGGCCTTGGAGGCCGGCGCGCAGACGTTCTTGGCCAAGCCCTTTACGGCGGAGAAGCTGGAGGGAGCACTTCAAGATGCCCTTCGCGACGCCGAGGAAGCCCCGGCGTAGTACGGTCCGGAGCGCTCCCCTGAGCACTGCGCCGCTCAGCCGCCAAGGAGCACGTTGAGGCTCAGAAGAAGCATCCCCACGAAGAGAAGGTCGATCAGCAGAGATCGAGTCATGAGGACTACCGTGAGAACGTAGAGTGGAGTGAAGAGGGACCAAAGGGGCCGCGAAGGGCGGGCAGAATGTAACAAGGACAGATTCTGGTTGGTGCAATGTCGTTGCTACGCGGCGCTTGGTCCCGCATGCCCCCAATCTGTGGCGTCGTCCAGCGGCGATTGGCAGTACCTTACACGTAACCAAACCGTGGTGATGCGGGGCGAACTCCCTCTGTCGCAGGGCCGTTTTGGCAACCCGTATTCCGATCCTCCATTCCACCTGAACGCATGAGCTGGCTCGACCGTCTCGTTCATCGCGACGATGCCTCGCTAAACACCCGCTCCCGCCCCCGCCCGGCGGGCCCCAACGCCCCCCACGCCATCGTCGTAGGGGCGGGCTTCGGGGGGCTTGCGTCGGCCATTCGCCTGCGGGTGCGCGGCTTTCGGGTCACCCTGGTTGAGCGTCTTGATCAGCCGGGCGGTCGGGCCCGCGTCTTCGAGCAGGACGGCTTCACGTTCGACGCCGGGCCGACCGTCATTACTGCACCGTTCCTGTTCGACGAGCTCTGGCAGCTCTGCGGGCGGGAGCGGGAGGAGGATGTCGACCTTGTACCGGTCGATCCCTTCTACAACATCCGCTTTAACGACGGGACGGCCTTCAACTATACCGGCGACACGGCGGAAATGGAGGAGGAAATCGCCCGCTTTGCGCCGGAGGACGTGGACGGCTACCGCCGGTTTCTGGAAAAAAGCGAGGAGATTTTCAGGATTGGGTTCGAGGAGTTGGGGCATGTGCCGTTCGACCGCTTGTCGGACATGCTCCGTATCGTGCCAGCGATGATGAAGCTGGAGAGCCACCGCACGGTCCACAGTCTCGTCTCCAAGTACATCTCTCACCCCAAGATCCGGAAGGTGCTCTCCTTTCACCCGCTTCTGGTGGGGGGCAATCCCTTCAGCACCACCTCCATCTACACCCTCATTGCGCACCTGGAGCGGAAGTGGGGTGTGTGGTACGCCATGGGCGGCACCGGCTCGCTCGTGCAGGGCCTCTCGGATCTGCTTGCCGACCTCGATGTCACGCAGCGCTATGGGGCAGAGGTCGACCAGATTCTGGTGGAAAACGAAACGGCGAGCGGCGTGCGCCTCGACTCCGGCGAGACCATCCCCGCCGATCTCGTGGTGTCGAACGCCGACGTGGGCTGGACCTACCAGCACCTCATTGCCCCCGAGCACCGGACGACCTGGACGGACCGTCGGGTAGAGAACATGGACTACTCGATGAGCCTCTTCGTCTGGTACTTTGGGACGGACCGGACCTACGAAGATGTAGAGCACCACACCATCCTCCTTGGGCCGCGGTACAAAGGCCTGCTCGACGACATTTTCGACCACAAGGAACTGGCCGACGACTTTAGCCTGTACCTGCACCGTCCCACGAAGACGGACCCCTCGATGGCACCGGAGGGGCAGGATGCATTCTACGTCCTCTCGCCCGTGCCGCACCTCGATAGCGGCGTGGACTGGCGCGCGCAGGCCGAGCCGTACCGACAGGCCGTGGAGGACTACCTTGCGGGGACGATTCTGCCGGACCTTGGCGAGCACCTCGTCACCAGCCGTATGCTTACGCCCCGCGAATTCCGTACGGACTACAAGTCGCTTAAAGGCGCAGCCTTCAGCGTGGAGCCGAAGCTCACGCAGAGCGCCTGGTTCCGCCCGCACAACAAGAGCGAGGACGTGGAGCACCTCTACTTTGCAGGAGCGGGCACGCACCCAGGGGCCGGCCTTCCGGGCGTGCTTTCGTCCGCCCGCGTGCTCGACACCGTCGTGCCCGATCCAGAGGCGTTTGGCACGACCGTGCGGCAGAAGGGCGCCGGAGCACAGGCGGCGTCCGTTGCGTAACTGATTCCCATGGCCCGCCGTGACGAAACATCTCCGCCCGATTACTACGCGCGGCTCGACGTGCGGCCCTCCGCCTCGACGGACGAGATTCGGGCGGCCTACCGCAAGAAGGCGCGGGCCACGCACCCTGATCACAACCCGGACGACCCGGGCGCATCCGAGCGGTTCCAGGCGGTGAAAGAGGCGTATCAGGTGCTCTGCGATCCGGAGCGCCGAGCCGCCTACGATCGGGCCCGCGCCGGACGGCAACCCCCTGAGGTGCTGCGAATCGTACAGCAGGCACCGGCCGGATGTGGGGGGTACACCTGGCGCGTCTTTGCCGGCATCGCGGCGGTGGTCGTCTTTTTCGTGCTGGAGGCGCTGGGCGTATGGGCCGCGGACACATGGGTACTCGTCGTGGCGGTGGGAGGCACGGCGCTACTCGCAGGACTCGTGACGGTCCTCGTCGCACAACGCTTTCCGGACGAGGCGACCGACATGTCACTCCGGCTCGACGCAGACCGGTTGACGATGTGGGCCGACGGCCGGACGATTTTGCGACTCACTTGGGCCCAGGTACAGGCGGTTCAGTTGCGGGCCGACGAGGATTATCTGGATGTGGCGGTGGACGTGGCGACCACCAAAGGATTACGACCGGTTCCCCCAATCCTGACGGCGATCGACCGGCGCCGCTGCTACGCCGTTCTCCGCCTCAACCTCTCAGACACCGACATGGCCCGCGATACGCTGGTCACCTTTCTTCACCACACCGGTCCTGTTCCCTTTCCCGCCGCCCCTCCCGATGACGTGGGGGTGCCCGATGAACGATAGCGGAGAAAAGCGGTGGACAAACTCCGCGGCAGCCCCTATCATTTCGCCCGTATAGGGGGGCGCGCAGTGTCTCTCCCATATCGTCGGCAGTTCAGTCCAATGGCCAATTCCTCTGTTCCGACCGATAAGACGAAAGGCCAGATCGAGGCCGCGGTGACCGAGGCGATCACCCAGTTCGAGCGTGACTACCTGGGCCGGGGGCCGAAGGAGGCTAAGTCCTTTATTGTGGAGAACCTCGTCGTCGTCAAGCTCCAGGGCATTTTGAGCCCGGCCGAGCGCCAACTGAGCCACGAGAACGGGGGCGTGGAGCTCATTAAGCAGATGCGGACCCGACTCATCGAGAGCTCCAGCGAGGACTTGTCCGGCCTCGTGGAGGACGAAACGGGCGGTGCGGTCGTGAGCATGCATACCGACATTAGCGCCCGGACTGGCGAGCGGATTTTTGTCTTCACCCTACAGGAGGAGTTGGAGGTGGCTGTTCAAAACCGGTAAGGACGGACCGTAAACTTTCGGTAAGAGTAGTAGGATGTCCTTGTCCCGTATCGGGGTGGACGGTATGTTTTACGCAGCTGATGAAACGGGGCGCCCACCGGGCGAACCGGTTCCTCAGTGCTCCCATGCTGCTCCGGCATGCAAGCCGCGCACACGCTCGATGTGAGCGGGTGCAACGACTGCAGGCCGACATTCGGCGCCTCCACCGGCGCTGCGTGTCGGCCTTTTCTGTGTTCTGACGTTGGGCCGAGGCCTGGAGCGTCGCCTGCACTCCTACGTCCATCCGACTCTGTGATCGAATGACTCGCGCCACGTCCGCACGCCTCCCGTGGGTGCTCACGCGCCTAACCTGGGGCCTCTTCGCGCTCAGCCTCGGCGTCCTCCTGTGGCCGCCCAACCCTGAGTGGGCGGGCGACACAATTCTGCGCGTCGACGGGCTTACGCGCCTTCTGGCCGTGGTAACAACATTTGTGAGCGGCATCGTGCACAGTTTTGCCCGTCGCTACATGGCAGGCGCAAAGCGCCTGAAGATGTTCTATGGCCGCCTCTTTGGGCTTACGCTCATCGTGCTGTTGCTGACGGCGGCCAATCACCTCGTGTTGTTTGCGGCGGCGTGGACGGCGATGGGCTGGGTGCTGGCCGATCTGATCGGGCATGTGCAGGGCTGGCCGCAGGCGCGGGCCGCGTCGCGGTACGCACGGACATTCTTTCTGGGAGGCAGTACCCTTCTGGCCGGCACGCTCGGGCTCTTGGGCGTACGGGCTGGGGCATGGACAATTGATGGGGTGTTGGCCGCGGTCGAAACGCTCTCAGTGCCGGTCGTCGTCGGCGCAGCCGCGCTGCTTCTTGTGACCGCAATGGTGCAATCGGCTTTGGTGCCGTTCCACCGGTGGCTGCTCTCGTCGATGACAGCTCCGACCCCGGTCTCGGCGTTCATGCACGCGGGGCTCGTGAATGCGGGGGGTGTGCTCCTCGCCCGATTCGCGCCGGTCGTCTTTGAGGTGCCGATCGTGATGGGGGGCGTCGTGGTGGTGGGCGGGACGAGCGCACTTCTTGGGCAGGCCTGGATGCTGGTGCAGACTGATGTGAAGCGGTACCTGGGGGCCTCGACGGTGGCACAAATGGGCTTTATGGTTCTGCAGTGCGGGCTGGGGTA
>CAJXKO010000081.1 GCA_913055845.1 uncultured Bacteroidota bacterium | reverse complement strand
CTTCGATCGGATCACGCAGCACTACAAAGCGCACAACGTCTATTTCGACGCCACCATCTCGGCCTACGGCTACTACGGCACGCGGGACTCCGACCTTTACGCCGACTGGCCAGACGCGCAGCAGTACTTCACGCCCTACCTGCGGTCCGAGCTCAGCGAAGACGACTATCAGGATCCCATCCCCCGCTTCCAGCAAATCTTTGAGCTGAAGCTCGATCGCATCCAGGCATTTTACGAGGCGGAGGCGGGCCACCTCATTACGCTAGGCACCGATCATCCGAGCTGGGGCGAGTACCTGGCACCCTTCGGCGTGCACCGGGAGCTGCAGGCGTTCGTGCGGGCCGGGATTCCGGAGGGCGTGGCGCTCCGCATCGCCACCATCAACGGGGCGCGGGCCCTGGGCATGGGCGACCGGCTCGGCACCCTAGAGGTGGGCAAGTGGGCAGATCTGTTCGTCGTTCGCGGCAATCCGCTCGATGACATCCGCAACACCCGGAATGTCGAGTGGGTGATGGTCCGCGGTGACCTGCACCGGGCCGAGGCTCTCCGAGAAGCAGCCCGCGGCACAGTGGGGCCAGAGAGTGCGGCGGAGGCAGACGGATTCAAGCCCAATCGGGGGCGGTAGGCAGGGGCGGCTTCTGCGGCCTTCCCCGGCAGGGCCTGCGCCGACGCGAACCGCCCGCTGATTCTCGTCGACCCGTCGCACGACTTCTGGCTGTCAGTAGGTCTCTCGGGGACGAGCGGCACGTCCCAAGGGTCACTGTTCTGTTGTCCCCTCGTTAGAGGATTCGTCGGACAACACCTCCTGTTTCACCCCCTCCAGGTAGTCCAGCGCGGCATCTCGCTCGTTTGGCAGATCCGGATCCTCAAAGACCACCTCCTTGATCGCCCCAAGCGCCCGGTTCTCCGGCCCCTCCAGTCGCCGCTGCATGGCCTCGAAGAGAGCGCCGCGGCGGAGGGCCTCGTCCTTGATGGTCATGAGGTAGTCGTACGCCGCGTCGTGCTCGTTGGCAATCTCGCCGTCGAGGATGGCCTCGCGGATCCACGTCTTGGCGATGCCCACCGCCACCCCCTCCTCGATGTCGAGCGTCTCCATAATCTCGTAGCCGTCCACCGGCGGCTCGAAGTTGCGGAGGCGGTCCTTCTCCTCCACGATCCGCATCTTTTCCTCCACCCGATCGAACGCGTTGAGGTAGCGACGGCGCCGCGCCGGGTTGCCCGAGGTGACGTCCGACCGCACGAGGGTCATGAGGTCGTCGATGTCGTCGCCGGCCTCGTAGAGGAGGCGGCGCACGGCGGAGTCGGTCACCTTCTCGTCCGCCAGCGCGATGGGGCGGAGGTGCAGGCGCACGAGTTTTTGGACGTAGTCCATCCGCTCGTCGGTGGGCAAGCGCCACTGGCGAAAGAGATCCGGAATCATGCGGGCCCCCACGTCCTCGTGGCCGTGGAAGGTCCAGCCGTCCTCCGGGTCGAAGCGCTTGGTCTCTGGCTTGGCGATGTCGTGGAGGAGCGCCGCCCAGCGGAGCCAGCGCGTTTCTTCGCCGGGACGATCCGCAGTCCGTTCGGCCACGTTGTCCAGCACTTCGAGCGTGTGGTAGAAGTTGTCCTTGTGGTCGCGGCCGTTCACCTCGTCGATGCCTTTCAGGCGCTGAATCTCGGGCATAAAGTGCGCCAGCACGCCGGACGCCTCCAGGATTTTGAAGCCGATCGACGGCGTGTCCGCCTCCAGAATTTTGTGCAGCTCCTCCGTGATGCGCTCCTGGCTCAGGATCTCGACGCGCTCGGCCTGCGTGCCCATCGCGTCGAAGACGCGGTCGGAGACCCGAAATTCGAGCTGCGTGGCGAACCGCGCGGCCCGGATCATGCGGAGGGGGTCGTCTTCGAAGGTCTCCTCCGGGTCGAGGGGCGTCTCGATCGTTCGTCGCTCCAGGTCGCGCCGCCCGTCGAACGGATCGATGAGGGTGCCAAAGCGGTCCGGGGTGAGGTGGATCGCCATCGCGTTCACTGTAAAGTCGCGGCGGTACTGGTCGTCCTCCAGTGTGCCGTCCTCCACGATGGGCTTGCGGGAGTCGGAGCGGTAGCTCTCTGTGCGGGCCGCCACGAATTCGAGGACGAGGGCGTCATCGGTGTGCCCCTCGGGCAGCGCCTCCTCGGCGGGAATGCGGATGGCGGCGGTGCCGAACTTGGGGTAGACGTGCGCGGTGCGGCCGCCCAGTTCCTCCCCCACGGCCTCGGCCAGCTCGATGCCGGTGTTGGGGCCCACGGTGACGAAGTCGAGGTCCGTCGTGGAGCGGCCCAGGAGCACGTCGCGCACCATCCCGCCCACGGCATACGCCTCGATCTCCGCCCGCTCGGCCACGCGCCCGATCGTGCGAAGGATCGGCTCGTAGGGGACCTCTCGCAGCCGATCGGCCAGATTGTCGATATCCGTGTAGGAGCGAACCTCCGTCATGCCGGGGAAGACTGGTGAGCACCGTTTCGCGGTGTGTACAGACGGTGCGGGGGTGCGATTCGTTCGGAAAGACGAGGCTTTTTGGTGGGCAACTCACGGTGGGGATCGGGGAGGGCGGACCACAGGCGTCGGACCGCGGAGTTGGGGCCCTGAATGTGCCGTTGGCATCTACCACCCGCGGGCGTCTACTGTCCATGTGTCAATCACGGTATCACCGTCGACGATGTGGAGCTGATCCTGATTGGCGACGGTCACGCAGGCGTGGTTGGGCACGATGCGGAGCCGGTCGCCCACCGTGAGGGCCGCGTCGCCGGACAGGGTGAGCCACCCGTGCTCTTCCGAGAGGTGGTCGACCGTGATGCCGGGGTGGGGGCGCATGGCCGCGCTGTCGGCCAGTGCGATCCCGTGTCCGTCTGTGCCGTAGCCGGTATCGGTGGTGAAGACCTTCTTGCCCGCGTCGACGAAGGCGTGGTGCGTGCCGTCCGGCTTCTCTTGGGTGCTGATGACCGTGGTGAGCACTGTGAGCGCGCAGTCGGGAAGAGACGCAGCGCCGAGGGCCACCTGAATCGCGTCGTGCATCACGTAGTTACCGGGCCGGATCTCGGTAACGCGGAAGCCGTCGCGCTCGGCGTTCTCGAAGGCCGCCATCGACGGGGTGGAGCCGACGCTGATCTCGAACGTTTCCGGCGTGATGCCTACCCCCTCTGCCTCGGCCACGGCGGACGCCACGGACAGCATCCGGTCCCGCTCGTGCCGCGAGGCGCGACGGAGCGCTTCGGCTTCCGTGTCTCCATCGGACGGCCCGTTGTAGGCCTGCCCGGCGTGCGTGAGGATGCCGGTGAGTCGCAGTCCCGGCAACGACGCGACGTGCTGCGCCAGTGTGACGGCGGCGTCCTTGTCCGCCCAGTGCACCCCGCAGCGTCCATGGCCCACGTCCACCTCAATGAGCACGTCGACCGGATCGCCGGCCTCCGCGTAGACGGCCGACGCCTGCTCGGCGCCCGCCGCGGTGTCGACCGTGAACGAGAGTGTGGCGTCGTCCCGCAGGTCCTGCAGTCGCTCGTGCTTGTGGCGGCCCGTGACCGGATAGGCCACACGCACATCATCAAATCCGGCGTCCACGAAGGTTTCCGCCTCCTTTACGGTCGCGACGGTGAGCCCCTCTGCGCCGCGCCCGCGTTGCCGCCGGGCCAGCGCCACCGACTTGTGCGTCTTGACGTGAGGGCGGAGCGTCACGTCGTTCGCGTCGGCCTTGTCCTGCATGGCCGCGAGGTTGTCCCACAGGCGGGACTTTTCGACGAGGAGGGACGGGGTGGGGAGGTCAACAACAGACATGGGATAAGGACTGAGGAAGAACGAGCTGTGGTGCGCGGAAATGAGAACCGGCGATCGGGTTCCAGGACGCCGGGGGACAGGAACCATTCGGGTCTCTGTTTCATCGGACAGACAGTTCTGCGCTTCACCGTTTTGCCTGTCCGCATGAGTCTGCTCCGTTCCGCTCAGCAATTTGCTTTCCTGGCGGTCCTTGTACTCACCGTCGGGGTGGGTACGGCCGACGCGCAGATGAAGATGCCGCCCCGCTCGCTTGGGGACGTGATCGGTCAGGCCGAAGCGGAGGGGACGCCCATCCTGCTGGAGATCTACGCGCCGTGGTGCCCCTACTGCCAGCGCATGCAGGAGGAGGTATACGCGGACACGGAGGTGCGCTCGTACCTGGATCGCCGGTTCACGTATGCCCGTCTCAACCGCGACACCACGGCGGGGGCCCACGAATTTGACGGCCGTACGCTGTCGTCCAAACAGCTGAGCCTGGCCCTGGGGGCGCGAGGGGTGCCCACGACCGTCTTTATGAAACCGGACGGGACGCCCATCGCGCGGCAGCCGGGCTACATCAAACGCCCCATCTTCTTCCAGATGCTCCGGTACTTCGGCTCGGGGGCGTACGAGGAGCAGAGCTTCGAGGCGTTCCGGAGCGAAGCGTCCGAGTGACGCGGAGGCACGAGCGGGCCGAAAGCACGTCGGTCGGCCTCTCTATTCGTCCGTCGTCTCCACCCGTGCCGACTCAATCCGGTCGAAGGCGCGGAGCTGGTCCACGACCTCCATTCCGCCGGTGACCCGGCCGAAGGCTGTGTAGTTGCCGTCCAGGTGCGGCTGCATGCTGTGTGGAATGAAGAACTGACTGCCCTCCGTGTCTTTGCCCGCGCTGGCCATGCCGATGGTCCCGCGGCGGTGCCCGATACGTGTAACCTCGGTGCGGAGGAAGAACCCAGGCCCGCCGAAACCGTCCCGCCGCATGAAGTCGCCGCTCTGCACCACGAAATTGGGCACCACGCGATGAAACGGCACGCTGTCGTAGCGGCCGTCCCGCGCAAACCGCGTAATCGCCTGCGTCGTCTGCGGCGCCTGCTCGGTGTCGAGTTCAACCGTGACCGTGCCCTGGTTCGTCTCCAGTACGAGGCGCGGGTGCGGACCGAGTTCTTGGAGGTAGCTCCAGTCAAGGGTCGGCGTCTCGGGCAGCGGTTTGGGCGCGGCGGTGACGGTCGAATCCGTCGCGGTGGAGAGCCCCTGCGCGGCGGCCTGGCGCACGGCGTGGTGTGGGTGGTTGAGGGCGTCGCGGAGTGTTGCCTGGGCCGTAGGGCCGCCGAGGGGGCCGAGCGCCTCCAGCACGGCCGTCATGCCCTCCAGGTCGTCGGGCGTGGCGAGCGTGCGGTAGGTTGCGACGAGCGTGTCGGCCGCGCCCATAGGGGCAAAGGTCGAGTCGGCGAGGGCGGAGGCGCCGTGGTATAGCAGGGCCGGGTCGCCCCGGCGTATGGCGGTGGTGAGGCGGGCAAAGGTTCTCGCGGCGTTCTCTGGTCGAATCCGGTCCCAGCGATCGACGATTGTCTGTACGGCGGCCGCAGCCACACGCAGATCGCCGCTACGGAGGGCACCGTCCAGCAGCGAATCGGCCCGCGGGGCGTCGAGCGGCGCGAGGGCACGGAGGCCTGCGGCGTAAGCGACCGGCGAAAGATCGGTTTGCCAGCGGGCGACGGTGTTGAGAACCCGCGTCGGCCGACCGTTGCGGGCGAGGCCGCGCAGGAGCGGTGCCACTACGCGCCATTGACTCGGATGCACGTCGAGCCAGGCCCCGATTCCGGCAATGCGATCGCGGGACCAGTCGAGTTCGGCCAGCGTCTCGGCGGCGGTACGGGCGACGAGGGACTGGGTATCGTCGAGGGCGCTGACCAGAGCAGACCGGGGCCCGTCGGCGGTGGGGAGAGACGAGAGGGTCCGGGCCGCTTCGACGCGAGTGCGCCAGTCGGGAGCAGTGCGTAGCCAGTCCGCAAGGCGAACGGCGTCGGTCGAGTCGCCAGTTGGCCCCAGGGCCCGGATCAGGTGCATCGCGGTTGGGTCGTCCCGGTCGAGATCGTCGAGCACAGCGCGCAGCGTGTCGGCACGGCCCGCGGCGAGGGCCTCGACACGACCCAGCGCGTAGGCGGCGTTGCGGCGCGTCCACGGATCGTCGGTCCGGAGATGGTTCAGGAGCCACTCCGTGGCGGTCGAGTCGGTCACGTCGCGCATCCCGTAGCGGGCTACGGCGAGAGCAAGTGTCGGGAGTTGCCCTGGGGGCTGTAGGCGCAGGAGTTCCCGCAGCGATGTAGAGTCCCCGGTTGCCCCAAGCGCCTCGATGAGGCGGCGTTGCACCCGCGGGTCACGCTCGAAGCTGAGGGCCCGAAGGAGAGCCGGCGCGGGCACCTGTGTGGGGGGCATCTGGCTCAGGGCGAGCGCGGCGTCGGTGCGGACGAGGGGCACACTATCTTTAAGCAGCGACAGGAGCTCGGGGATGGCGCTCGTGTCCTGGACGGAGGCGAGGGCGAGGGCGGACCGGGCGCGCACGTCGGCGTCGTCGGCATTGGTTGTTGCCTGGAGGGAATCGCCGGTGCGCGCCACCTGAGCCTCCACGACCGCCTGCAGGGCCGGTCGCGTCAGCAGGTCGTCCGACGGGCGTTCGGGGGCAGGTTGGGCGGAGGCGTTCACCCCACTCCACAATAGGGCCAGGGCAAGAAAGAGGCAGACTCGCATCGTTGGGGGGAGAGAACAAGTATGGGACGGGCGGATCCGCGTCGGAGGCTTCCGTTCGGGGATGCGGCGGCATCGTGAGACAAACTGAGGGCCCGATGCCGGAATTCAGCACTCGATGTGCTTGCTCCCGTTTCCCTAATCACTCCCGAACCGCGTCCGCCATGTCGTTTTGCCGTAACAACTGCTCGATTGCCGGGTGAGCCGTTTCGATCCTCGTTTCTAGCGTGAGAGGCCAACGGTTCGGCGGGTATGGTCGTTGCCCGGTCGGAGGGCAGTGATGTACGGCTCCTGTGCTTCGGGTCGGAGAACAGCGTGGTGGGGCGCTCGTCGTTGCGGATGAAGGGGCTCTCAGCCATGCATCCGACCCGCGTTGGGGCGGAACCGATTGCTTTTTGCGTCCATGGTGCGGGCGCGACACTGCGAGAGGCGACAGAGGTGAAAAATGCCTCCCGGGACAAAAACGATTCGCGGGGGGCGGGGGCATTGACCTCGCACCTATCAGTCCGGGCCGTCAAGTGCCCAACGACCGGCTCCCCACACTCGAACAGGGCTACGACTGTCGGGTGCCGACCTTGCCCATGGCCACGCGCAGGCGGTTGCGGGCCCGGTCGCGGGCGTCTTCGTGCTTCTCGCGCTCCTCGCCTTCCACCCCGTCCTCCAGGCGACGGCGGGCTCGCTCCTCGGCGCTCTCGGCCCGCTCCACGTCAATCTCGGAGGCGGGCTCCACAGTTTCGGCCAGCACCGTGACCGTGTTGTCCACGATTTCGAGAAAGCCTCCGCTCGTAGCAAACACGATGCGGTCGTTGTGCACGTCGGCGTACTCGTGGGCCTCTTTCGTTTTCACGATGAGGGGGCCGATGCCGAACGCGGCGATTAGGGGGGCATGGTCCGTCCGGACCTCAAACGAGCCCTCTACACCGGGAGCCCGCACGCCGTTGGCCGGCCCCTGGTAGGCATGTTCATCCGGCGTCACAATGTCAACCTTGAGTTCCTCAGCCATGTTTTCGGAATGGGGGTTTGAGGGGGAGGTCTGCGTTGGGCAACCGCTCGACGCGCCGTAGGTTACTCTTCGTCCATCATTTTCTCGCCCGCCTCAATCACCTCATCGATTGTGCCCTTCAGCAGGAAGGCCCGTTCGGGGAGGTGGTCCAACTCCCCGTCGAGGATCATGCGGAAGCCGCGGACAGTCTCGTCGACCTCCACGTACTTGCCAGGCGTGCCGGTAAACTGCTCGGCCACAAAGAAGGGTTGGCTCAGGAAGCGCTGCACGCGGCGGGCGCGGTTGACGGCCTGCTTGTCCTCATCGCTCAGCTCGTCCATCCCCAGGATGGCGATAATGTCCTGCAACTCCTCGTAGCGCTGGAGAATCTCCTTCACGTCCTGCGCCGTCTCGTAGTGCTCCGTGCTCAGCGCCCGCTCGTTAAGCATCTGGCTCGTGGAGTCGAGCGGGTCGATGGCCGGGTAAATCCCCTGTGTGGACAGCTGACGGCTCAGTACCGTCGTGGCGTCGAGGTGGGCAAACGTGGTGGCGGGGGCGGGGTCCGTCAAGTCGTCGGCGGGCACGTATACCGCCTGGAAGGAGGTAATGGAGCCTTCCTGCGTGGAGGTAATGCGCTCCTGCAGGTCGCCCATCTCGCTGGCGAGCGTTGGCTGGTAGCCCACGGCGCTCGGCATGCGGCCCATGAGGGCCGACATCTCCTGTCCGGCCTGGACGAAGCGGAAGATGTTGTCGAGGAAGAAAAGCACGTCGCGCCCCCCGAGGTCGCGGAAGTACTCGGCGATGGTGAGGCCCGTGAGTCCCACACGGGCCCGGGCGCCGGGCGGCTCATTCATCTGACCGAAGACGAGGCTAATGTTGCTCTCATTCTGCATCACGTCGAAGTCGACCTTGTCGAGGTCCCAGCCGCCGGCCTCCATCGACTCCTCAAACTCCTCGCCGTAGCTCATCACGCCGGCCTCAATCATCTCGCGGAGCAGGTCATTGCCCTCGCGCGTCCGCTCACCGACGCCAGAGAAGACCGACAGTCCCTCGTGGGCCTTGGCGATGTTGTTGATGAGCTCCATGATGAGAACGGTCTTGCCCACGCCCGCCCCGCCGAAGAGGCCGACCTTCCCGCCCTTCGGCACGGGCTGAATCAGGTCCATCACCTTGATGCCGGTCTCCAGAATCTCCTGCGAGCCGGCCAACTCATCAAACTCGGGCGGATCCTGGTGGATGGCCCGGTGCTCGTCGACATCTGGTTCGCGCAACCCGTCGATGGGCTGGCCCACCACGTTGAAGAGGCGGCCCCGGATTTCCTCCCCAATGGGCACGGTGATGGGCTGGTTGGTGGCTACGATTTTTTGTCCGCGCTGCAGGCCGTCGGTCGAGTCCATGGCGATGGCCCGCACGCGCCGCTCGCCAAGGTGCTGCTGCACCTCAAGAATCAGGTCCTTGCCCTGCTCGCGGTCGATCCGGAGGGCGTCGAGAATGTCGGGCACGCCGTCCGGCGGGAACTCGGCATCTACGACGGGACCGAGAACCTCGACGATTTTGCCCTGAACTTCGTTGGCTCCTACTTCCATGGGGAGAGGTCAGTTGTTCGCTGAGAGGGAGGAGGGGAGCGCCGCGGTCTGTCCGGCCGCACGCCGGAGCGGAGACGCATCGCCCGCAAGATCCACGCGCCCAAAAACGTAACGAGTGCCGACGGGAAATGCGCACGTGGGGGATGAGAATTCCACAGTTGCACCGCAAAGAATCCAGGAATTTCGCCTATGATGGCCATTCGTTTTCCGGCGCGGATTTTCGTAAGTTTGGCGGGGCCACGCGTTCCGCGCCGCCCATCGAACGGCTCCCCGTCAGCGTACCACTTTCAACCATGATGCGTCCTTCCGGCCTCCTCGCCCGTGTCTTCGCCCTGTGCCTTACAGGACTCCTTTTCCTGTCCGCCCCCGTCGCTGCCCAAGAGGAGAGCGGCCTCCCCACCATCGCAGAGAAGACAGAGGGAATGGAGCAAATCGACGGCTATTTTCCCGTCTACTGGGACGATCAGGCCGGTACGGTCTGGTTGGAAATTCCCCGGTTTTCGGAATTTCTCTACGTCACCTCGCTCCCCACAGGATTGGGTTCAAATCCGGTGGGACTCGACCGCGGCCAGCTTGGGACTCAGCGCGTGGCGCGGTTTGAACGGACCGGGCCCAAGGTGCTGCTCGTGGCGCCCAACCTTGACTACCGAGCCACGACGGACAATCCTGCGGAGCGGGAGGCGGTACGGGAGGCGTTTGCACCCGGGGTGCTGTGGGGCTTCGAGGTGGCGGCGGAGGGGCCCGGCGGCCACGTGCTGGTTGAGGCCACCGACTTCGTGATGCGCGATGTCCACGGCGTGGCCCGTCGTCTGGAGGCCACCGATCAGGGATCGTATACGCTCGATTCCCGCCGTAGCACTCCACACCTCAAGCACGTGAAGGCCTTTCCCGAGAATACAGAACTGGAAGCGCGCCTCACCTTCACGACGGACGGGGACCCGGGCGAATACGTAGAGCAGACGGCCGCCACCCCACGAGCCCTGACCCTCCACGTGCGCCATTCGCTCATCGCGCTTCCCGATACGTCCGGCTACAGTCCGCGCCGCTTCGATCCGCGCTCCGGCCTCTTCTACGAGTCGTACAAGGACTACGCGACTCCCGTGGGCCAGTCCATGGATCGGCGCGTCGTCAACCGGCACCGCCTCCACTGCGCCACCCCGCCCGGCGACGATGGCCTGTGCCCCGCCGAGGAGCCCATCGTGTACTACCTTGATCCGGGCACGCCCCAGCCCGTACGCGGCGCCCTGCTCGATGGGGCGCGGTGGTGGGCCGAGGCGTTCCGGGCGGCCGGCTACGAGGACGCCTTTCGCGTAGAGGTGCTGCCCGACAGTGCCGACCCCATGGATGTGCGCTACAATGTCATCCAGTGGGTCCACCGCCGGACGCGGGGCTGGAGCTACGGCGCCTCGGTCACCGACCCCCGTACTGGCGAGATCCTGAAGGGGCATGTCACACTCGGGTCCCAGCGTGTGCGACAGGACTACCTCCTCGCCGAGGGGCTGCTGGCGCCGTATCAGGGCGTCCGCGCCGACGGATTTCCACCCGACGAAGACCCGATGCTGGAAATGGCCCTGGCCCGCATCCGGCAGCTTTCGGCGCACGAGGTGGGGCACACCCTCGGCCTCGCCCACAACTTTGCCGCGTCGGTCAACGACCGTGCCTCGGTAATGGACTACCCAGCGCCCCTGGCCCGCGTGCAGGGCGATTCCATTGCACTCGACCGCGCCTACGACACGGGGGTGGCGCGCTGGGACAAGGTGGCGATGCGCTACGCCTACGCCCGCCCCGGCCCCGACCAAACGGAGGCGGACCTGCTCGGGGGCATCGTGCAGGAGGCCGAGCAGAAGGGACTCCACTACATCACCGACGCCGATGCGCGGCCTGCGAGCGCGGCCCATCCCAAGGCCAACCTGTGGGACAACGGCAGTAACATGGTGCAGGCCCTGGAGCGAGAGATGGACGTGCGCACAGTTGCCCTCGACCGCTTCGGGGCAGCCGTCGTGAAAAGTGGTGAACCGCTGGCCCGGATGGAGGAGGTGCTCGTTCCCCTTTATCTGCGGCATCGCTACCAGGTGGCGGCCACGGCAAAGCTCCTGGGCGGCGAGGCGTACGAGTATGCGGTGCGGGGAGAACCGAACGCGCAGCGCTCTGCTCCCGTCCCGGTGGCCCGGCAAGACGCGGCGCTCGACGCCCTGCTCGCGACCATTACGCCCGAGGCCCTCGCGCTGCCGGAGGCCGCCCGCGAGCACATTCCTCCCCGTCCGCCGGGCCACCCCGATACCCGCGAACTGTTCGACGGGCGCACGGGACCTACGCTCGATCCCTACGCCCCGGCCGAGGCGGCGGCCACCATGGTGTTCGACGCCCTCACGGTGCCCGAGCGAGCATTGCGGCTCATGGAACAGCACGATGTTCGGGCGGAGCTTCCGGGAGTACAGGCAACACTCACGCGGATTACTAATGCGGTGTGGAAGGCCGAGGCCCCCGACGATGCCTACCGCGCCGAACTGCAGCGCACCGTGCAGCAGGTGTGGACCGATGTGTTGCTCGATCGCACCGACGCCCCCGATGCGAGCCCGGCGGTGCGCGCCCGGTTCGAGCAGCACCTGCGCACGCTCCGCGACTGGCTGGCGGCCCATCCGGGCACGACCCCAGAGGCCGAGGCGCACCGGACCGCCGTGCAGGCGTCGATTGAGCGATTTTTGGAGCGCCCCCCCGAAACCGCGACCCGCCCGTCGACCGTGGAGGCGCCGCCAGGATCGCCCATCGGACAGGCGCGACCAGGCTATCACCACCGCCATGCTCAGCGACAGTCGTGGCTCCGAACATGGAGCGTCCCTGGGCCCCTCTGCGCCCAAGAGCGCCCATGAAGGAGGTGGGCCGGGCAAGTACAGCGCGCAAAGCGTTGGCAGAGGAGCGTGCCCGGAGCACAGGGCCTGCGCTCCGCCGTCATTTCTCGCATGCTTCTTGTAGCACAATCGTCCCTAAGCATCCATGCGACTTGGCGCCTTGCTGACTCATCCCGCCGAGAGGCGACGCTTTATGTCCACGCCCGCTCTTGATCGCGACGCCCTGGTTGAACTCCTGGACGGAAATCCGGGACTCATCGTGACGATCGTCGACGCCTTCTTCGACGACTGTTCGGACTACATGGCCGCTATCCGGGCGGCGGTTGAGGCCGAGGACGCTGATCGATTGAAGCGAGAAGCCCACGGCCTCAAAGGCGCTACGGGCAGCTTGCGGGCTGGCCCCGCCCGCGACGCTGCGGGGGTGCTTGAAGAGATGGGGCAAACCGGTGACTTTACGGAGTCGGACGCGGCCCTGGAGGCGCTGGAGCGAGAGATCGACCGTCTTCGAGAGGCCCTCCATGCCCTAAAAGCGGACTGTGAGGAGGAGCTGCGCCAGGGAGACGGTTGATTGGAGCCCGCCCCGATTGCACGAAGGAGGAGCCAAGGAGCAATTGCTACGACTGCGGAGGCGTAGGATCGTCGAAATGGTCGAAGCCGCCGGGCTGTAGGGGGACGTTTTCACCGTGGGCCCGCTGAATCATGACCTGTTCGTCGTCCTCCTCGCGTGCCACGACCTCTCCCACCACGCTGAAGGTCTGCGGGTCCAGGGCGTCAAGCTCGTCTTCCGGCATCGTGAACACCAGTTCGTAGTCTTCGCCGCCGAACAGGGCGTACACCGTCACGTCTTCGCCAAACTCTGTGGCCGTGTTGCGCGTCTCCGGGTCGATGGGCAGGGCCGGCTCGTAGAGCTGAGCGCCCACGCCACTGGCCTCGCAAATGTGGTGCACCTCGGCGGACAGGCCGTCCGAGATGTCGATGAGGGCGTGGGGCTGTACGTCAGCGTCGGCCCACTCCCGAATGAGCTTGAGTTGGGCCGGCGGGGCCAGGTGGCGGCGGATGACGTACGAAAAGGGGTCGAGGTTGGGCTCGAAGTCCTCTTCCTGTTCCTGCAGGCGCTCTCGGTTGCGCAGCAGCACCTTGAGGCCCGCGTAGGACGAGCCAATGTCGCCCGTCACGCAGATCTTATCGCCCACCTGCGCACCGCGGCGGTAGACCACGTTGTTCGCATCGGCCGCCCCCACCACCGACACCGAGAGCGAGAGGCCGTGGGCCGCGTTCGTGTCGCCCCCCACGATGTGCATATCGTAAGCGTCGCAGGCCTGCTTCAGTCCCTCGTAGATCGTGGTCACCATCTCCACGGAAATGTTCTGCGGAATGCCCAGCGAAACCGTGGCGTAGCGGGGCGTGGCATTCATCGCCACCACGTCGCTCACGTTCACCGAGAGGGCCTTAAAGCCAAGGTGCTCCAGCGGCATGAAGGCCCGGTCGAAGTGCACGCCTTCCACGAGGGTATCGGTCGTAAGCACGTGCACGCGGTCATCGTCGACGCGGTACACAGCTGCGTCGTCGGCAATGCCGGACACGATGGAGTCGTCCGTAGGCTCGCCGAGCGTGTCGCGCATGAGGGCAATGAGGCCAAACTCGCCAATTTCGGCGAGGGCAGTTTGCTGAGACGGGTTTTGGGACTCCATGAACGCCAAAAGGGTTGAGGACGGAGATATTGCCGACCTACGTGTATTCCGGTGGCGGGGGCATGTTTGCGGGTTCGGTCCCCACGGACGTCCTTTTGTCGGCTTTTCGCTTCGAGGACGATCCGAAGCCGTGCGCAGAGCGATGGCGAGAAACGAGATCAGGACACGCCCGGCAACCCGTATGGACCTAAAAATGCCCCTGAGGGACGGGCATTGTCCGCTCAGGGGCGTTTGGGATGGTGCGAAAGGGGGGACTCGAACCCCCACGGGGCTAGGCCCCACGAGATCCTAAGTCTCGCGCGTCTACCAATTCCGC
>CAJXKO010000080.1 GCA_913055845.1 uncultured Bacteroidota bacterium | reverse complement strand
GGGTGTCGATGGCCGCAACCGCCGTCCGGAGCGTGTCGGAGGGAGCATAGGCGTCATGTACCTGCGACTGCCGCTCCCAGTTGTAGTTCAGGTAGTGATGCATCCGACGTTCAGACGCATCGGCACCGGCCGACGGGGCCTCTTCGGTGCGCCGCTTCCAATCGGCTCGGTAGTCCTCGTAGCGAAGCCCCTCGTGGGGGCGGCCGTTGTCGAAAAAATCAGGCATAGGGATGGAGAGCAAACGTGCATGCTTGGTGGGAAAGTCTACGCGTGCTGGACGGTGTTTTCGACGAGGACTATAGCCAATCACTGAGGACTGCCGCCAGGTAGCCGCCGGCTGCCAGTCCGGCGACGGCGAGGATCGATCGACGAAGGCTCGACGACTCGTCGGCAGCGGACAGCGCCTCTTGGGCCGATTCCGCCTGTTCTTCGACGGCCTGTTCTGCTTCTTGGGCAAGGGTCTCCCCCAATTCCCGCGCTTCGTCCGACGCCTCTTCCGTAGCCCGTCGGATCGATTCTCCGGCCTCGGCCCCCATTTTCTGCGCCTGCTCGGAGGCCCGGCGCAACAGCTCCTGAGTGTCCCGGCGCACCCCTTCGCCACGTTCCTGCGCCTGCCGGGCCCACTGGCGACCTGCGGCCTGAGCGCGTTCACGCACATCCTGGCCCGATTGCGACGCGCGGGAAGAGAGGTCCCGCCCCACGTCGCGGGCCACACGACGAGCATCATCGGCGAGCCCGCGTAGGCGATGACGGGCCTGTTCCGTGAGGGTTGGGGGACGGCGCCGGGTGGCCGTCGCCACTCCGTATCCGGCTGCTCCCCCGAGCAGCGAGGCAAGAGACAGGGCCAGCAGGGGGTGCCGCTGCACCCAGCTACGGTCCTGAGCCTCGGCCTGCTGGGCCCGAAGGCGGGTGACCTCGGCGCGGAGCTCGTTTAGCTCGTCTTGAATGTGAGAAGGAAGTGCATCGTCCGGCGTGTTGGCCGTGTCAGGGGAAGAATCGTCGGTGGAGACGTCGGAGCTCATGGGAGGTACGGATGTGGGTGAGTAAGACATGGAATGTACACGTCAGGCGGACAAGGGCCTGCGGACGCTGGGCCCTCGGGTCGGGAACGATCGAATCTACGGGTCTGTCTCGTTCCCTCAGAACAGCCCTCGTTACGAACGCCGAAGAAGGGCCCCGATAAACGTTCCGACCGCGAAGGCCCCCAGCATGGAGGCCTTCTGGTGCTGCTGCACCCAGAGCCGGGCCATGTCGAGGGCCATTGATGCCGACCGGTCATTGCCCGGGGGCGGTGGGCCGCTCAGGTCGTCGCCCGGGGCGTCCCAAGGCGGCGCATCAGTGTCGTCCGGAAACGAGGACGAAGACGAAAATGGATCGTCGGGCTCTGGCTCGGGGGACGCGTCGGACATGAGCGGGAGGAACGTTGAAGCGAAGAGAGAAATTGAGCGCGGCGGGCGCTTAATCGTCCACGAGGGGAACGACCGAGGATCCCTCTCAATTCCGGAGTGGGGTCGAACCGCCTGTGGTTGGCCCCGTAGGAGGACAGCACACGCCAGAGGGGGGCGCACCGCTCCTCGGCAAGCCTTATCGTTGAAATTTGACTCCCACTCCCCCAAAGATGGTTCCCCACTGGTGCCGATTTCTCCTCGTCTGTGCGCTCGTGGGTGGCAGCGTGTCTGCGGCACAGGCGCAGCGCAGAGCGCCGCAGCCCGCGCAGACATATGCCACGGCCGTCCAGTTGCACGACCAACACCTCTACCCCGACGCGGCAACGGCCCTCTCGGCATTTCGCGAGGCCCATCCCCTACACGCCGCAACGCCCCAGGCCCTCTATCTCGAAGCCCGTGCCCGCCTCGCGCAGGGCCAAGATGCCGAGACGCGGCGTCTGCTCAGCCAGCTCCAGCAGGAGTACCCGTCGCATCCTCGGGCGCAAACCGCCCAGCTGGGACTTGCTCAGTACTATCTGGACCAGGGAAGTCCCGAGAAGGCCAAGAGCCAGCTGCAGGTCATCGCGACGGCGCCAAACAGCCCCGAGGAAGGCGCCCGAGCCCTCTACCTGTTGGGCCGGACCGAACAGCAGCGGGGGAATCTAAACACCGCCCTCCCTTACTTCAAACAGGTGTACACGCGCTACCCGAAGGCCGACTTAGCCCCCGCCGCGTTGTACGCCCAGGGCGTGGTGCAAGTACGCCAGCAGCGGTACGACCAAGCAACAGCCTCCTTTGAGCGCCTCGGCACGACCTACGCGGCCTCGCCGTTCGCCCAAAACTTAGGCACCGTGCTGGCCGAGGTGTACTATCGCGTGGGGCAGTACGACAACGCCACGACTGAACTCCAGCAACGACTGCCCGACCTCTCCGGGGCAGATCGAGCGCGGGCACTGTTTCTCCTCGGCGAATCCTATCGGCAGCTCGGTCGGGGCGGGGACGCAGCCACACAGTACCAAGAGATCCTGGAGACCGCCCCCAACAGTGCGTACGCGGTGCCGGCCCGCTACGGCCTCGGCTGGTACCACTACACGGCGGGCGAGCACCAGGCCGCGGCGGACGCGTTCGCTAAAGTGCGCGGCACCGAGGGGGCGCTGGGCACACAGGCCACGTACTACGAGGCCGTGAACCGGGCCCTACTCGGTGCGACCGGACAGGCCCTCCGGTTGTACCAGACGTACACAGAGAACGCTGAAGACGGACGCCTCGCCGTGGAAGCCCGGTACGAGGCGGGGCTTCTTCTCTACCAGCAAGAGGAGTACGGCGAAGCCGCGTCCGCCTTCCGCGCGATTACCGAATCGTTCTCGTCCGCCGAGCGCCTGGGCGATGCGTACTACTGGCTCGGCAACGCCTACCTAGCGAGCGATCAACTGGATCAGGCGCTGGAGGCGTACTCCGAGGCGGCGGATCGGGACGCGGCGTCCCCATCGGCCACCCTTGAGGTGCGCTTCCAAAAAGCCTGGGGGCTCTACCAGGACGGGCAATACGGCGAGGCGGCCCCGATTTTTCAGGCCCTCGCCGAGGAATTTCCTGACACCGATCGGGGCCAGGACGCGCTCTTCTGGGGCGCCGACACGTTCTACCAGCAGGAGCAATACGCCCGGGCCCGAGCGCTCTACCGACGCTACCTCGACACCAATCCTGTTGGGGCGCGGCGAGTGGGCGCGCAGTACGCCCTCGCCTGGACCCACCTCAAGCAGCGCAATTTTGAACCGGCAGCCCGCCTGTTTCGACAGGTCGTACAGGCCGGTGCCGAGCTGCCCGACGCTGGCATTCCCTACCGCCAGGACGCCCGGCTCCGGCTGGCGGACTGCTACTTTGCCCTGAAGCGCTACGACGACGCCATCGCGGCCTACGAACAGGCGGACGACGACGCCACCGATTACGCCCTGTACCAAGCTGGTAAGGCTCTGTACTTTGCCGATCGCCCCGACGATGCCATCGATCGGCTGCAACGATTCGCGGAACAGTACCCTGAAAGTTCATTCCGCCCGGACGCCCTGTACCGGATCGGCGACATTCACTTTCAGCAGCAGCGGTATGAGGCCGCACGCGAGGCCTTCCGCCGTCTCCTTGAGGCCTACCCGGACGATGCGCGGACCGCGGAGGCTCAATACGCCATCGGCGACGCCTACTACAACGCTGGGCAAATGGAGCAGGCCGTGCAGGCCTACCGGACGGTACTCGAAACGTACCCCGACAGCCCGTCCGCCGACGAGGCGGCCTCCAGCCTCTTCTTTGCCCTCAATGCCGCGGGGCAACAGGACCAGGCCGAGACCCTGATCGCGTCGATTGCGGAGAATGCCCCCAACGCCAACATGGAGGACCGCCTGCGCTATCAGCGGGCTCGCGCGGCCTACCAGCGCGGGGAGTCGAAGCGCGCCCTGAAGCTCTTCCGCGCCTTCGTGCGGACGGCCTCCACCACCACGCTCGTCCCCGACGCCTACTACTACCTCGGACTCCTCTACGCCGACCTCGACCAGAACACGGAGGCGCAGAACTACCTGTCGCAACTCACCGACCAGTATCCCGAGAGCGAATATTTTGCGGAGGCCAGCCTTCGCCTGGGCGAAATCCAGTTCGATCGGGGAGCACACGAGGCCGCGGCCGCGGCGTATCGAGCCGCCGCCACCAATGCAGACACCCCCGATCAGCTGCGTGCCCAGGCTCGATACGGGCAGAGCAAGGCCCTGCTCCAGCTGGGCCGCACCGACGAGGCAGAGACCCTCCTCTCGCAAATTGTGGAGTCGGAGTCCGAGGGCCCACTCCGTGCCGCGGCCCAACTCGGGCTGGGGCGGGTGCGCGAGCAGCAGGGCCGCACCAGTGAGGCCGCGGACCTCTACCGCCGCGTGATGCAGCGGTCAGACGGCGAGACGGGGGCCGAGGCGCTCTACCGGCTCGGCCAACAACTCCGAACGCAGGGGCGCCACCAGGCCGCCATCCGTGAACTGCAGCGCATGCCGTCACTCTTCGCGGGCTATCCGGAGTGGGAGGCCCGGGCCCTCTTAGAGCAGGCGCGGGCCTACCGCGACCAGGGGGAGACCGGCCAGGCCGTGCAGTTGTACGACGAGGTCCAGCAAAGCTTCTCGGGAACTCCCTTCGCCCAAACGGCCCAAGACGAGAGGGCCTCCCTCGAATCGTCGTGATCCCCACTCCCGTTGAGTCTTCATTCCACCTCTGAACCACGGCCCTGCCCTCATGCGCTTTGTTCGGTCCTGCTTTCTCCTGCTCACCTCGCTGCTGGTCGCCGTCCCCTGCGCGGTCGCCCAGGCCCCCGATACCACGGAGCTTCCCGAAATTGCCCCCCGCGAAATCGAAATCCGCAGCGAACGGGAGATCGCCCTCCCCTCCTTGGAGCGGCAACCCCTCACCGGCTTCGCGAGCCCGCCGGACGTGCCCGCCGTGCCTGCCGACCACTCCCCCTATGTGGGCACCTACACCTATCCGCTCGACAACCTACCCGAGAGCCTCCCCGTCCCCCAAACGGTGTCGGAATCCATGCAGCCGACCGGGACGCCGGCCCAGGGCTTCCTGGAGGGCGGCACCGGACGCTACTTTAGCCGTTTCTTCGAGGGACGGATGAGCGAACCGCTGTCGTCGACCGAGCGGCTGTCGGTGCACGGCGCGTACACCGGCACCGAGGACGACCCCAACGACGACGTGGCCGAGGCTCGGGTGCGACTCGAAAGCACCCAGCAGTCGTTGAAGGTGGACGCCGAGGCTCACGGCACGGTTCAGCGCTACGCCCTCTTTGGGGCCCGTCCCCTCACCTCCAACGTGCCGGATACCCCCGACCGCGAGGGCTACACCGCAGGGGCTTCGGTGCGGGTCGCAAATACCGGCACCATCCCCGCCTCAGCCCAGGTGCAATACGACTATGCCTCGTACAGCTCCGCCCTGAGCACTCCACCTTCAGGTGCTGGAGCCCGCGATCTGGTCTTTTCACAGCAACAGTTCGAGCTCCGGGGCGCCACCACCGTGCCCATCCGCTTCCGGCCGCACCTCGACGCCACCTATCGACGTTCTTGGCTGGGGGGCGACCCGGCGGACGATACCGCCTTCGACCTGGACGCTACCGGCACGATCTCGGTCTTTGAGACGGACTCGACCCGCCTGGAAGTTGGAGCGACCGCGCTTGCCTACAGCACCCCCGCCGATCCCACCACGCCTGCCCTCGGTGCCGCCGACGCCACCTTCATTGCCCCCACCGTGCACGCCGAATGGTGGGTGACCGACGCCGCGCGCCTCCACCTCCGCAATCGCCCCCGCCTGGGCGACTCGTCGCTGGATCAGCTCTACGCGGCAAATCCGTACATCGAGTTCGCCTCGTCGCTCCAGCCCACGCTGGAGACGACCAACGCCGAGGTGGGCCTCACCTACGCGCCCGGCCCCGTGCAAATCGTGGCGGCGGCGGGGTACCGCTACGCCCCGACCTATCGCTACTTTGAGTTGTCTCCGCAGTCCCGAGGCGGGTACGGGGACCTCTACGCCGTACGCTACGATGCGGCCCAAATCATCGAGGGCCGGGGCGAGATTGCCCTGCAAGGCACTGAGGGCATTCAGGCCTCCCTGGGGATTTCGGTGCGCGACGGCGCCCTCGGATCCGACGATACAGACATTCCAAACTTCGCCGCGGTCACGGCGGACGCAATGGTGGGCGTGTCGTTTGCCGGGGGCGACGGCTTCCTAAAGGCCCACGGCTCCCTCGAAGGCCCGCGCGACGCCAGCCTTCGCCCCCAGGCGGAGCAGGTGGACACCTACTTCTCCGTAGATCTGGAAGGCTCCTACGCGCTGAACCCGCAAATTGAGATCGTCGCCCGCGCCCGCAACCTCTCGTACGAGGCCCCGACCCACTGGGCACGCTATCCGCGCCCCCCCGCCGAGGTGTCCGCCGGCCTGCGCCTCCAGTGGTAACCACCTGCCTCCAGCCGCACGGCCTGATACCACCGAGTTGGTTTCTGGACCCGTGTCTTGTACGTTATTCGGCGGCCCTGCGCGTTATCCTGCCTTGTACTCCCACACCGACCCGCGATGAGTTCGTCCACGGCCGAACAGGTTATCGATGCCTTTATCGACGTCCTTCGTGATGAGTTGGCGGAGGGACGTGCCGTTGAGGTGCCCTCCCTCGGCACCTTTTCGGTGGAGCACCATCCTAGTGCGGTGGAGGAGGCCGACGGAACCCGTCGGCTGACACCCCCCAAAAACACCGTCGCCTTTACCCCCGACCCGGAGTAATCCTGTCCGCCCTACGCCCTATGCCCGAGTCCATCACGCCCCTTCTTGCCGAACGGCTTGACGTATCGGAAAAGCGCGCCCGCTCGCTGCTCCGGACCCTGCTCCAGGAGTTGCGGCACCGGGCCGAGACCGACGGGGTTCAGCTGCCGGAACTCGGCACGTTTCAGGAACAGGACGGCGTCCTGACCTTCGAGCCCAGTCCGTCGCTGCGCCGGTACGTGAACCAGCAGTACGAGGGTCTCTCGGCGGAGGCCCTGACGGTTGCCCCGTCGGACGCCGCGGCAGCGGGCATGGCAGGAGCGGACGCTCCCGATGCAGCCCCCTCATCCGACGCCCCGGTCCCCGCCGAGGCCGCGTCGGACGACTCCGACGCCCGCGGGGACGCTCCTCCCACCGAGCCGAGCCGTTCCGGGGCCGCCCGGCGCACCTCTGTTCTGGTAGGGGCCTTGTTGCTCCTGATCGCCCTTGGGGGAGTGGGCTGGTTCGTGTACAACCAGACCAACGTGCTCGCACCTGACCCCGGCTCCACCAACCCGGCCTCGTCGGGACAAACCGCCGAGCAGACCGCCCCGCCCCCTGACACCACTCAGGACGAGACCCCACCCTCCGACAGCGCGGCGGCCCCGGAACGGGACTCCACCTACGCCCCCAACAGCTGGGCCATCGTGGTGGCGTCCCGTGCTTCCCGCGCCGCGGCCGAAGAGGCGGCCGAACGATACCGCATCCGCTTCGATACCGTGGAGGTGGTGTCCGGAACGGTCAACAACGAGACCTGGTATCGCGTCGCCATCGGCTGGTACGACTCCGAGCCCGAAGCCGAGCAGGCCCTCGACGCGCAGGCCGCTTCCCTCCCGTCGGGGGCGTGGACACACCGCCTCCGCTAACGCCCTTTTGAACCGACTCCCCGCACGCCCCTGTGTCTTCTGCTCTTCTCTCCGCCGCGACGCTCCTCCCCCAACAGGTCGACACGACGGCCCTCGACACCACCCAGGCCGCGTCCGGGCAGGGCTCGTCCCTCCTCGACATTCTGGTGCTAGGGGGCTGGGTGATGGTGCCGCTCGTCCTCCTCTCCGTGCTCACCATCTACCTTCTCATCGAGCGGTTCATCACGATCCGCCAGGCCGCCTCCGACCCCGAGACCATTACCGATCGGGTGCGGGAGTACGTGCGCAATGGCAACGTGGATGCGGCCATCCAGTACTGCGAGGACAAGGACGTCCCGATTAGTCGCATCCTGAAGCAGGGCCTCGAACGCCTCGGGCGGCCCATCTCCGAAATTCAGGAGGCCGTACAGGCGGCCGGGAAGCACGAGACATTCGACCTGGAGAAGCGCACCAATCTGCTGGCCAGCATCGCCGGCATCGCCCCCATGCTCGGGTTCTTCGGCACAGTAGTAGGCATGATCGAGGCGTTCCAGCAAATTCAGAACCTGCAGGGCAACGTGAATCCCTCCGTGCTGGCCGGAGGTATTTGGGAGGCGCTTATTACCACCGCGGCGGGGCTGCTGGTGGGCATCCTGGCGCTCTTCGCCTACAACTTCCTGATCGGGCGCATCCGGCGCCTCTCGAACGACATGGAGCGCTCGGCCACCGACTTCATCGACCTGCTGCAGGAACCGGTCTCGGCCGGGCAGTCCGAGGAGCTGCCGTCGTAGTCCCCCACCGTCCCCGTCGCCTCCCTCCGCCTGAATCCGACTGCCCACCATGCCGCTCGATTTCTCTCCGTCCCGCGAGCCGATGACCACCTTCAGCCTCGCGGGCATGACGGACGTGGTCCTGCTCCTGCTCATTTTCTTCCTGCTCACCTCGAGCTTCATCCCGCAGATGGGGATTCAGGTGAACCTGCCGCAGGTAGACAGCTCGTCACCGGTCTCCGAGCAATCCATCACCGTCTCCCTTTCAAAGGACGGCACCTATTACGTGGCCGGATCGCCCGTCCCCAAGGCGCGTCTCGTGAGCGAGTTGCGGTCGATTCGCACCGACCAGTCGTTCCTAATCCTTCGAGCCGACCAGCAGGCCAGCATCGGCCAGTTCGCGTCGGTTGCCTCCGCCGCCCAGGCCCTCGACATGCGCGTCCTGGTGGCCACGGAGCGGACGGGCCGACAGCAATAGCCTGTGCCCCTCGTGGGCGAACCCGGAACTACCCATTCCACCAGTCCCGGTCGAGAGAGCGGTACTGGATGGCCTCGGAGACGTGCTCCGGCTGGATGCGGGCCGACTGCTCCAGGTCCGCTACCGTGCGCGCCACTTTGAGAATGCGAGTGTAGCCGCGGGCGCTGAGACCGAGGCGATCCGACGCAGTGCGCAGCAGATTCTCTCCGGCCTCGTTCAGCTCGCAGTGGGCCTGGACACGCTGGGCGTCCATCTGGGCATTGCTGTAGACCTCGGGTGCTTCGCCGAAGCGGCGAGATTGTTGTTCTCGGGCCCGCACCACGCGCTGCCGCACCGTGGCGGACGACTCACCGGTGCGGTCGGCGCTCATCTCGTCGAAGTCCACCGGCGCCACCTCCACGTGCAGGTCGATGCGGTCCATGAGTGGGCCGCTAATTTTGCCCAGGTAGCGCTGCACCTGAGCTGGCGTGCACACGCATTCCTGGTTCGGGTCGTTGAGGTGGCCGCACGGGCACGGGTTCATCGAGGCGATGAGCATAAAGCGGGCCGGGTAGGTGACGGTCGTCTCCGCGCGGCTGATCGTGATCTGCCCCTCCTCCATCGGCTGCCGCAGCACCTCCAGGACCCGCCGCTGAAACTCCGGCAACTCGTCGAGAAACAGCACGCCGTTGTGCGCGAGCGAGATTTCGCCGGGCGTAGGATGGGCGCCGCCCCCGCACAGGCCCGCGTCGGAGATGGTGTGGTGGGGCGCGCGGAAGGGGCGCGTCGCGAGGATGCCATGCTCCGCCTGCAGGTCGCCACTCACCGAATGGATCTTGGTGGTTTCGAGCGCCTCGTCGGTACTCAAGGGGGGCAAGATGGTGGGCATGCGGCGGGCCAGCATGGTTTTGCCCGACCCGGGCGGACCCACCATGAGGGCGTTGTGCCCCCCCGCGGCGGCTACCTCCAGCGCGCGCTTCACGTTCTCCTGGCCCCGCACGTCGCTCAGGTCACGCCGGTACTGTCGGGCCTGATCAAAGATGGCGTCAAGGTCATTGGTGTAGGGCGCCGGCGCCTCCGCCCCGTGCGGGTCCCGCAGCACCTCGAACGCCTCCGTGATCGTCTCCACTGGAAAGACCGTCAACTCATCCACCACGGCGGCCTCGGCGGCATTTTCGGCGGGGACCAGAACGCCCTCGCAGCCTTCCGCCCGCGCCTTCATAGCCATGGGCAGCACCCCGTTCACGGGCCGCACCGTCCCGTCGAGCGCCAACTCGCCCGTGAGCCAGTACTGGTCGAGCACCTCCCCGTTGAGGGTGTCGCTACTGGCCGCCACCCATCCCACCGCCATCGGCAGGTCGAACGCCGCACTCTCCTTGGGCACGTCCGCCGGGGCCAGGTTGATGGTAATGCGGCCCCACTCCACGGGAATGCCGTTGTTTTCGAGGGCGGCGCGCACCCGATCAAAGCTCTCGCGCACCGCTGCCCGCGGAAGCCCCACCACCGAGAGGCCCCGCATGCCCGAGGCGACGTTCGTTTCGAGCTCCACGGGCAAGGCCTCCACGCCGTGTGTGGTGCTGCTCCAGACCTGACTCAGCATGTTGCGCTCGTTCGATCTGTTTGAGAGTATCCGAACATGACGGGTAGACACATTCCCGGCCGTCGGTCTAACGTCACGCCCCTTCTCCCTCTCCCGATGTCCCCGCGAACCCCCGCTCCCGCTCAGGATTTGAAGAAGACGTTCCGTGTCTCCCGATCGCAGTTCCCGTGTCCGGCATGTCTCTGTCCGCCCTCAAGCAACACGCCCTGGACACAATCCAGGCCTACAGCGCCAACCACGGGGAGCGCCTCGCCGCGGCACTCGCCTACTACGCCACGTTCTCACTCGCGCCGCTCATTGTGCTGGCCCTGGCCGTGGCGGGGCTGCTGTACGGTCGGCGGTCCGAGGCGGCCCAGGCTGAGCTCATGGCCGTGGCCGGAGACGTGCTGGGAGCCGATGGGGCCCGCATGCTGGAAGGCGTGTTGGAGGCGGCCACGGCGGCGCCCGGCGCAAACCAGTGGGCCACGCTCGCAAGCACCCTCGTACTGGTGGTGGGGGCCACCGCCCTCTTTGCCCGCCTCCAGGACGCCCTCAATACGATCTGGGACGCGACGCCCTCCCGGACCGGCATTCTGGGATTCTTGTGGAGCCGCGGGCTTTCACTCCTGCTGGTGATGGGGACCGGTGTCGTGATGGTCGCGAGCCTCGTGCTGAGTTCCCTGCTCACGGGCTTCGCGGAGTGGATAGCGGCCCCCGTCCTGCTCGGCCTCGGCGAGCGCCTCCTCTCCCTCGCCCTGCTGACGCTGCTCTTCGCGGTGCTCTACCGCACTCTTCCCGATGCCCCAGTGCAGTGGGCAGACGTGGGCGGCGGAGCCTTCGGGGCCGCGGTGCTCGTCACCCTCGGGACCGCGGGCCTGGGCTGGTACCTGGGCCACGCCTCTGTCACCTCCGCGTACGGGGCCGCCGGGGCCCTCGTGGCCTTCCTGCTCTGGATCTACTACACCGCACAGATCTTCTTCCTCGGCGCCGCGTGGACGTCCATCCGGGCCCAAAGTAGCCCCGTACAGACCGCCGAATCGACAGCCGTTCCGGCGCCGGCTGCGTCCTCCACGGAGGCGTCCGTCGCCTCAACGCCCTGGCGCACCCGACTGGGATGGGCGGCGCTGGGCGCGGCGCTGGGCTGGTTTCTCCGGCGGTAAGGCACGTCGCTTCCCGGCAATGGGGAATTTGGGCGGTCGAGCCGAATGGCGGACATCAGGCCCCTCAGGCCGCATTGCCGGAGCCATCCGTCTTGGACATCGGGGCGGCCGCCCGACGCAGGCCCGGCGGGTTGGTCGTCTCGGCGACGGTGTCGGCGAGAAACGCCTCCAGCCGATCGTGCTGGTCGCGGGCGTCCTGGTAGCCAATGTCGAGCAGCCGGTCGATGTAGTCCGGATCAAAGAGCAGTACGCTGAGCCAGTCCGGACTCTCGCGCTCGCGGCGGCCTAGGCTGCTGGTGAGCAGCTGGATGGGCCCCGGCACCCGGTCGGCATAGTCGTGGGCGAGGGCGTCGAGGTCGACCGAGGGACGGATCTGTAGCAGTTCCAGCGGCCGCATGCCGTGGCGCCGATGGGACGGCAGTTCCTGCAGGAGCGTGTTGATGCGGTGCATCGTGTGGGCGTCCTGGGGCAACGAGTCGAGAAAGATGGAGTTCATGAGAACCCCCACGATCTGGGCCGTGGGCGGATAGCCCTCCAGCACAATCTCGTCGCTCTCGGCCCGGCTCCGCGAGTACTGGGTGGGAATGGCCAGAATTTTGTCGGCCCCCAGGTGAACAGCGGGCGCGAGGGGGGCCGAGAGGCCGATTCCGCCGTCTCCGTACCAGGAGTCTCCAATGCGCACGGCCGGAAAGACGAGCGGCAGGGCCGTGGAGGCCATCACATGGTCCACCGTCAACTGCGTGTGGCGCCCAATGCGGTCGGGGCGCTCCCAGGCGTCAAAGTCTTCCCCCTGCACCCACGTGACCGTCTGGCCCGTGGCGTAGTCGGTAGTCACCACGGCCAGAGCGCGCAGGCGGCCATCGTTGAGGTTGGGCCGCACCCCGCCCAAATCGCCGTCCGGCGCGTCGAGCTGGGCCTGCAGGGTGCTGGCAAGGGGCGTGGTGTCGAGCAGGCCGTGGGTCGACCGCACGTCCGTCGACGTGGGCTGCTCGGGCGTGACCGTGGCGTCCCAAAGCAGGTCCCACAGCAGCCCCAGGCCCGACTCCACCTCGATGATGTCCGTCAGCTCCCGCCCCGTCCACGAGTCGACCACGTGCTCGGCCGCCTCCTCGAAGGTGCCCGTGTGGTTGCCCAGATGCGCCGCGTTGATAGCCCCGGCCGAGACACCGGTCTGGATCGGAAAATACGCCTCCGGAAACGCCTCGGCCACGTAGCGGATCACCCCCGCCTGGTACGCCGACCGCGCCCCGCCCCCCGGCAACAAGATGCCGGGCGTAGGCCGCCCAGGGGGAGCCGCAAAGAGCTGCGCGAGTCGCTTCCGGAGAGTGTGGAGCACAGTCGAGTCGGGCGGGAAATGAGAAAACGCCGTGCGGTGGGTACAGTGAACGTCCCACTTAGCCCGCAAAACCGCAATTGGCACGCGGCGCGGCTGCCCGTTTCGACTCTGCCCCTCGATGATTACGTTGTCGGCGCCTTTCTCCGTCTTCTGAACGGCCACAAGCAGCATGACCGTCGACGCCTTCATCGAGCGCTGGGAAGACTCCGGCGCCTCCGAGCAGGGCAACGCCGCCCTCTTCCTCCGCGAGCTGTGCGACGTGCTCGACCTGCCCCGCCCCGACCCGGCGCAGTCGGACACCCGCAAGAACGAATACGTCTTTGAACGCCGCGTGGACTACCCCGATCAGGCCGACCGCGAGCGCGGCTTTATCGACCTCTACAAGCGCGGCTGCTTTGTGCTGGAGGCGAAGCAGGGCAGCGACGCCCCCACCGAGACGGAGGCCGAGCGCCTGGGCGTCCGCGAGCCGGACCGCCGCTTCGGCACCGCCCGCCGCGGCACCCGAGGCTGGGAACGCGCCATGCAGCGGGCGAAGAACCAGGCCTTCCGCTACGCCCGTGGCCTCCCCGACGAGGAGGGCTGGCCCACCTTCCTCGTGGCCGTCGACGTGGGCTACTGCATCGACCTCTACGCCGACTTCGCGCGGCAGGGCAAAAACTACGTCCCCTTCCCCGACGCCAATTCCCACCGGATCTTCCTGGAGGACCTGCGCGACGAGGCCGTCCGCGAGCGGCTGCGGGCCGTCTTTGCCGATCCCCTCTCGCTGGACCCCACGCGCCGCTCCACCGCCGTCACACGCCAGCTCGCCGAGAACCTGGCGAAGGTGGCCGCCTCGCTCGAAGACGATCACGACCCGGACCGCGTGGCCGGCTTCCTCATGCGGTGCCTCTTCACCATGTTCGCGGAGGACGTGGAGCTGCTGCCGCCCCGCTCGTTTACGGAGCTCCTGGAGCGCTGCCGCGGCAATCTCGACGCCTTCCCCAAGATCCTCGACAGCCTGTGGGCCACGATGGACGCGGGCGGGTTCGACTCCGCCATCATGGAGGACGTGCGCGAATTTAACGGGTCGCTCTTTGAGGACCACGCCGCGCTCCCCGTCTCCGAGGCGCAGCTGGAGCTCTTGATCAAGGCCGCGGAGGCGGACTGGTCGGACGTGGAGCCGGCCATCTTCGGGACGCTGCTGGAACGGGCGCTCGACCCCCGCGAGCGGCACAAGCTGGGCGCCCACTTCACGCCCCGCGCCTACGTGGAGCGCCTGGTGGTGCCCACCGTCAT
>CAJXKO010000079.1 GCA_913055845.1 uncultured Bacteroidota bacterium | reverse complement strand
AAGCTGATCCTGGCCGACGAGCCGACCGGGAACCTCGACTCCACCAACGGCGCACAGGTGATGGAGCTGCTCTCGGATCTCAACGAGGCGGGCACCACCATCGTGATGGTGACCCACTCCCCCGCCGACGCTGAATACAGCGCCCGTACCATCCACCTGTTCGACGGCAAGGTCGTCTCCGAGAACTTCATCGAGCAAGAGTATGCCGCACATCCCGGAGCATAATGAATTTCTGGGGCTGATCGGCCCTGCCGTAACCGTGGGGCTGCCGGTTGCGTGGGGCCTGAACTGCCTGTGGCTCCAAAGCCTGGCGTACCGCATAGAGATCGGCGCGTGGACATTCGTGCTGAGCGCGTCGGCGATGATCGGCCTCGCCCTCCTCGCCATCGGCTCACAGACCGTCCGCGCCGCCCAGACCGACCCGGCGACGACCCTGCGGGGATGAATGATTCTTCCGTTCTCACCTGACGTCTATGCACCTCTACTCTGAGCACCATGCTCCGGAACTACCTCAAAATCGCCCTTCGCACCCTGAAACGACACCCCGCCCACACGACGGTCAACGTCGTCGGACTCGCGGCCGGCCTCGCCGTCTGTCTGGTCATCGGCCTGTATGTACAGCACGAACTCAGTTATGACCGTTTCCACCGAAATAGCGACCGCATTCACCGTGTCGTGCGGGCCGACACCGCCGGGGACGCCTTCGGTCCCACCTCGGTGCGACGGCTGGAAGGAAGTGCACAGTCTCCCCCCGGATTGGCTCAGTCGTTGACGAGTCGCTTCCCGGAGGTCGAGCACGCAACTGTCGTGGCGCCTGTCAGCGAGCCGCTCCTCGGGCGGGGCGAGGATCGCCTCTACGTCGATCGCGTCCTGCGGGCCGACACGTCATTCTTGGACGTGTTCTCGTTCGACTTTCGCCGCGGCGACCCGGCGACTGCGCTCGACGCGCCCGGTCGCATTGTCCTGACCGAGTCGCTCGCCGGGCGCCTGTTTGGCACGACCAATCCGGTCGGGAAGACGGTCGTCTACGAGAATGAGGCCGAATACGAGGTTGCGGGCGTCGTGGCCGACCCGCCGTCGACCTCGCACCTCCAGTTCGAGGCCCTTCTGTCCCTCACATCGCCGCAGCGGGACACCCGGTACGGCTCGACGATCGACTGGAATTTCTACGGGGATCCCCTCTACCTCGAACTGCAGGAGGGCACCGAGGCCCACGCACTGGAAACGAAGATCCGGGCCTTCGAGCGGACGGCGGATGGAGCCTCCGAGCACTCTGAAGAAACGGCCGAACTCCGGCTTCAGCCGCTCACACACATTCACCTATACTCTGCGGGCATTCGTGGGGGCATTGGGACGCAGGGAGACATCCGATACCTCTACTTTTTCGGGCTCATCGGCCTGATCATCCTTGGCATCGCCTGCATCAACTACGTGAACCTTGCCACCGCCCGTGCTGCCCGACGGGCCCGAGAGGTGGGCGTGCGGAAAACGGTGGGTGCGGGACAGCCTCAGCTCGTCGGCCAGTTTCTGGGCGAATCGGTCTTGACCGCGGCGCTGGCCCTACCACTGGCCTTGGGACTCGCCTGGGCCGCACTCCCGGTCGTGAACGACCTCGTGGGCACCACCCTTCGGCTCGGAAACGTCCCGCCCATCTTCAGTCTCGGCGCCGCAATGGGATTGGTGGGGCTGGTGGGCCTGGCGGCGGGCAGCTATCCGGCCTTCGTCCTGTCCCGCTTCCGGCCGTCTTCGGTGCTGGAGCGATCGGGAGTCGGCGCGTCGGGCGGGAAGGGATCTTGGCTCCGGAGAGGCCTCGTGGTGGTTCAGTTTGCCGCGTCGGTGGCCCTCATCCTCGCGACGGTGGTCGTCTACCTGCAGCTGCAATACGTCCAGACCAAGAACCTCGGCTTCGACGAGGAGCGGGTCATTACGTTCGAGAAAGGCCCCCTTGGCGATCAATACGAGGCGTTTGCGACAGCACTTCGCGGCCAGTCCGCAACCCACTCCGTGAGCACGGGACAGCCGCCGGGCGTCGGCCACCTGAGAGCCCGGACCCGAGTCGAGAACGCCATCACGGGGGAGACAAATCGGGTCTCCGTGCTAATGGTCGGGTACGACTACGTCGAGACCCTCGGACTCCAGCTAGAGGCAGGCCGATCGTTCGCGCGCGACCGATCCTCGGACGCCGAGCAATCGGTTCTTCTCACGGAATCGGCCGTCCAATCGTACGGGCTGACGGGAAATCCGGTGGGACAGACGATTCCAGGGCCGTACGGCGACGGGGACGTTCGGGTCATCGGGGTCCTCGACGACTTTCATAACCGCTCGCTCCACTACGCCCGCCAGCCCGTCGTCATTGGCATCGACCGAGCGGCGACGAACACGGCCCTCGTACGCTTGGCCCCGGGCGCCATGCAAAATGGCCTCGACGCCGTGCGTTCGACGTGGGCGGAGTTTCTCCCGGACCGGCCGTTCACGTACTCGTTTTTGGACCAGCGCATCAAGGCGCAGTATCGGGCCGAGCAGCGACTAGCGACCCTCTTCGGCCTGTTCGCCGGGTTGGCAATCGTTGTGGCCGGGCTGGGCCTGTTCGGCCTCGCGACCTTTACGGCTCAGCAGCGCACCGGCGAAATCGGCATTCGCAAGGCGCTCGGGGCTACGACCACACAAATTGCGGGGCTCCTGTCCAGGGAATTCCTTCAACTGGTGGGCCTGGCCGTACTCATCGGACTTCCGGGGGCGTACATTGCCCTACAGCGCTGGCTGCGGGACTTCGAATATCGGGTGGACGTTGGGGCGGAGGCCCTCGTCCTCACCGGACTCGTGGCGATGGGCCTCGCCCTTCTGGCGGTCAGTTACCAGGCCATCCGCGCCGCCCGTCTAGATCCGGCCCACACGCTGCGGGATGAATAATTGGAACCGGGCCCATGCCCCCAGAAACGGAGGAATTGCCGCCATCACCTACCCTCGCTCACGGCCGACCCGCCATGAATCAGGTTTGCATTCCCGTCCCCATGCCCGCCGAAGATGAGACCTTAGAACTCGAGGTCACGGTCGGTGGCACCACGCACCTCATGGCGTACCGTATCGAAACGGTCACCCTGGGCCCGGAGGTGACGCCCGCGGAGCGCGCCGAGGAGATTCGCACGTTTCTCGCTGACTACGATCCCGAGTGGGCACTCGTTCAGATCGGGGCGCCGGGAGAAGGCGTCGTGCCCATCACGTTTCGGATGCGCCAAGGGAACGCGGCGGCCGAGGCAGAGAGATGAAGAATGAGACTGTCTGTCATGGCTCGGCCCCGCCCGTTGCGCGGTGGCGCACAGCCGATGTGCGGATCCGCACACCCGCCCCCCACGGAAGCTTACCCAAACGGCCTTTGCCGCCGCTGAGCGGAATCATGCACGCCTGGCATGAGCGTTGATCTTCACTACGCGCAGCAGCGTGTTTTCCGGCTCAAGCCCTCAACGTCATGAAGCGTCTCGTGCAGATTCTCGTCGTCGCGGCCTGGATCGCGGGAGCCCTCATCGGAGGCCGGCCCGACGCGCCGACCGAGCCGGACCCAACGGACGACTCGGTGCAGCTACTTGTGGATACGAACTACGCACAGCTCGGAGTGACCCGGTCGCAGGCCGTTCTGACGATTCGGACGCCCTGGCAATCGACCTCCCGCGTAACCGCCCCACTTCCGGTGGCGCTCACCCCGAATCGGTCCGCGAAGCGTTCCCGCCCTAAAGCCGCCGCGTCTCCTTCTGTCGTTCCCTTCGTCATCCGCGCCCTTGCCTCCCTGTTATGATTCACACCCGCAACCTCACAAAAGCCTACCGCAACGGCTTCTCGCGCACATTCGTCCTTCGCCAAGTCGATCTCGACATCGACGAGGGCGAGTTCGTCACCATCCAGGGCCCGTCCGGCGCCGGAAAAACGACCCTGCTCCACATCCTGGGCCTGCTCGATGCGCCGACCGACGGGTCCTACGAGTTCATGGGCGAGCCGGTGTACGAGATGAGCGAGAACCGCCGCACCGAGATCCACCGCTCGCAGATCGGGTTCGTGTTTCAGGCCTACCACCTAATCGACGACCTTACGGTCTACGAAAACCTCGAAACGCCCCTCATCTACAAGGGCCTCTCCGGCCCGGAACGCGAGAGCAAAGTGGCGGACATGCTCGACCGCTTTTCGCTGGTCGCCAAGCAGGACCTCTTCCCCAATCAGCTCTCGGGTGGCCAGCAGCAGCTCGTGGGCGTGGCACGGGCGCTCATCATCGAGCCGACGGTGATCCTCGCCGACGAGCCGACCGGCAACCTACAGTCGCAGCAGAGCGAGGAGATCATGGAGACGATGACCCGGCTCAATGAAACGGACGACGTGACGATCGTGCAGGTGACTCACTCTGAGAAGCTGGCGCGGTACGGAGAGCGCATCGTCGAACTGGACGACGGCTGGGTCGAGGACGATTACCAGATTGACCAGCCAGAGGCTGTGAAGACAGGGCACTGAGTCCCCAATTAGACACAAGCGGTTCCCGGCCCGAAGCTTGCATGTCCCTCCGCGAATCTCGGTGCTGCCATGCTCCGCAATTACCTAAAGACCGCATTCCGTACGCTCCGACGGCGCACGAGCTACACCCTGATTAACGGCGTTGGCTTTACCGTCGGGCTCATCTGTTGCATCCTGGTGCTACTCTTCCTCCGCTACGAATGGCGCTACGACCGCTTCCACGAAAACGAAGAGGACGTCCACCGCGTCCTGCGAGACAAGCGGGGCAACTGGTGGTCCACCATTCCCTTCCCCCGCTACGAGGAGGCCACCGCCGCCGAGCAGCGGCGCCTCCCCCGCGCCCTGGCGGAGCAGATCCCCGAGATTCAGGCGGCGACCAACTTCTTCGTAGGCCCGCACGGCGAGGAGAGCCCGGCCTACGTGGTGCGGGGCGACCAACGGTTTACGGAGAATCAGTTGCTCTACACCACCACGGGCGGGTCGTTCTTCGAAGTGTTCACGTTCGACTTCCTGCGCGGGCGCCGGGCCGAGGCCCTCCGACAGCCGGGCACGGCCGTCCTCACCAAATCGGCGGCGGAGCAGTACTTTGGCGCGACGGACGTGGTGGGAGAGGTGCTGACGATTGAGCGCCCGGGGCGGGAGCGGGAGGTAGAAGTGACGGGCGTCATCGAGGACGTGCCGCCCTACTCGCACTTCGAATTCGAGGTGGCCCTGCACGTGAACCGCATCCAGAACTGGGGCGCCTTCACGTACTTCCGCACGCAGCCTGAGACACAGGTCGACGGCCTCGCGCCGCGGATCGAGTCGTTGATGAACGAGGTGCGCCCGGCGCGGGTGGAAGATCCGGGCCTTCGGGCAGTGCTGGGCGGAGTGCGCACGCAGGCACTGACCGACATCCACCTGGGACCGCGCATGCTCTACGACCCGAAGCCGCACCGCGACCCGCGGTACCTCTGGGCGTTCGGCGCCATCGGAGTCCTCATTCTGCTTATCGTGGGCATCAACTACACGAACCTCGCCGTCGCCCTCTCCACGGAGCGACGGCACGAAATCGGCGTGCGGAAGGCAATGGGGTCAACCCGCGGCCAACTGAGCCTTCAGTTCCTGACGGAAGCGATGGTGCTGACGCTTGTGTGCCTCCCCGTCGTGGTGGTAGCGCTCGAGGGGCTCGTGCCCGTCTTCAATCGCGTGATGGACACGCACGTGCAGTTCGATCTTTTGCGTTCCCCCCGCCTGCTTGCGGGCATGGTGGGGCTGGCCCTCCTCGTGGGCGGGGTGGCAGGAAGCTACCCGGCCCTCATTCTCTCGCGGAAGGGAACCGTATCGCTCTTCGAGGGCTCGTTCGACCAAGACGGAGGCCGCCGATGGTCACCGCGGCACGCGCTCATCGGCGTCCAGTTCGTGCTCCTCATCAGCCTGGGCAGCATCACGTGGCTCGTCAATAGCCAGCTCCACTACCTGCAGACCAAGGACCTCGGCTTCCGCACGCAGGGGCTCGTGGAGTTGGCAGCCGTGGACAGCGCCGACACGTACCGCCGCCTCAAGACCCGGCTCCGCGACGACCCAGCGGTGCAGGCGGTAGGTGCGGGCATCGGACCTGGCCCGGGACGATTTGAGGTGACGTATCGGGCGGAGAACAGCGAGCGGGTCTACAGCAACGGCGACGTGCTCAACGTAACGCCCGGCTGGTTCGAGGCATTGGGCATCACGCATCCGGTCGTGGAGAAGATGCAGGCGGCCCCGGGCGAGGGCACGGCGCGAATGCTCGTAAACCGCGCCGCGGTCGAGGCACTCGACTACGAAACCGCGGTCGGGAGGTCGGTCGTATTGGAGCCGGAAGGTGCCGCCCCCCTCCGCCGCACGATCGACGGGGTGGTGGACGACTTTCACTTCCGCCCCCTCTACCAGCGCGTTCAGCCTACCTTCCTCCGCGTCCATCCGCAGGTAGAGGACATGAGCACGCTCAACGTCCGCGCCGCGCTCATCAGCCTTGACCCGCAGAACCTTGAGGAGGGACTGAACCGCGTGCGGGCGGCGTGGGCGGACGTGCGGCCCGACACGCCCTTCCCCCCACAGTTCGTGGACGATCAGTTGGCCCGTCTCTACGAGGAAGAGCAGCGGATCGGACAGATGGGGATGGGTCTCACCGTCATCGCCCTCCTCCTCGCCGCCCTCGGGCTCGTGGGCCTCTCCGCCTACGTGGTTCAGCGCCGGACCACCGAGATTGGCGTGCGCAAGGCACTTGGGGCGTCGATATCCGATATCGTCCTCCGCCTCAACCGTGAATTCTTGATTCTCGTGGGACTGGCGTTCGTCGTGGCTTCCCCGCTCGCCTACTGGATCGCTCAGCAGTGGCTGGCGTCGTTCGCCTACCGCATTGACGTCCCGCCGCTCGTCTTCGTCGGCGCCGGGGCCGGGGCGCTCGTCGTCTCCCTCGCCGCGGCGAGCTACCAGGCGTGGAGTACCGCCCGCATCAGCCCCGCCGACGCGCTGCGGCAGGAGTAGCTGCTCGACGTGTTCAAGCGCTCTGGTGCTCGGGATGCGACTGGTCGAATTTCCAACACGACTACACCTCAACCCCTGTCTCCATGCTTCGCAACTACCTGAAAATCGCCGTCCGCAACCTCTGGCGCCACCGCGCCACGACGGCGATCAACCTGCTGGGCCTGGCGGTGAGCCTGGCCGTGTGCTTCCTGGTGGTGCTCTTTCTTCACCAGCAGTGGAGCCTCGACCGGTTCCACCCGAATGCCGACCGCATCCACCGCCTCGCGACCACAAATACGGAGAGTGGAACCCGCAGCGCCCGGTCCCCGCGCCCCGTAGCCGCGGCGCTCCGCGAGCAGGCGACCGGCGTGGCGGCGACGACGCAGTTTGCCACCGAAGAAACCTTTGTGGTGCGGAGTGAGACGAGCATTTCGATGGAGGCTCTCTACGCCGATACGTCGTTCTTCGACGTCTTCCAGGGATTCCGACTCCGATCGGGAAACCGGGAGACAGTCTTCCAGAAGCCCCGCACCGCCGTACTGACGGCCGACGCAGCGCGTCGCCTCTTCGGACCCGACGGCGATGCCCTGGGCAAAACCGTCTCGCTGGAGGGGGACGAGACCATCACCGTAACGGGCGTCCTGGCTCCCTTCACGGGCCCCACCCACCTCGACAAGGACCTTTTTCTCTCCTACGCCACTCTTGAGGCGGACGATGTAGGTCCCGACGACTGGGACCGTCTGAGCCGGTGGACCTATCTCCGACTCGCGGCCGGCACGGCGCCTGCGGCCGTCGCGCAGTTCGCAAATAAGGTCCTGCAACGCAACGCCCCGGCGCCGGACGCCGATCGGTACCGGCTGCGGATGGAGTCGCTCTCCGATGTGCGGTTTGGGGGCATGCAGTGGAGCCAGGTGTCCATGCGGACACAGATGCCGGTCTACATCTACTACTTCTTCCTCGCCATCGCCCTCATCGCCCTCCTCGCGGCGGGATTCAATTACGTCAACCTCACGACGGCTCAGTCGCTGCGCCGCACTCAAGAAATTGGGGTCCGCAAAACCCTGGGGGCCAACCGGACCCAGTTGGGAATACAGTTTCTCGGCGAGTCCGTGCTGACCTGTCTGATTGCCGGTCTCCTCGCGTGCGGCCTGTTGTACATCATCGTTCCGCTCTTCAATGAGCTGTACTTTCTCCAGCTGCTGGAACGGCCGCCCCTCACCGTGTCGCTGCTCGACGCGCCCGGTCTCCTGATCGTGTTTGTCGGCATCACTGTCTTGTTTGGACTGGCGGCGGGGAGTTACCCAGCGGTTGTGCTCTCCTCGTCTCATCCGGCGGGCGTGCTCAACCCGGGGCCGGAGGGGTCGAGTCCGTTTGGACGCCTCTCGGTGCGCACCCTGCTGATTGGGGGACAGCTCGCCTTTGCGCTGCTCCTGGTGGTAACCGCGACGACGCTGTACCGGCAGAGTGCGGCGATGGCCGAGGACGAACGGGCCCTCCGTACCGAGGATGTCGTGACGGTCGAGTTGCAGGACATCGAATATGCCCAGTTCCGCCGCGCCGCCCTTCGTCTCCCCACGGTGGAGGACGTGGCGGTTATCGGCAACCTGCCGTTTGGAAGCAACTGGTACCGAACCGCGCTCCGTACAGGAGCCGGCGACACGCCCGTGTCGACGCTCCGATTCCATACCGATACGTCTTTCGTCCAGACCATGGGCGTTCGGCTGGTCGCCACACAGACGAACTGGAATGTGCCCTTCATGGAGACCCGTGGCATCCTCGTAAATGAGTCGGCGGTCCGGGACCTCGGGTTCGAGACGCCGGAGCAGGCGCTCGGCACACCGGTGTATCTCGGAGACATCGACGGGGAGGAACGGGCCGATCCGAGCCGCATCGTGGGCGTGCTCGAAAACTTTCGTTTTCAGGGCAGCTACCAGCTCTATTCTGGGAGTAGCGGCGCCCGCATTCCCCCATTAATGCTCCAGCACCAGCGCCCGGCTTACCGCCACGCCATGGTCCACGCGGCCACCGACGACCTGTCCGCCACGCGGGAGCGCCTCGAAACGATGTGGTCCTCCGAACTGCAGACCGATCGTCCGTTTGAGGCCCGCTTCTACAGCGACGTGCTCCGGGAGCGGTACGGCCCGCTGCAGGATCTCGCATGGATGGTGGGGGCCATTGCGGCCCTCGCCATCCTCATCACCCTCCTCGGCCTGCTGAGCATCGCTGCCCACCACGTAGAGACCCGGACCAAAGAGATCGGAATCCGGAAGGCGATGGGAGCCACGGTGACGAGCCTCATCGTACTGCTGTCCAAGAATTTCCTCCAGCTGGTCGGACTCGCGGTCCTCGTGACGCTCCCGGCCGCGTGGTTGTTGAATAAGTGGTGGCTGCAGTACCTGCCGGGGTCGGTGTCAGTGGGATCGGAGGTGCTGATTGGGGCCGTCGGAGGCTTGCTCCTCCTTGCCCTCCTCGCGGTCGGCACCCAGACGCTTCGCGCCGCCCGTATCGATCCAGCAACTATACTTCGGGAGGAATGACTGTGTAGAGGCCTCTCGGCGCCGGTCATGGTGATCCGCCCATCGCCGAGCGCCCACACGCCCAATTGCACATACGCAACAATGCTCCGCAACTACTTCCGTACCGCTCTTCGCGCGCTGCGCCGCCGCCTCGGCTATACGATCATCAACGTCGTGGGCCTGGCCATCGGAATTGCCGCGTGCCTGCTCATCGGGCTGTACGTGCGGCACGAGTGGAGCTACGACCGCTTCCACGACGACGCGGACCGCATACACAGAATTGTCGGGGACTATGGCGAGACCCAGATGGCAACGACGCAGTGGCCAGTCATTCGCGAGATCCGTCGCGAGCACCCGTCACTGACGGTGGCCCCGTTCTTTGCGACCGACGCAGTGGTGGGGCGCAAGACGCGCCGCTTCAATGAGGATCAGGTGTTTATCGCTCAGCCCTCGTTCTTCGATGTATTCACGTTTCCGGCACAGCGGGGCATGGCCCGGGCTGCGTTCGAGCGTCCGTACACCGCCGTCCTCACGCCCCAAATGGCCGAGAAGTACTTCGGGGACGCTAACCCCATCGGGAAATCGCTGAGGATGGCTGGATTGTGGGGAGACAACTCGGTGTCGGTCACGGTGACGGGGATTTTGGAGCCCATCCCGGACGCCTCCCACTTCCATCCGCGCATCATCGTCTCGTGGGCCACGCTCAACGCCGCGTTCAACTTCAGCGAGCAGATGCGGGGGAACTGGTCGGGCGGTGCGTTTCGGGCGTACCTCAAAGTGCCGGAGGGGACTCAACCCGCGGCGCTTGCCAATCGATTCACGACGCAGGCACTTGAACGAGCCGACGACCGGTGGAACCCACAAGAGGTTTCGCTCCGGCTCCAGCCGATTACCGCGATCCACCTCCATTCAAGCCTCGATTTTGAGCTGGAGCCGAACGGTTCGGCGGCGTACGTCTACCTGTTCATCGGGGTAGCGCTCATTATTCTCGTGCTGGCATGCGTGAACTTCGTCAATCTTGCGCTTGCGCGATCGGCGGAGCGAACCACCGAGGTCGGCGTGCGAAAGGCCATCGGGGCGGGTCGAGGACAGATCATTTGGCAGTTCCTGACGGAGACCTTCCTCCTCTCCGTCGGCGCACTTGGGCTGGCCCTCGGCTTCTCGGCGGCCGCCGGCCCCCTCTTTCAATCCCTCACGGGCATCCCATTCCGCCTTGAGGTACTCACTGAGCCCATCCCCCTAGCGATCCTCGCGGGCGTCACGGTCGTTACTGCCTTTGGGGCGGCGTCCTACCCGGCGCTGGTACTGAGCCGCTTCGATCCGGGCGAGGTGCTCGGCGGCCGGTCCCAGGGCGGCCTCAAAGGGAGCAGTCGTCGCACGTCGCGGCTGCGGCGGGGCCTCGTGGTCTTCCAGTTTGCCGTCGCGGTGGCACTCGGCGCCAGTACCACTGTCGCCTATTGGCAGCTCAACTACCTGCAGACCACAGACCTCGGCTTCGACGAGCAGCAGGTCGTCACCGTCCCGATGCCCCCCTCGGCCCCGAACGCGAGACGCCCCTTCCAGCGGGAGGCAGCGCAGCAGCCAGGGATCCAGGCGGTCTCGCGCGGGTCGGCGTCGCTCCCGGCCCGTCTGCTCCGGCACGCACAATTCGCACTTGCCGATCAGGGCGTCGCGGACGAAAATCGCCCAGAGTTGCGGTTCGTGACGGTCGACTACGACTTCTTCGAGGCACTCGGAGTAGAGACCGTCGCCGGACGCACCTTCCAGCGGGGACGGGCGGCCGACTCGTCCGCGGTGGTCTTAAACGAGACGGCGCTCGATCTCCTCGTTCAGGATCTCCCCGCGGATCAGCGAACACCCTCGGCGGCTACGGGCCGTTCGCTGGAGGGTAGTGTGCCGTGGCTCATTGAGACCCCGACGGTGATCGGAGTCGTCGAGGATGCTCATCTCGGGACGATGTACGAGTCGATCAAGCCGACGATCTTCGTCTTGTCTTCCCTACTTCAGGACACGTACTACATGCGCCTCGACGCCTCGCAGACCGAGCCCACCCTGTCGCGGGCCCGATCAGCCTGGGAAAAGGTGTACCCCGACGCCCCGTTTGCGTATGAGTTCGCTGATCAGGCTTTTGCCTCCGCCTACCGGTCGGAGCAGCGAACCAGCACCCTGTTCGGCGTGTTTGCCGCCCTCGCGCTCGTGATCGCTGGCCTTGGGCTCTTCGGCCTCGCGGCGTTTGCAACGCAGCAGCGACGGAAAGAGGTGAGCATCCGCAAGGCGTTCGGAGCGTCGATGGGACAACTCATAGGCCGCCTCTCCAAAGATTTTGTAGCACTTGTCGGCGTCGCCATCCTAATTGCCCTTCCGGTGGCGTATGTCGCCCTCACCCAGTGGCTCAGCACGTTCGCGTACCACATCGACCTCGGTGTCAGGCCGTTCGTCCTGGCGAGCGGCGGGGCTCTTCTCATTGCCCTCGTGGCTGTGGGTGCGCAAGCCGTTCGCACCGCTCGTGTGGATCCATCGGCGGTTCTGCGGGACGAATAGGCACCGCGGCACGGATCCTCGCTCGGACGCTCCCTCCCCCAAGATCTGCCTCCCGTTCCGGATTCTGCTCAACCCGTTCGCGCCTCCGCGTGAGGCTCTAGCAATTCCGGGTATTCGGTCTCGATTTTGGCTTCTAGGTCCGGATCGAGCCGCGCCTTGAACAGGGTTTCGGCCTCGGCAAACGTGTCGGCCGTGGCGTTCCGGATGTCTCGAAGGTCCGCCGCTCGGAGGTTTGCCCCGACAAGAATGGTTTCCGCTTCTCCCTCAGCGGACACCATCCCCGGAAATACACCGAAGTGTGCACCAGACAGGTTGGCCTTCTGTAGATTGGCTCCAGAAAAATCCGCGGTGCCGAGATAGGCATCCGATAGATCAGCATTCTGAAGATTGGTCCCTGTCAGGTCGGCCTCATGGAGGGACGCCTCCGAAAGATTGGCGCCCTTCAGGTCAGCTCCGCGGAGATAGGCGCGTTTTAGCGTTTCCGGGGCCACTCCCTCACGGTTCAGTCGGCGGATGTTACCCACAATCCGGTATGTGGCCATTTTGGCGTCCCAACCCAAAAGGTCATTAATGGAATTAGTGTACTGCTCGACACGGCGCTTCCCTTCGGCCTTCTGGTCGAACCAGAGCAGCAAACACCCGAAAAGGAGCAGATCCATAAGGACTCCATGGGCCTCCGCAAGGAGGTTTACCTCAAACTCGGGACTGGAGAGCCAGGCTTCCAGCGACAGGGGTACGAGGACACCGGCCAGGATCAAGAAAACAAGGAACGACAGCAGTACGGGCCGATCGGCCCGTAGGGGCGCGATCCATTTGTCAACGATGTGCAGCGAGAACCAGTCTTGCCACCAGGAGGTCGAGGACGGCATTGAGACGGGAAACTGTAGAGAACAGAAGTCGGAGATCAGATAAAAATTCCGATCCTCTCCGAGTGTTCACCACTATACGTGGCGAATCGTCTCGAAACTAGTCTCTACCGCTGGCCTCGGGGGCCCTGCCAGTTCCCCCGGACGTACGTCCTGCTCGGAATCCGGGAGTGGCCGGGGCCCGTTTCTCCGCGACTAGCTCCATCGTCACGAACTCAACCCGACGGGTTGGTCTGCCAGCCCTCCGGCGTCGCGTTGTCTGCAGCTGGCCGGGTATCGCCGGAACAGCCCTAGCCCCTCCCCCTCATTTCTGATTCCCGAACGGCCTTGCAAATTTGGGACGCGACGTGATGAATTCGACGCACGGCGGGTCAAAAAATGGGTTTGTTCGCCTGGGTAGATCTATTGCACCTATTCGGCATCGACCAAGCGGTCGAAGACTTGGCGGCCTGACCTACGGGACCTCACCTGCCTCCCTTGTTCTTGCAGAACATCATACCAGTCCTCGCCTCGGAGGCCACGGCGGGCTGAAAAAGACTTTCGGCCGCCCTGAACCACGCGAAGAGGCCGCCTGCGAAACCGTATTGGAGGGGGGCGGTTGAGGGGCGATCAATCAAGCGAGGGCATCCCGAGCCCGCTACTGCTCAATTGAACGTCCCCGTAAGAGGGGAAAAGCCGGATTTGAAGAAAACGTATCCCGAAAACCTGCCGCGGAGAGAAATGTACGCTCTCGCGAATTGGCAGTAGATCTTTCTGTCCAGGATGAGTATCCGCTCGCTCTCAAATAGTGGCATATCGCTGGGCCGACTTCTCGTGGCCCCCTTGGCGGTGCTCATCGCACTTGGGGGATCCCTCATGGGAAACGCTACGCAGTGCTACGGCAATGCGTCCCCGCAGTACTCCAGCGCCGTGCCTGCGGTGCCCCATCAGTCCCTCACGGATACCTCCTCTGACGCTTCTACTTCGAGAACGTCCGAAGTCGCCAAGACCGCCCCTTCAGCCCGAGGGACAGCGCCCCTGGGGCCACGATGCGGGCCTGTTTCGACCCGGTCCTGGAGCGTCACCAGTGCAACGGTTCGCCCGGTCCGTCCGCTGGACGACGTGATCCAGCCGCAGGGGACCTCCGTTCAGCGGGACGCGTCCGTGGCCTGGACGCTTCCCCACGCGCTCTGGTCGAGCTCTGCGTCCGCCCATCCGCCCCAAGGCCACTTCTCTGATTCGCCTCCCGCCCAGGAGTCCATGGGCACCCTGCGCAGCGTCGTGCTGCGGTTGTAATCTCTTCTCCGC
>CAJXKO010000078.1 GCA_913055845.1 uncultured Bacteroidota bacterium | reverse complement strand
ACCTCCATGTAGACCCGCCCGGTGGTGACGTTGTTGGCCTGGCTGGTGGGCTGGCCCAGGAAGCGCTCGTAGTGGCCCAGGTCGAGGTCCGTCTCGGCCCCGTCGTTGGTGACGTACACCTCGCCGTGCTCGTACGGGTTCATCGTCCCCGGGTCGACGTTGATGTACGGGTCGAACTTCTGGATCGTCACGTCAAGACCCCGGTCCGCGAGCAGGCGGCCCAGGGAGGCGCTAAAGATCCCTTTGCCGAGGGACGAGGTAACGCCACCGGTAACGAAGATGTACTTGGTCTGCACGGCTCAGTGGACGATTGGGGACAGGAGGGGCGCGGGGCGGTATTCGTTAAGATAGGACGCCCCGTGGGGCTTTATCAATCGATGCGGGGCCCCTAGCCTCGGGGCCGTCCGAGGACAGGGGCCGCTCCTCGCGCGTCCCCTTGGCGGCAACTAATCGCCATTGGTGTAATGGTTCAGGAGATCTTTCGTCGTCACGATGCCCACCAGTTCCTCCCCGTCCACGACGGGTAGCGACGAGATGTCATGGTCGAGCAAGATGCGTGCAGCCTCTTCGATGTCGGTGTCGGGCGCTACCGTGATCGGGTCGGTGCGCATCACCTCGTGGGCCGGGCGCGCCAGGGTCTGTACGTCGCGGTGCTCCTCGCTGTAGGTGTCGAGGAAGGGACTGATGGCCTGGAGCACGTCCCGATCCGAGATTACCCCACAGAGCGCCCCGTCTTCGACGACGAGCATGTGGTGGAAGCCGCCTTCCTGAAGGCGTTTTCGGATGTCCATGAGCGCCGTGTCCGGGGGTACGGTCACGACGTCGCGGCTCATAATGCCGTGTACAGTCATGGCTGGAGCGAGATCGGTTGAGAAGCAGGGGAGTGTAGTCGAAGAGCAATCAGCCTCGGAAGGCGTTGGGCCATCCGCACAAGTTGGGAGAAATGCCGGTTGTTGCACGAGAGGCGATTGTCCGCCACATCGCACACACCGCCGTCAGGAACCGCCAAACCGTGCCGGTGTTCGGCGGATGTCCGGCGCACGTGCCCGACGCACGCAAAGGAACTGTGAACACCGGATAGGGACGCCGCGGGACGGAGCCATGGCGACGGGGGCTAAGCGGACGGGCGGCGGGCGACCATAAAGAGACCGGTGCCCCGCTCGTTGGCCCGTTCCACGTCCGTCGCGTTGAGCAGCAGGCCCAGCGGGAGGGCAGCGACATAGTACAACGGAAGCAGGAGAAGCGAGGCCCACGTCGCCCCCAACATCTGCATGGGCCACTTGATGAGTCCCCGCCACGCCGCGGAGCCGTACGGGCCGTAGGTGTAGAGCCCCTTCACCGGCTCCAGTCCGGCCGCGCGCAGCTTCTCCGCGAGGGCGTCTCGGCCGTAGCCCTCCCGGACGTGCTCCCCGATGAAACTCTCTTCTCCCTCTTCCTGCACGTCCGAGCCGCCCTGGTCCGAAGGCGTGTTGATGATGACGTGCCCCCCCGGGCGCAGGACGCGCTCGAAGTGCTCGAACACCGCTTCGTCCTCGGCAATGTGCTCCATCACGTCCACCGCCAGGATGAGATCGAACGGGCCCTCCGACTCCAGGGCCGTCAGGTCATCGATCGCCCACTCGATCTGATCGGCCTGCGGGGTCTGGTCGACGAAGCGACGGGCCCGCTCTAGGTACTCGCGTTTTACGTCGACGGCCCGCACCTGCGCATCGGGGAACGTGCGGGCCACGAAGTAGGCGTACTGCCCGAATCCGGTACCGGCGTCGAGCACCCGGATTGGACGGTCGTCGGGCAACGCGCCCAGAAGATGCCGCACCTCCCGCCGCACGTACCACGCCCGCAGGAAGAGCAGATTGAGAATGCCGTAGAGCATCCGCTGCAACAGGGGGTGGCGACTGGCAATCCGACCGAGCCGGTCCTTGATGGGATCGTACTTCATGCACTGGGGGAAATGCGCTGGGGGGAACGTTCGAGAATGGGGCAGAGCGTGTGCGCTCGGGACGCCGGTGCGCCGGGCGCATACCGATCCCCGCGGTGGGGTCCAAGAGCTCTCGACAAGCCGACGAACACGACGGCGACGCGAGACTACAGTCTGTACCCCGCAATGTCAACGCTGTTCATTGCCGCTCTTTTCCACCCAAACACCCCCATCCCATGCCCACGCACACGGAAGCCGGGGTTACGATCGAGCTTCGGAAAGGCAACATCGTGAAGCAGCCCGACGTGGAGGCCATCGTGAACGCGGCCAACGCCCAGCTGCGGACGGGCGGCGGGGTGGCCGGGGCCATCCATTCGGCGGCGGGTCCGGGCCTGGCAGAGGAGACGCGCCCCATGGCTCCCATCCAGCCCGGAGAGGCCGTCATTAGCGGGGCGCATGCCCTTCCGAACAAGCACGTCATTCACGTGCTCGGGCCCGTCTACGGCCGCGACGAGCCGTCCGACGAGCTACTGCGCACCGGCTACGAGAATGCCCTCGCGCGGGCCGAGGACCACGACCTTTCGTCCGTTGCCTTTCCCGCCCTCTCCACCGGCGCCTTCGGCTACCCGCTTGACGAGGCGGCCCACATCGCCCTCAAGACGATCCTCAACGCCGCGCCCACGCTCGAGTCGGTAACTCACATCCGCTTCGTCCTCTTCGACGACGAAGCCCTCGCGGCCCACGAACGGGCCCTATCGGCCCTCCACGACGCCCCCAGCACGTAGAGGCTCCCATACGCCCCATCCACTAACCGCGCCCCGCATGTCCCTTCCCGCCACGCCCTGGACCGGTACGTTCCACGTCCGCACCGACGCGGTAACGCCCCAGGGCACCGCCACGGTGCCCGCGCTGTGCGCCCTGTTGCAGGAGGCCGCCGGGCGCCACGCCGACGCCCTCGACGTTTCGATGCAGCACCTACAGGCTGAGGGACGGGCGTGGGCGCTGGCCCATCTGCGTCTGGCCCTCGATCATCCCCTGCGCTGGGATACCCCCCTCACCGTCGAAACGTGGCCGTCCGGACTGGACGGACTCTACGCCACGCGCGAGTTTGTGCTGTGGGCCGACGACGTCGAGATTGGCCGCGCTACGAGCCGCTGGTTCGTCCTCGATACCGAACGGCGACGACCCGTGCGCCCGCCCCGCTCGCTCTACGACCTGGAGACGCCCAACCGCCCACGCCCTCTCGCCCCCAAGCCCGAAGACCTGTCCCCTCCCGCCCGCCTCGACCACACCCTTTCCCGAACCGTCCGCCATCCGGACCTCGACCTCAACGGGCACCTCAACAGCGTCCGGACCCTGACGTGGGCGCTGCGCCCCCTCCCCGATGCGCTGCACGAAACACACCGCTGCGCTCGGGTGGCCCTTCAGTTCCGTGCGGAGGCGGCCCGCGGCGTGCCCGTCCGCGTCACGGCCCAGGTCGAGGATGCAGGCGACGACCGGATCGTCCACCATGCGCTCCACAATACCGACGCGAGCACGCTCCTCACCACCGCCCGGACTGTGTGGACGCCGCGCGCTCAGGGTCCGGCTACCCCTTGAACAGGCTTCGGAGTACAAACCAGACGTTCTCCTTCTTCTCTCGCAGGCGACGCGAGAAGTACGGGAACCACTCCGTGCCGTAGGGCACGTAGACCAGCATGTTGTAGCCCGCCTGTGCCATCTCACGCTGCGTCTCGCGGCGCAGGCCGTAGAGCATCTGGAACTCAAAGCTGTCGGGACCAATGTCGTGCCGGTCGGCGAAGGCCTTGGTGGCGTCGATAATCTGATCGTCGTGGGTGGCGATGCCGGAGTAGTCGGTGTGCTGGAGGAGCCGCTCCATGTAGTCGAGGTAGCGCTCCCGAATCCGCCCCATGTCCTGGTAGGCAATCTCGGCCGGCTCGGCGTAGGCCCCCTTGCAGAGACGAACGCTCACGCCGAGTTCGCACATGCGGTCGATGTCCCGATCCGTACGCTTGAGCATGGCCTGCAGGACCGGCCCTACGTGGTTCGGGAAATCGGGATAGACGGCCTCGAAGATGTTGAGCGTGGACCGCGTGAGGTCGCTTCCCTCCATGTCCAGCCGCACGAACATGTCGCGCTCGGCGGCTACCTCCAGGAGCTGCCGCAGGTTGTCTTCACAGAAGTCTTCGTCGATGAGCTGTCCCATCATCGAGAGCTTGATCGAGATGCGGTTGCGCAGGCCCGCGGTCCCGTCGCGGCCCGCAAGGGTGCGCACGAGGTCGATGTAGGTGTCGCGGGCCGCCACCGCCGCACTCCGATCGTGGACGTGCTCTCCCAGCTTGTCGAGGGCCACGTGGAGCCCGTCTCGGTTGAGGGCATCGACGGCGGGAAGGGAGTCCGCAAGCGTCTCGCCCGCCACGAAGCGGCTGGCGAGGAAGAAGGGCAGCTTCATACCGATGTGGCAACGATCCGTGGTGAAAGCGCTCCCATGCTCAACACCGCGGCGCCGGAGAAGTTGAGTGGGGACACAAAGCATCGCCTCAATGCTCGTAGCCTTTCCCCCAACATGGCTTCGTCCCCCAACACGGCGCCCTGGGTGGCCGGGGCCGACGGCTGCCGGGACGGCTGGGTCGTGGTCCTCCGCCAGCCCGACACCGGCCACACCCGCTGCCGCCTCGTCGACGGTGTAGACGCCCTCATCGGCCTGCCCGAGACCCCCGCTGTGCTCGGCGTAGACATGGTGATCGGACTGCCCGACCGGGCCGTTCCCGGCGGGCGTCCGTGCGACCGGGCGGCTCGCCAGCTGCTGGGCCACCCGCGGGGCGCCAGCGTCTTTTCGCCTCCGGCCGCCGATGCGCTCCAGGCCGGCACCTACGACGAGGCCACCCGCCGCAACCGCGCCAGTGGCCCCGGTGCCCCCGGCCTCCCAAAGCAAACGTTTCACCTCTTTCCGAAGATGCGGGCCCTCGCCGACCACATGACCCCGGCCCGGCAGGAGCACGTGCGGGAGGTGCACCCGGAGCTCGCCTTTTACGCCCTGAACGACGACGCGCCCGTGCCCGACAGCAAGCACACCGAGGCGGGCCGGGCGGCCCGTCTCAAGCTGCTCGCGGCGCACGGCTTTTCGGACGTCGAAGGCGTCCTCGAGGCCCTTCCGCGCGGCCCCCTTGGCGCCGACGACGTGCTGGACGCCCACGCCGCGTGCTGGACCGCGCAGCGTATCCAGTCGGGCACCGCCGAGCGCTGCCCGCCCCGCAACGAAACGGCTCCGCGCAACGACCGCGGCCTGCGGATGGAGATCTGGCGATAAGCCCCCGAGAGTACCTGCCCGCCTACCGCGGAGTGCCCCGGCGAGGTTACCCCCACGCAACAGATGGCGCCGACGCGAAACGAGGGGGCGATCCCGGTCGTTGCGACCGTGCAATATTCCCTGTCACAACTCATCCCGCCGCATGTCCACGCTTGCCGATCTGCGCCAGGAGTACGCCCGGGCCGAGCTGAATCGGGCCCACGTGGCCGACGACCCCATTGCGCAGTTTCGGGACTGGTTCGACGCGGCGCTCGACGCGGAGGTGGAGGAGCCGAACGCGATGACCCTCTCGACCGCCGCCGCGGACGGTGCCCCCTCCGCCCGCATTGTCCTACTGAAGGGCCTCGACGAGCGCGGATTCCACTTCTACACCAACTACGACAGCCGCAAGGGCACCGAACTGAGCCAGAACCCCCACGCCGCACTCACCTTTTTGTGGAAGCCGCTCGAGCGGCAGGTGCGCGTGATGGGGCCGGCCGCGCGCATGCCCCCGGAGGAGTCGACCGAATACTTTCACAGCCGCCCTCGGGGCAGCCAGCTCGGCGCCTGGGCCTCCCCCCAAAGCCGCGTGGTCGAAAGCCGAGCGGCGATCGAGCAGAATCTCGCGGAGGTGGAGGCCGAGTACGGCGACCACGACGAGATTCCGCGCCCGTCGCACTGGGGCGGCTACGTGGTACAGCCCCTCGAAATCGAGTTTTGGCAGGGCCGCCCCAACCGCCTGCACGACCGCCTCCGCTACCGCCGCCCCGACACGGACGCCGAGTGGACTCTGGAGCGCCTCGCCCCGTGACGGCACCGCAGGCAGGGTTCTTAGCGGGCATCCCTTGTCATAAACTCGACAGGCCGTCCGCGTCGCGGGATCTGGGACGAGCGGTCTACGTTCTGGCATTCCCGCGTCCCTTTTCGGTCAACTTGTGCCTCCGATGCCTTCTATGTGGCCTTCATGGCAGAACGGCGTCCTCCGTCTCTTCGGGGGACTTCTGCTAATGCTGGGCGGCCTTTCTGTGGCTTCCGCGGCCCCGCCCGACTCCGCCGCGTTCGATGCCGGCCGCGCAGCATTTCCCGTTCACTTCGGGGACACCGAGGTGACGCACCGCATCATGGCGGTCACGACGATGCCGGACACCACCGTTCGCATCAAAGTGTCTCCGGATGCCCTCCCGGGCCGGTACCGGATTGACGCCCCCACCCCCGTGGTGGACCGCCGCTCCGGCCCATCCTGGCGGTTCACTGCCCCGTCGGCCCCGGGCCTGTACCCGCTGGTCGTAACGAACACCGCGTCGGGCGCCACTGTGCAGCTCCAGGTGTTCGTCCTCGCCCCTTGGGACCACGAGGGCCGCCGCCTCAACGGGTACCGCCTGGGGCGCTACGAACGAACGCCCCGCAACGGACGGGCGGTCTACGAGCCCCCGGCAGGATTCGTCGAGGTCACAGCCGGAAACAAGGACGCGCGGGTCTCGCCCCACTTTCGGCTCGATCAGTTTCTCTGTAAGCAGACTGAGGCGACGCCCCAGTACGCCCTCGTGCGCCCCCGCCTGCTCCGCCACCTCGAACAGGTACTCGCCGCCGTGAACGCGCAGGGCCACGCTGTGCCAACCCTCCACGTCATGAGCGGATACCGCACGCCCTACTACAACCGCAAGATCGGCAACACCACCGAGTACAGCCGCCACCTCTACGGCGACGCGGCGGACGTGTACGTCGACGCCGACGGGGACCGGTGGATGGACGACCTGACCGGCGACGGCCGCACCACGCGGGCCGATGCCCGGTACCTCGCCGACATTGTGCGGGACCTCCCCACCCCGGGAGACGATCAGTTTCGTGGCGGGCTCTCCGTCTACGGCGCCACCGCCCAGCACGGCCCGTTCGTGCACCTGGACCTCCGCGGGCGCCGCGTTCGCTGGTAGCCCCTGCCCCTCTGCTCCACCTCCCGCCTCTCCGCCCCATGCGTTTCCGGCCGCGGCTCGTCTTCGTTCTCGCGCTTGCCCTGCAGGTGACCGTGGGGCCCGCGGTGGGAGGGGGCGACGCACGTCTCCCCAGTGTCGCGGAGGAGCAACTTCGCATCCGCATTGAAGCCATCCAGGACGAGGCCGACGGCGCGACCCTGGTCGGTGAGACCCGCCTAGGGGCCGCCTCGGCGGTCGCCCGCTACTACCACCAGGCCGCATTTAAGCTGGCCTGGACCCGTCCCACAGGGCCGACGGGCCGGATCGACTCATTGCTCGCCCGCCTCCGCGCAGCGGACCAGGACGGGCTCCGCCCCGTCGACTACCACGTTACGGCCATCGACTCGCTCCTGCGGCGCCTTCGGGCCCAATCGGACGCAGGCCCGGTGGCACCATCCCGCCTCGTCGACCTCGAATTGCTTTGCACGGACGCCTTCCTGCTGTATGGATTGCACCTGCTGACGGGGCGCGTGGCCCCGAAGACCACCACGCCCTCCTGGACCCTGGAGGGACGACGGGCCGACCTGGTCGAGCACCTGGACCGGGCCCTCACCGAGTCCTCGATCCGCCCCGTGCTCGCGTCGCTGCGCCCGCCCCACCCCGAGTACGACGCACTGCGCGGGGCACTGGCGCGCTACCGGCGAATCGCCGACGCCGGAGGTTGGCCCACCCTCCCCGACGGGCCGACCCTAAAAACTGGGACGCAGCATCCGCAGGTGCCCCTCCTGCGCCGTCGCCTCCAGGTCACCGGCGATCTTTCCGGGGCGGCGCCGGGGGAGGACTCCCTTGCGTTCGACGCGCGCCTCCACGACGCCGTGTCTCGATTCCAGACGCGCCACGGCCTCGAAGTGGACGGCGTGGTGGGCCCGGCCACCCGGACCGCACTGAACGTGCCCGCCGAACAACGCATCGAGCAGATCAAGGTCAACCTGGAGCGCTGGCGCTGGCTGCCGGCCACCCTCGGGGCACTCCACGTCCGGGTCAACATTGCCGGCTTCGAACTCCGCGTCGTGGAGAACGGCACGGACCGGCTTCGCATGCGGGTCGTGACGGGCCAGGCCTACCGGCAGACCCCCGTGTTTTCGGACCAGATTTCCTATCTCGTCTTCAACCCCTACTGGCACGTGCCGCACAGCATTGCAGTGAAGGACAAGCTCCCGGAGTTCCGGCGCGACCCCACCCGTGCCTCGGCCCAAGGCTTCGAGGTGCTTCGGGGATGGGGGGCGGACGCCACCCCGATCGACCCGTCGACCATCGACTGGGAACGCCTCTCGGCGTCGAACTTCCCGTACCGGCTTCGCCAGCGGCCCGGCCCCCAGAACGCCCTCGGGCAGGTCAAATTCATGTTTCCCAACCCGCACAGCGTCTACCTCCACGACACGCCTGCGCGCGCCCTCTTCCGCCGTGCGGAACGCAGCTTCAGTTCGGGGTGCATTCGGGTGGAGCACCCGGTCGACCTGGCCGCGACGCTCCTCCGCCACAACGAGGGCTGGTCGCGAGAGCGCATCCAGAAGGTGATGACCGGCAACACCGAGCAAACGGTCCTCTTGACCCAGAAGGTGCCGGTCCACCTGCTGTACTTGACAGTTCAGGCCGCCCCCGACCAGCCGGTGCACTTTCGGCGGGACGTGTACGACCGAGACGGCGCCGTGGCCACCGCCCTCGCAGCCCCTCCGCAGGCCTCGCCCAGCACGGCCACCACGAGCGGTCTCTGAGGGGCCGCGGGGCCGCTGTTTCTCTCCGCCCCACTTTTTATCTTGACGCGCCGCGGGCCGGAGGGCACCGGAACGGGGTCACGATTGGTTTTCTCACACGCCTCATGTCCATGACGGTCTACTTCAATGGCGACTTCATGCCCGAAGCGAACGTGTCCATCGCCCCCAACGACCGGGGCTTTGTGTTTGGGGACGGCGTCTACGAGGTGGCGCGGGCGGAGGACGGTCGTTTTTTCCGGCTCGCCGATCACCGCCGCCGCCTCACCCGCAGCCTAGACGCCCTCCGAATCCAGGGGGTCGACACGGAGGCCCTGTGGACGAACGTGCAGGAGCTGCTCCCCCGCAACGGCCTCACGGACGGCCACGCGAAGGCGTACCTCCAGATCACCCGCGGGGCCGCGCCGCGCCAGCACGCCTTTCCGGACCCGCCCGTGGAGCCGACCGTCTACGCCCGTGCCGAGGCCCACGAGCCACCGCTCGACAAGTGGCGGAACGGCGTGAAGGTGATCCTGCGGCCCGACCAGCGCTGGGACCGGTGCGACATCAAGTCCCTCAACTACCTCCCCAACGTGCTGGCCAACCAGGCTGCCCAGGAGGCCGATGCCTACGAGGCGCTCCTGGTGCGCGACGGATTCGTGACGGAGGGCTCCCACTCCAGCGTCGCGGCCGTCTTTGACGGCACCGTCACCGTGCACCCGTTCACGAACCGCACGCTGCCCAGCATCACGCGCACCGTGATGCTGGAGCTGTGCGACGCCCTCGACCGTCCAGTCGAGGAGTTTCCCGTGGCCGTCGACGACCTACCGGCGGCCGACGAGCTGTTTCTGATGGGCACCACGACGGGCATCATGCCGGTCGTGCAGGTGGACGACTGGACGGTGGGCGACGGCACGCCGGGGCCCGTGGCGCAGGAGCTGCTGGAGGCCTTTCGGGCGCTGGAGCCGGCGTAAGGCGCATGTGTGGGTGCGAATTGTCTCCACTATTGCTGAAGGATTGCACGTCTCTCACTCCCTCGTCTATGCTTTTCATGGAATTGGCTTTCACCTTCGTGGGCCTCGCATGACCTCGATGTCCGATGCAAGACCCTTCCCCAAAGCACGAATCTATACGGGCCCGTTTCAGCGATCTCACCGTCTGGAAGCGCGGTGATCAGCGTGCTCCGCACAAGCCTCTGCTCGTCCTTTACGCACTGGGACGGCTCACACAGGCAGATCGCTGGCTTCTGTTCTCGGACATTGAGGATGACCTCAAGGACCTCTTGATCGAATTTGGTCCACCCCGACAGAGCCACCATCCGGAGTATCCCTTCTGGCATTTACAGTCCGACGACATATGGATCGTCCCAGAAGCCGACAGCCTGGAAATGCGCCAAAGTGCCTCCAACCCGCCGAAGACAGAACTTAGAGAGAAGGAGGCTCGGGGCGGATTTACTGATGAAGTTTACCAGCCTCTCAGCGACGCCCCTGAACTTCGACGAGAAGTTGCCCAGTTGCTTCTTTCGTCCCACTTTCCCTCCTCACTTCATGAGGACATCGCCACTGCAGTGGGGCTCGACCTTGAGGGAGCAGCTTCGGCACACCGTGATCCAGATTTTCGTGCACAAGTACTTCAGGCCTATCAGTACCAGTGCGCGATTTGTGGTTTTGATCTACGAGTTGGGACAGGAGGAGCCCCGATCGGTGTTGAAGCGGCACATATCAAATGGAAGCAGGCTCGGGGACCGGATGACATCTCCAACGGAATCGCGCTCTGCGCTCTCCATCACAAGATGTTCGACAAGGGCGCCCTCCACATTACCGAAGATCTCCATCTGCTCGTCTCCGAGGCTGTTCACGGCTCCGAACCGCACCTCTCACGCTTGCGCGACCAGCACGGAAATCGCATCCAGACTCCACAGAGAAAGACGTACTACCCAAACGATGAGGTTGTGAGCTGGCACGTCAACGAAGTCTTTCGAGGCCCAGCTCGAGCATAATTTAGACTAGAGCATGACGGCGGCGGGGGAAGTCAATAGAGTGACTTCTTCTGGTGTCTATACAATCCTCATGGCCGACAAACCATACCCCCCGTTCGACCACTCCAGGCGCATCGCGGAGATCTGGGTGGAGGCCTGGAACCGGCGCGACGCGGACCGGCTGGCAGATCTGTTTGCGGAGGACGCCGAGTTCGTGAACGTGACCGGGCTCTGGTGGCACGACCGCGAGGCCATCCGCCGGGCCCACGACTACGGCCTGCGCACCATTTTTGACCAGTCGCCGATCAACCAACTGGCATACGCGCCACCGGCCGCAAACACGAGCACACCAGCTGTCGCGCCCCGCTCAAGTGTAGCATAGCGGGTGATCCCTGACGTGATCGGGTCCTCAGGCCGCTGGATCGGATCGCTTGCCACCGTCGCGAAGACGCCAAGCGAGCCGACTTGTGTGCCCACAATCGCCGCAAGGCTCCCGGCGATCATTGAATTCACGCCGAGTGTAATCTCGCCAAGCGCCACCCCCGTATGGGAAATCGTCATGACCGCCACCCCAAAGAGCGTCAACAGCAAGCCGGGCACCGAAAACAGATAGCCGGGCGCATTAACCAACATAAACCGAACGTGGCGCCACCCATCACGGAAACTGTCTAGCGTTTCTTCGCCCTCACGTTCGTGATAGACGATAGGCACCTCCACAATATCGAGATCTTTCGCGCCGGCGTCCATGATCATCTCAGAGGCGAACTCCATCCCGGTCGTCTCCCAGTCCATCGTCTCGTACGCTTCGCGCGTAAAGATCCGGAACCCACTGTGAGCGTCGCTCACTCCAGCGCGATAAAACGTATTTAGAAACCGTGTGAGAGCAGGATTGCCGATGTGCTGGTGGAGTGCCGGCATTGCGCCATCTTTGATCTCACCGTCAAGCCGACTACCCATGACCATATCGGCATCTGTCTCTTGAAGGTGGGTTAGCAGTCGCGGGATCTGTTTAAAATCGTAGGTCGTATCAGCATCACCCATCGCGATATACGTGCCTCGTGTCTGCTCGAAGGCGTACCGGTACGCGTAGCCATACCCTTTTCCGTCGGGCTCGACGACGATCGCACCCATATCGCGGGCGATCTCGGGAGTGCGATCTGTTGAGCTGTCACTGATGATGATCTCCGCAGGGATCTGGAGCTCTTCGATCGCCGTTTTGATCCAGTCGATACAGATCCGAATACCGGCTTCTTCGTTCAGCGTCGGCATCACGACGGACAGTTGGGGGGTGGTCTCTGAGTCACGTTCTACGAGCAACTCATCAGCACTGAGGTTGTGTTCGGGAGGATCTGTATTATGGTCGTACTCCGAGGTAGTGGTAGTAGATGCCATTTGTACTGTAGGTAAGTTAGATTAAGCAGTGTTGCGAATGTATATGAAACTTGTTCTACAGAAACGTTCACAACAGAAGCGTGAATAATTTCTTAGCTGGTAGAATTATAAATATTGACCCAACTGGACAACAATAGCCGGATCGGGAATCAGTTCTGAGAGATTGGTGTGAACTTCGATACCATGATAATCCTGAATTAATTTCAAAAATGTTATACAATTAGGGGAAGATGTCTTCGGATCCGTATTGGCTTCGTCATCTCCACATGCTATCGTGAACACTCTGTTGTCGTCTCTGCCGGTTCTACTATCGACATCACGTCTACATCCTCGACAGCCACCAAGTGGTCCTCTCTGAGGAGCCACCTTGTCAGCTTGTGTGAGAAAGAATTATTTATCATTAATCTACTCGGAATAGTATGACAGAGACTTCCAAGCGTCCTCGGTGTGAGTGTGGCCAGCCGATCCCGCGAGGACTTTCGGCCGCAGCTCAGTGTGACGATTGCCGTACCTAGACACCACCCACTCAAGACGTGTCATCATCCGCAACGTCACAGTCATTAACATCCTCCTCCGCGTGTACGCAGAGGAATCCTGAACGTTGGAGATTTCAGGTTCGCAGTCTCACCGAACCCCGACACGGTGAGAATCCGTCTGGGGTTCACGGACTGTGGTGGGTGGGACTGCTGGGAGTGCCAAGCCCCCGGTACTCCTATCCTCCATCGTGTTCGGACTCCCAAAGCTGTTTTTTCCAGCAGGGAGTCGCTAACACGTCGCCGGATTCGGAGTTATCTTGGGCTTGCTCGACCGGCAGGCACGATGACGAACCCTTCGTGGATTTGCGTTCACCGGGCTGTGTTGAATCACCATACAGCAGCGGGGTAGGCCACTAAATCAAAGGAGTTGAAGCGGGAAGATTCGGTTGCCTATGACACAAATCTCCCGCTTCATCGGGGAAGTTGTGCCGGTTGCTCAAAGAGTTACTGGCGATGGAGGCGAATCCGCCGCCCCGGACGGTGACGGCGGATTCGCCGACTACGCACTCGTTTCGCTTCATTATCTCCGGATTTACCTCGATGCGTCGTACCGCATGACGATCGACTTGCTCAAAGAAATGCCACAAATAACCGGAGATATCGGCCTCAACGCGGTCGATCTCCCCGCGCCGTCCACGTTGTGTAAGGCGTTCAACCGGATCAGTATGAGCGTCTGTCGAGTGCTGCTGCGCCAGTCGGCGCAGCTACACGATCTCTCTGAAACGCTGCGATCGACGCCACGTTCTACGACCGCTCACCAGCCAGCCGCCACTACTGCCAGCGAATCAGCTACCGCGTTCAAAAGCTCAAAGTCACGAAACTCGTCGATACAGCGTCTCAAGCTGTCCTTGATGTTCACTCCTCAACGAATCGAGAAGGAAGCGACGCAGACCTCGCTGAGCAGATCGCCCGCCGAAACGCGGACGATATGCGGTTTCTTGCGGCCGATACGGGCTACGACAAGCAATCACTTCGTGAGGGTCTCCGCGATCTCGGGATCAGACCGCTGATCAAGTACCGCATCTTCGCACCGTACGACCACGCACACGACGCCAGAATCGACGATAATCGCTACAATCAGCGCTCTATGACCCAAACTGTGAACTCAGCTGTGAAGCGCTCGCTCGGCTTCCCCGTGCGAGCGCGGTCATAGTTCTGTGAGTTCCGCGAGATCGCGCTGATGTGTGTCGTCTATAACATCAAACGCTTCGTCAAACAGAGAATCCCTACGCCTTACAGCGATTCAACACGGCCCGTTGGGACCAATTCTGCCCCAAACCTATCAAGCGGAGTCATTTGCGTTGCACACCGTTGACGTGGTACGTGTATCCACTCTGGCCTGATAGTGACAACACAATACGATCGACAATCCCCCTACGAAAGAGGGTAACTCAAGCTAATGGGTCTGCTTTGTTGAATCCGATGATGGCGTCGGGGTTACTGTTTGAGAGCCTGTTCGAGGTTGTAGACTGTGGCAGTCAACACGAGTTCGCGGAACTCGCGGTACCATGCGCG
>CAJXKO010000077.1 GCA_913055845.1 uncultured Bacteroidota bacterium | reverse complement strand
GCCCGAGTCCACGTTGAAGTCTAGGTCGTCCTCAAGATCGCCTCGCGTCGCGCTCGACGGGGTCGCGAGCAGGCGCCAGCCCGTGTCGTTTCCCGTGCCGTCGTCCCCCACGATGGCGGTCTGGTAGTTGTACTCGAGCGTGACGATGGCGTCGGGGGCTCCGGGATCTACGGTAATCGAGCCGGTACCACTCATGTCCATACTGTACTCGCCCCCCCCAAACTTGTCATTAATTGTGCCCGTAATTCCGTCGGGCAGGTCCCAGCTGATGGTGACGTTGGTTGCGGCATCTTCCGCCCGAAAACGGATCTGGTGTTTTTTCGTCCCCACGAATTCGGTTCCTCCCTGTCGGATGTCAATATGGAGTCCCTCCCCGAATCCAGAAGCAGGAACGTCGTCGTCGACTAGGCGGGCGTAGAAGCCGGGAGGGGGAGGAGGCAGTCCTCCTTCTGTCTCGCCAAGAGCAGGGTCAATACCGTCGGTTGCCGACGGGTCGAGTCCCAGCGTCAATTCTTGGGAGCCCCCATTGTCTGTGGTCACCGTGAGGGGAAACTGAATTTCCTGGGCGTAGGCGGTGGGCCCGCCCGTCAGGGCGAGCAGGAGAATCAGCGCGAGTGCGATCGTGTCGGTAGGTGAGGGGCGCACGGTCATGATGGCGAGGGACTAGGGCGGGAGGGGTAGAGTCGACGAGGAAGTGCCCTCAGCACTCGTTAGGTGTCGTAACAAGAACCCTGCCGGTGAACGAGAGACGTAGAAGCTTCTCCTGCCGGGGAGGCCTGAGGCGCCCCCGAGAATGCTTCGTCGTGGCACGCCCAAGGCGAAGCGCATGCTCAATGTCCGAGACGAATACGGAGCGTCGTGTGTCTCACGAGGAGTAGACGTTCCTGAGTTGATGCAAGACAGGTAGTCCCCCGAAAGAACGACGCTGTAATGCGTAAGGGAAGAGAGTGAGGCCGTCTTGCGGTGGGTCGTTGCTCTATGGGGTCCGGCGAGGTGGGGGAGGGGCTGTTTCTACCGCGTTGGACCGGAGAAACGAGACCCTTTGAGGAAACACCGCCGCGATTATCCCACACTCAGGGCCCGCCCGCCTGCGTGTGAAAGGGCACGGGTCTCTCGATCTACCTCCAGGGCCACAATCTCCCCAAAGTCGAGGGCGACGAATACCTCGTCCTCCGAGGCATTTCCTGTTCGGGGCTGGTACTCATAGAGCTTCTTCTCGTCGCGGGTCGACGGCTGGTGCTGGTACGCTGTGAAGTCCGATACCATTTGCTGAGCCGTCGACACCGGAACACCCTCGAGATTTCGCTTATGGCGGATGGACGTCCGAGACCGATTTGCCCGGGCTGGGCTCTTGAAAACGATGTTTACGGTCGAGGCGGATTCGTTCATGGCAGATCAAGAAGAACGATTTGTAAGGACGGACGATGCGTGTCGCCCGGACGGTGGGGGTCTGTGCCCAAAGCACTCGTCCACGTTCGGCGTTGCACCCAGGGGGGAAGGTCGATTTCAGTTGCGACTGACCGTAAGGGGGGCGCCGGTGTCCCCTTGGTTGAAGGAGAACCAAACGAGCATGGCCTCGTCCTCAGGTCCGAATGGGCAGTCAGCGCGGCGGTACTGCTCCCAGCCGTGACGATACACGGCACGGCCGGCCTGGCGAAGTCCGGGGGGGAGATCATTCATCGGGGGACCCTCTGCGTCGGAGTCCGCGACAGAGCCAAACGGAAGAAACGAGCCGCTGTGAGACATCGGTGCGAGTCGCTGGGACGAGGTAAAAGGCGATGAGGTCGACTGACGGGCATCCACGCGATCGTGGACGCACCAGACCGACAACCAGTGGAGACATTCATGCCTGCTAAAACCATTCCATGCTTTCGTCCCGCAATCCAACAATCCGTTCACGCGCGCGCCTTTCGGTGGGGTGAGTAGGACTGGGGGAGGCATGCGCCGAGGTGAGGAGGGCAGCAGCCGGTCCGTCCGAGTGACCGCGCCTCCCTAAGAGCCTTCACCGCTTCTACTCGGGGCGGTAGAGACGGGGGCGTCTAGCAGAAGCAGGGGGTAGGGACTCTGGGACGGCCGGGAGAAGCAAGGCAACTCTTCGGTCGGGCCCCGACAAGGATGACCGGGAGGGGAAATATTTACCGGTCTCGTCTGGGCCAGCGAAAAGTATCTACAATGCCGGGGCCACGGCCTCCACGAAGAAAGGGATCCATGCGGGCCGCCGCGACCCCAACGCGGAGGGGGGCGCGTGCCCGAACATCAGTTGTTTGGGGACGCGTCCTCGGTGCCGTCGTCTATGAGGATGGTGTCGACCCGTCGGGACTGCTGGGCGTCCCCCTTCTTGCCACTCGCGCCTTCAACGACACCCTCGCCGCGAGACTGCACACGGCTTGGGTCCACGCCCTCGTTCTCATAGAAGTCAGCCACGGCCTGCGCCCGGGATTCTGAGAGGGCCTGGGGGTTGGGCTCGCCCGGAGCGGCAAAGCCTTCGGTCCGGACGGAGAGATTCGGGCATTTGAGAAGTACATCGGTGTTTTCCTGGAGCTTCTCCGTGGCCGCGCTGGTGATTTGGCTCGATCCCTGGTCGAAGTATACCGAGTTGAACTCGCGAACCGTCTCGCAGACCGCGGGGCGGGCGCGGTTTACCTGCATGGTGAGGGCCGCGCTGTCCTCGCCGTCCTCGTTGGAGGCAACGAGGCGAACCGTGTATTCGCCCGGTTCCTCGTAGGTATGGGAGGGAGCCACGCCGCTTCCGGTCGTTCCGTCCCCAAATTCCCACTCCTGGGTGACAGGGGCCGCCCCCGTCACCTCGCTCTGGAAGCGAACGGGGTCCCCCTCCTTGACCGGGTTGGGGGTTGCGTCGACGGAGAGGATCCGGGCCGGTGAGACCACCTCCACGGCGAGAGAGTCGCGTGCCGTCCCTGCCTCGTTGCGTGCCGTGAACGTGACGATGTACTCCCCCGGCTGGTCGTAGGTGTGGGAGGCCGTAAGCCCGGCTCCGCTTCGCCCATCGCCAAAGTCCCACTGGTACGACAGGGGGCGAGTTGCCTCGGCATCGTTGGTCCGGGCCGTGAAGGGAGTCGACTCGTCAACCTCCACTTCTGCCGGGCCATTGAGGGCAAGGATGCGAGGGGAGACTGCCGGCTTCTTGAAGGTATACCGGAGGCCGACGGCTGGTAGTGCACTGAGCAAGTCTGGCTCGCCTCCGTTGTCGATCCCGTCGATCGATTCGTCTCCGAGGGTGAGATTGAGTCGGGTCTCGAGAAACAACGACGTGCGGTCACCTACCGACACATCTACTCCCACCCCGCCGAAGGGGCCGAGCGCGGTGGTATGTCCCCCAAATGTTGCGTTGAGGCCCGTATCGATGTATGGACTGAAGGTCCAGGTCTCCGCCTTGAGCATGTAGCGGCCCAGTAGCTGAACGGTATGCCGCACGGTTCCGAGATCCCCGCCTGTGCCGGGCAGGTCGTTCTGGACGGTGAACGGGCGGCCGTGGACGAACGGATACTGGCCGAACTGGTAGCCCAATCCCACCCCGAACTCAGGCGAAAACTGGTAGCCCACCTCTCCGGAAAGCGTATACGGAAACGGGCCGCCCTCAGTGAATTTGTTTGTGTCGAAGAGATCACCGATCCCTGTAATGGGCTCCGGGGTGTTCGGGCCCCGGTTGGATCCGAAATCTGGGCCGCTCGCATCACCGGCGTAGTCGGAGAGGCCCGCCCCAAACTTCAGGTAGAATGTCTCCCCGGCCCGTACAGGCTGGGCATCGGCCGAGGCCACAAGGATCGTCGTCCCGATTAACAGTGCAACGAGAAGAGAAGCTGCTCTGGCAAGATGAGAAGAGATGATATGGTCGACAAACCTCACGGCATCGCGGAGTTGCATGACAGCTTCGAGAAAGGTGTAAACGACTACTTGTAATACAAGTATGTGCTCAGGGGCGCAGAAAGACTAGGCCAGTATCCAAAAGCTACTGAGGATCGCTCAGAAGGAGGGGGCTACCATTCTCCGTAAGTGAAGGCCTCCGGGGGAGCCTGCGACTCCCTCAGAAAGACATGCGGTGCGAGCCAAGGCCCGGCCTCCTCGGCAGGATCACCTCCAGGGGAGAAAAGTCTTCCCGATAGACGAACAGGAATGCAGGTTTGGCTTGTCTGTGAGCGACCGCGCATCTGAACAGCGTTTTTCTGTGATCCTCGATCCGGTTCGCACGAGCCGATCATACGGAGGAGTAGAGCACTCGTATGCGAGTTGATACGTGACACAATGCGTTCTGGGAGCCAGTGATCGCTGTGGTGGCAAAAGATAAGGGGCTTTGTTCCAAAGCTAGACAACTTGATGCTCCGATTTCACCACCGCTGAGTAGGGGTTTCCAGTATGACTGCGCTGCCTTGACTGAATTTTTTTCGGCTATGGGACATAACATCAACAAAAATGCCGACAGCAGTCCTGTCCAAGTCATTCTGCTGTCGTCTCGGTTCGACTCTTTTTCCGTCTCTAATGTCTACGAATCTCAACTCTTCCGTGGACCAATCGAAAGAGGAATGGAAAGACCAGCACCCCCTTCGGGATGAGCAGTTTTATATTGTGCAATCTGATCCGGACTCAAGCGCGGATCGTTGCCTCCTGGAGGACGGGCGTGCCGTCCTGTGTGCGGTCGAAGATCGGGCAGACGCCCGCATCATCGCACTGGGCCACGACGGCCTTGAGGTGGTGGCCCACTCCGAACTGAGCCCACAGGAACGTGAACGCGTGGCGGACGCCCTCCAGTGATGTCCGTTACATTTCTGTGGGACAGAGCCTGTGCCATGTGGTCCAGAAAGCGATGGATATGGGGAAAGAAGGCTGCTCACGCCCGAAAGCAGTCGGTCAGGGAGACACAGGCGCCCTTTTCTCGTCTGCGCGGCTGGTATGTAAGTACCTGATTGTAAATATGAGGATTTCGAATCGAAAGTTGCTGGGGTGATCGGAAACGAATCTGTCCTCTTAATCGACTCGTCGCTTGTAATCTTTTGGATGAGTAGTGTGTAATCCCATTGATCCTCCCGGAGGGTGGGGATTGAGGGGCTGTGCACGGGAAATCCGGTCCGTTCGTAGGGGACATGAGGGGAGATCGTCCCGATTTCCCCGGGCGACTCCGCGAATTGGCAATTCGTAGGAGCATTAGGAACGGATGTTGTGGAGCAACTGGATAGAAAATAGTCATCCATAGCTCCATAAAGTACGATGCGGCCCCGGCCTCTGCTCCTCACACTGGTTGCGCTCGTCGGCGGGAGTCTGCTCGTGCCTGCAGCCGCGATGGGGCAGTCCTTCGCTTACGCGCAGGAGTGCATCACAAATGTCGACAACGCGACCGTCCACGTGCCCGCCAGTGCCGCCCCGACTCTTCCGGACGGCACGCCGGTCGCGGCCGGGGACACACTGGCCGTGTACACCGATCAGGGGGCCTGCGCCGGCTACGGAGTATGGAGGGACGGAGAAGGAACGACCTTCGCGGCCGCCGGTGCAGACTCGATTACGGTGTCGGAGGGTGGATACGCGGCCGGGGATTCCCTTCGCTTTGAGGTCTTTGATGTGTCGGCGGGCCAGGCGGTGGACATCGGGGCAAACGTCGCGTTCGCTTCGTGCGACAGCGTCGGTGTGCCGGTCTGCGGGATGGGGGCGTACGAGAAGGGGACGCTGCATCAGGTGTCGGACTTCCAAGACACGGCGTCCCTCACGCGCACACTGCCCCTCGCCGACGGATGGAACTTCATCTCGATCCCCGTGCAGACGAATCTCCCGTTCGAGGACCTGCTCCCGGCCTGCTCCAGCGGCTTTTTCTATACGCCCGGAGAGGGGTACACGACAATCGGCAGTGACGAGACGATCCCGGTGGGCACGGGCGTCGTTGTTCAGTGCGAAGCGGACACCACGAGTGTGACGGGGCCCCCCGCAGCTCCGACGATCGAAGTGGAGGAGGGCTGGAATCTCATTGGGAGCGTCGAAGACACCGTGGCCGTCGATGCGGTGACAACCTCTCCGACCGGCATCCTTGCCTCGGACTTCTTCCGGTTGCCGCCGGGGCAGGGCTACCAGCCGGCGACGGAGTTGCGCCCCGGCGAGGGATACTGGGTCAAGACGACGGAGGCGGGGACGCTTGATGTATCGGGGGGATCGGCTCCGCTTGCAGAGGCCTCGAACGACGCACTGGACGGCACTAGTCGCCTCTCACTTGTGGATGCCAGTGGCCAAACGTCCACGCTGTGGCTGAAAACGGAGCTGGGAGAGGAGCAGCGGCGCCGGTTCGAGCGACCTCCCGTGCCCCCCGAAGAGGTGTTCGACGTGCGGTTCGCGAATGGGTACGCGGCCGCCGCCATTGCCCCAGACGAAGGGAGCGGAGGAAGCGGGACGAGGCATCGGGTCCAGATGCAGGGGGTGGACTTTCCGGTGGAGGTGCGCCTCGAGGCCAACGGTACGGATCGGCGCTTTAGGCTCTCCGCCGGCGAGGACGAGTTTACGCTTTCGAGCGATCAGTCTTCGGTTCGCATCCAGCAGTCGATCGAACGATTTGCCGTCGCGGCTGCCTCGGCCCCGAGCGCATTCGAGCTCGGCAAGGTGTTCCCCAATCCCCTCCGGGCCCAGGCCAGGATGAAGTACGCGCTCCCGGAAGAAGCGGAGGTCTCCATCGTCGTGTACGACGTGTTAGGACGACGGGTGGCACGACTGGTCGGGGGGCGGCGGGAGGCCGGCGTGCACCGGACGCAAATGGACGCGGACCGGCTCGCAAGCGGGAAGTACTTCGTTCGGATGCGGGCCGGGTCGTTCCAGGAAACGCGGCAACTGACGGTGGTTCGGTAGGACGGGAGGAAGCCTCCGCGGTTGGTTGGGTGGGAGCGGCGGCCGGTGACGGCTACTCCTGCCGCACGTCCAGGATGACCGACTGGGTATCGCGGGGGGCGAGCTCAACGGACTGGGCTTTTTCGCCCAGGGCCGGATGGCGCGCGGTCACGGTGTGGGTGCCGGCCCGAAGCTCGGTTTCGTACCAGACGTCCGCGTCTTCTGCGTGGCGCTCCCCGTCGATAAAGATGGATCCCCACGGGCGGACGAGTACGCGAAGGCGGCCCGTGAGTGCCTTGAGGGAGGCCTGCACAGCAACCGTATCGCGTCCCTGCACGTCCACCTGCCGGGTCACGGTCTCGTACCCAGGGCGGCTGAACGTGATTTCGTGGGTGCCCGCGGCGACCTGGGTGAGTGTGGCCGGCGTGGAGCCTGCATCGTACCCGTTGATGGAGACCGCCACACTGTCTGGGGTCGACCGCAGGGTGATGCGTCCGGTCACGAGCGGGTCCGGTTCGGTAGAGGTGGGCGATTCGCTCCTCGGGGATTGCTCCTGGCTTGCCCGCGTGTCTCCCTCCGAGGCGGGCGGCGAAGCCGGCTCTGCGCCCTGCGGGCGAGAAGGCGGGGGATCGGTGCCAAAGTCTTCCGTGGTAGGAGGGGCTTGGGCCTGCTCGGCGCGCTCGGGGGGCGCCTGCGGACGCAGTTGCGGGGTGTAGACCGTGGACCGGTTGGCCGCGAGCGTCATAACGGTGTCGCGCGGGGCGTAGTCTTCCTGGACCACGGACACGAGGTAGGTGCCCGACGGCAGTCGATGCTGGTTGATGGGGGTGGCGCCCACGGTGTCCCCATCAACCACGACCGATGCCCCCGTCGGCTCAGAGTAGACCGACACCGTGGCGTATTGCTGGTCGGCAGACGCCCCGGCCCCGTCGGAACGAGATGCGCTGGGGGGAGCCTCCGAGGAGAGCCGCTCGGGGGACATGTACAGTAGGGTTCCCACGCCGAGGGCCGCCAGGAGGAGCGTAATTGAGAAGGCGTACCGGCGTAGAAACCACAGAACGCCGCCCCTGCTAGACTTCGGGGACTGATACGGCTCCCAGGACGGCGAGCCGGGTTCCGACCGTGCCGGCTGATCCCCGGGCGACAGATCCCCCGGAGATGGTTCGTCACCAGCCATTCGTGAGCGCCGATTCAGGCCGATTATGGATCGGTGGAAGAGTGGACAGGTCCCTAACTCTGTGCGCAGGGGAAGGTTCTTGGGCGGGCGTTGCCGAGCCCGATCTTCGATCGGAGTCAGTGAATGTGTCATTGTCGGGGGCACACCCGAGACGGATCAGCCGACCCGTGCAAAACCGAGGCCGTGCTCGGCGTAGGAGTCCTCGTAGCGGTGTCGCAGTCGCTCGTGGCTGTCCGAGCGCAGGTGTGGGTCTCGCTCCACGAGGGCAAAGGCCGCGTCGCGGGCCTCTTCCAGAATTGCGGTATCCTCCGTGATGTCGGCGATCTTGAGGTCCGGCATGCCGCTCTGGCGCGTGCCGAAGAAGTCGCCCGCCCCACGGATCTGCAGGTCCGTCTCGCTGATCTCGAACCCGTCGTTCGTGCGCACCATGGCCTGGAGGCGCTGTTTCGCTTCCTGACTGCGCTTGTAGCCGGCCATCAGGATGCAGTAGCTCTGCTGATCGCTCCGCCCCACCCGGCCCCGGAGCTGATGGAGCTGACTCAGGCCGAAGCGCTCGGCGTGTTCGATCATCATCACCGTGGCGTTGGGCACGTCCACCCCCACCTCGATGACGGTGGTCGCCACCAGGATGTCGATGTCGCCCGCCTTGAAGCGCTGCATCGTCTGCTCGGTCTGGTCGGACGGCAGCTGGCCGTGGGCGAGGCCGACGGTGAAGTCCGGAAATTGCTCCTGCAGATCCGCCGCTCCGCTCTCCGCGTCCTTCAGGTCCATCTTCTCGCTCTCCTCCACGAGCGGGTACACCACGTACGCCTGCTCCCCCTGCTCCAGCCGGTCGCGCAGGAAGGCGTATACCTCGCCGCGTCGCTTTTCGGATCGGAGGCGCGTCTCGACCGGCTTGCGGCCCGGCGGCATCTCGTCGATCTTCGACACGTCGAGGTCGCCGTAGAGTGTCATTGCGAGGGAGCGGGGGATGGGCGTGGCCGTCATCAGGAGCATGTGCGGCTGAGTGCCCTTCTCAAACATCTCCGCCCGCTGGGCGACGCCGAAGCGGTGCTGCTCGTCGACCACGGCGAGCCCGAGAGTGTCGAACTCCACCTCGTCCTGGATGAGGGCATGGGTGCCAATGGCGATCGGTGCGTGCCCTTCCGCCAGGTCGTTCAGAATGGCCTCCCGTTCCGATTTGGGCTGCCCGCCTACGAGCAGGTGGGGCGTGAGGCCTAATGGATGCAGGTACTCTACGAGGTTCTGGTAGTGCTGCTCGGCCAGGAGTTCGGTGGGGGCCATGAAGGCACTCTGGTAGCCGCTGTCGTGGGCGTGCATCATGGCCGCCACGGCTACCACCGTTTTGCCGCTTCCCACGTCGCCCTGAAGGAGGCGATTCATCTGCGTGCCGGTCTGCGTGTCGTCGATGACGTGGCGCAGGGCCCGCTTCTGGGCGCCGGTGAGCTCGAAGGGCAACACCTCGCGGACGAACTCCCGGGTGTAGTCGCCGGGATCGTCGAACGCCGGGCCGGTCACCTCCTCCTGGCGCCGTCGCATCTGGGCGAGCATGAGCTGGATGAAGAATAGTTCCTCAAACTTCAGGCGCCGTCTGGCGTCTGCCAATTCGGCCTGGCTCTTGGGGAAGTGAATGGCCCGCAGCGCCACGCGCCCCTCCATCAGATCATAGGCGTCCACCATCCACTCCGGCAACGTCTCCTCAAGCTTCAGGCCGTGCTCCTTGAACAGGTTGTAGAGGATGCGACGGACGGAGCGGCTCGTAAGGCCCACGTTGCTCATTGCCTCACCCCCCGGGTAGAGCGGCACGATGCGACCGGTATCGAGAATGGCTCCCTCCTCGTTGAGCGTGTCGAAGTCGGGGTGCGTCATGGAGAACCATCGCCCGTACTTCTCGACTTTGCCGTGGAACGCCACGCGGTCCCCCTCTTCGAACGCCTTGCGCACCCACCAGAGGCCTTGAAACCAGGTGCACTTCATGCGCCCGCCCTGCTCGCCCCGCAGGATGAGTTCGAATCGCTTCTGGTTCTTGCCGGGGACGACATCGGTGGATTGCACCGTGCCCACGACGGTCACGGGGTCGGGGCCCTCCTGGAGGCGCCCCACGGGCGTGACGGTGGTACGGTCGAGGTAGCGGCGGGGGTAGAAGTGGAGCAGGTCGCGCACCGTGCGCACCCCGTGCTGGTCGGCCCACACGTCGGCCCGCTTCTCGCCGACGCCTTGTACGTACCGAACGTCCTGCTGAAGAAACTCCTCACTCATGCCCGTCAGGTGCGGCGGTGTGTGCGACTGGATGTGTAGACGATGTGTGGTGCAATCCTCGCGTTCACACCCGGACCGCCCCCGCTGCGTTCCTGAACGGATCCGAGACCAAGACGACCGCGTGTTAAAAACCGCAGTCCCCGAAGCCCCACCGGTGCGGCGAGCATAACGCTGAGGTGATGACTTTCTCCCCCGCGGGCCTGCATCTTATGAGTCTGCACAGCCCCGTCGCCTGAATCTATCCGGCCTATGTCTACGACCCGTCGCGACTTTCTGAAGTCCCTCGCCCTTACCGGAGCGGCCCTCGGTGTTCCCGCCCTGGCGCCCGCCGCGCCGCGCCCGACCCACAAGGCCGCGACGGCAACCGTCAACGGGCGCGTGACGGGGCCCGAGGGCGGGATTGGCGGAGTGGCCGTGACTGACGGGGAGACCGTCGTGCAGACCGACGTGGACGGCCGGTACGAACTGCCTGCCGCGCCCCGACGGCCCTTTGTGTACCTCTCGGTGCCGCGGGGGTACCAGTTGCCCACCCACGAGACCGGGACCGCGCGTTTCTATCAGCCGCTCCATGCCACCGCTGGCGGCACGATGGAAGCATCGTTCCGGCTCGTACCGCTTGACCGCGACGATACGCGGCACGCGTTCCTCTTCCTGGCCGACCCGCAGACACGGACGGAGGCGGAGATGCAGCAATTCCGGGACGAAATCGTGCCCGACGTGCGGCAGACGGCGAAGCGCCTCGGCGACCGTCCGGTCTTTGGGGTCGGTGGGGGCGACCTCGTGTTCGACGACCTGTCGCTCTTTTCCGGCTACGAGACGGCGGTCCGCCAAATGGGCCTCCCGTTCGTACAGGTGGTAGGAAACCACGACCTCAACTTCGACGCGCCGGCCGACCCCGGCTCCACGGCCACGTTCCGCCAACACTTTGGGCCCGAGTACTACTCGTTCGACCGCGGGGCGGTCCACTACGTCGTGCTCGACGACGTGTACTGGCCCGGCAGCGACGGCTTCGGCCGCGAGACGGACGATTACCTGGGGCACCTCGATGCCACACAGCTCGCCTGGTTGGAGCAGGACCTCGCCCTCGTCGACGACGGGCGCCCTGTGGTCGTGTTTACGCACATTCCGCCACTGAGCACCACCTACGAACGACGCGGTGAATCGAGTCCTTCGGTCCGGGGGCAGATTAGCAACCGGGCCGCGCTCTACGAATTGCTCGATCCGTTCGACGCGCACATCATCAGCGGCCACGTCCACGAAAACGAACACCGCTTTGCCGACGGGCCGCACGAGCACGTGGTGGGCACGGTGTGTGGGGCCTGGTGGACCGGGCCCGTCTGCTACGACGGGACGCCGAAGGGGTATGCGGTCTACAACGTAAACGGCGAATCCGTCGAGTGGCGCTACAAGGCCACAGGCCAAGAGGCCGATCACCAGATGCGCGTGTACTCGCCTGGCACGCGTCCCGAGGCCCCCGACGAACTGGTGGCCAACGTATGGAGCGCCACGGACCACTGGACGGTCGTGTGGTATGAGGATGGCATCCGCACGGGCGAAATGACGCAGCGCGTCGGCCTCGATCCGCTGAGCCGTCGGCTCCATGCGGGCAAAGATCAGCCCGAAAAGCATCCGTGGGTCGAGCCTCAGCCCACTGCTCACCTCTACCACGCCCCCGCCAGTCCTGACGCCAATCGCATTCGCGTAGAGGCCACCGATCGCTTCGGGCGCACCTACACGGCTCGCCCGTCATCCGTCACTGAGGCCGCTCGCACCTCCGGTTGACCCTACGCCCTTCCCGTCCCGAAAACCACCTTATTCCAGCCCGTGCGCGTGCGAAGTCCCCTTCCGAACTCAGCGGCATTGGGCGCAGAGGGCGTGGAGAGGAGCTGCGCCGCCGAGCACACGCCCCGCTCGATGCGGACTCGTGACCATCGACAAGGGGGGCGATCCGGTCTCCCGCCAGTTCGGGGTGGGGCCTGGAACGCGAGGCGCTTCGCACCATCCTGGTCGGCGTTCTGGCTGCGGTCGACAGTCGCCGGGGCGGCGGGTTACGGCGCATCGGTAACCTCGACGGTGGTGGTGACGGGAGGACGGTCGTTCTGGGGCACGGTGAGGGTGAACGAGCCAACCGGGAACGGGGGGGCGATCTGGTAGGTGGCGTCGAGCGGCACGACCGCCATGGTACACATCTGATCGTCGGACGTGGGCGGCTGGACGATGGGCCGGAGGATGATCTGGCGGGGGGTGCGCCGGGTATCGATGCCGGCGAGCGAGTAGCAGCCATTGGGGCCCACAGTGCCGGTGAGGTGGACCGTCAACGTGTCAGTCGTTGCGATGCGGGCGGGCACGTCGAGGCTATCGACGCGCGCAAGCGTGGTGTCGGAGACAGGGGGTGGGGGCACGCTCGCGGACGAGTCCGAAGACACCTGGGCCGCCCCGGAGCCCCCACACGCCAGGACGATCACGCTTAGGAGGATCATTGGAAAGAGCACGCGGAGCGGGCAGAAAGGCATAGGAAAGCAGCACATCGTTTGGAAATCATACACGACCAGAATCATGTCCCAGTCCTCAGGGCATCGCCGCTCGGCCCGATTGGTCGGCTCGGCAGAGGCATTTTCCCGACACCGCCAGAGTGCACGAGGAGTCAGGCGGGGCAAGAGGGGGACGCGACAGTAAATCGGCGCTGTGTGCCGGAGGTCCTACGGTCCGCGGTGGACGCCGCCCCATTACCCCATTGCGTCGATCCTTAGAGGGCCCAGGAGAGAACGGGGTAGACCCTCAACTTTTACGTTCAAGAAATACCTCGAGAGGTCTTGGCTTGAGTCTCGGTCGACCGCGACAAACGCCATTGCAAATCCCTCCCAGAAACGAGGGGATGAGGCGTAGCGGAGCTCCAGAATGCCTTGAGAAATCAGGATTTACGCCATTCCGGCGGACGGCAACACGGTGGCGAGGGGGGGCGTTACAAGCTTTTGGAAACCTGAATCATAATCTTAGAGATGAAACTAGTCGCCCCCCCTCCATAATCCCTTGACATTCGGAAACCCCCTCTATACCATTCTGACGCGAGGAAAAGAAGGCATCTACATATGATACTTATGTGAAGGCGGCGGGGCGGAGTCTCGGCGATCCCCGAAGCCTGGACGAAAGAGAATGCCTCTCGCACCTGATTCCATCTGCGAAAACATACTAAAGCCCCGCGCCGGGCTGGTCTTTTGGTAGGGACGGAACCGACGCGGGGCGCTCACAATCACCCTGTAAGCCTAATGGATACAATGATACGTAGAATTGGTTCTGCACTCCGCTCGGGGGTGTCGGTCCTAGGCACTGCCCTTGCGGTTATGATGTTTGCCTCGTTCTTCTCTGGGGCGGCGCTCGGGCAGGATGCTGGTCCGCCCACGACCGTGCAAGAGGAGGGCGAAGGCACCTGGCACGACGATGTCCTTCGAATTAAGGTGTCTCCGGACGTTGCCGACATCGCGCAGCCCGTGAAGCAGAACGGCACTGCGTTGCTCGGCGTCTCGTCGATCGACGAGCTCAACCTGCAGTACAACGCTACGTCGATCGAGCCGCTGTTTGACGTCGGCGGCGAGTACGAGCAGCGCCACCGGGAGTACGGTCTGCACCGGTGGTACGAGATTCGTCTCGAAGACGGTGTGGCCGCGACCGACGCCTCGGTCCAGTCCATCGCGCAGGAGTACGGCGCCGTCTCGTCGGTTTCGGTGGCTGAGGGGAAGGCCCGTGCCGAGCTGATTGGGGCAAAAGCCGAGCAGGCGCCCCGCACTCAGCAGCAGGCGGCGGACCCGCAGCCCCTCATTGATCCGCCGGACGATCCGCTCTACGATGAGCAGTACGGGTTCCCGGATATTGAGGCCCAGGGCGGATGGACCGTCCAGACCGGTGACACAACGGTCGTCGTGAGTGTGCATGATTCCGGCATTGATCTGGATCACCCGGATCTGACGCCGAATGTTTGGTACGGCGGGGACCCCGATGACGGGACCGTCCACGGAAAAGCTTTTGACGGAGATCCGGAGGACATCGAGGACTTCAATGGCCACGGGACGCACGTGACCGGGACGCTTGCCGCCGCCACGAACAACGACTTCGGTGTGGCGGGCACAGCCGGCGGAAATGGTGAGTACGAGAACGGTCGTGGAACCGGCGTTCGGTATATGGTCACGACGCCAATTGCCTCTGAGGACTCCTATGTGTATGCCGCCGATAATGGAGCGGCCATCTCGCAGAACAGTTGGGGATACACCAGTCCCGGCGTCTTCCCACAGGCGATGGAGACCGCGATCGACTACTTCATTGATAATGGCGGGGGCGACGAGTTGAATGGCGGGCTGGTCGTATTTGCGGCCGGGAATGATGCTTCAAACGCCGAGTACTTCCCGGGGGCATACGATCCGGTTGTCGCGGTAGCGGGCACGAACGAGAACAACAACATATACTCCGGCTCAAACTACGGCGAATGGGTCGACATCGCCGCTCCGGCGAGTCAGATCCTGAGCACATTCCTTGTCGGTCAGGGCAA
>CAJXKO010000076.1 GCA_913055845.1 uncultured Bacteroidota bacterium | reverse complement strand
CCCAACGTCTGCAACTACATCCACCTGCCGGTGCAGCACGGCAACACCGAGGTGCTCGACCGCATGCGCCGCACCTACACCCGTGAGGAGTACCTGGCGCTCACTGAGCGGGCGAAAGAGCTGTGCCCCGGCGTGTCGCTTTCGACCGACATTATCGCGGGCTTCTGCGGCGAGACGGAGGAGCAGCACCGCGACACCCTCTCGCTGATGGAAGAGGTGCGCTACGACCACGCCTACATGTTCAAGTACAGCGAGCGGCCGCAGACCTACGCCGCGCGCAAGCTGGAGGACGACGTGCCGGAGGACGTGAAGCAGCGCCGCCTCGAAGAGATCATTGAGCTGCAAAACAAGCACTCGGAAGAGAGCAACGAGGCGGAGATTGGCCGCGTCCACACCGTCCTCGTCGAGGGCACCAGCAAGAAGAGCGACGCCCAGCTCTTCGGGCGCACGGACACGAACAAGGGCGTCGTCTTCGACCGCGAGGACTACGAGCAGGGCGACTACGTAAAGGTCCGCATCGACGACTGCACCTCTAGCACGCTCCTGGGCACGGCCCTCGAGAAGACGACGCTCGAAGAGGCGGCGCGGACTGACTCGATTACGACCGAGCCCGTGGCGGCATAAATCCTGTCCTTTTCTCACTCTCGAAGGGCCCACCAATGCCAGCAACCGCTGCCCCCAAAACACGCCGCTGGACGCGCCAGGAGTACCACGACCTCGCCGAGGCTGGCTTTTTGAGTGAGGACGATCACGTCGAACTGATCAATGGGGAAATCATCCGTATGAGTCCCCAGAATACGCCGCACGCCGTTGCGGTCCGCCTCGTCCGACAGGTCCTCCAGCACGTGTTTCCAGACGACACGTATATGGTGGACGAGCAACTGCCTTTGGCTCTTGCTCCCGACTCGGAGCCGGAGCCGGACGTGTCTGTGATCGAGGGCCATCCGCGCGACTTCCTCGATGACCATCCATCATCGGCCGTTCTCGTCGTCGAAGTGGCCAACGCCTCCCTCCAGTTCGACCGCACGCGGAAACGCCCCCTGTACGCCCGGCACGGCCTTTCAGAATACTGGATTGTCAATCTCACTGACCGTCAACTGGAGGTCCATCGTGCCCCGACGGGGGAGTCGTACGCCGAGGGGGGCGTGTTCGAAGAAGGCGAAACAGTTTCGTTGCGCGGCCAGTCTGTCCCGGTGTCGGATTTGCTGCCGTAGCCTCGGTATGTCACTTCGTTTCTCTTGCGGCCAGCAGGTCACCGATTCCCCGACGCCATCCGCGTCGCTTCGGGCAGCCCGCGCAGGCGCAACATGCTCCACAACCCGACCGCGGGCCCGATCGCCAGGAACGGAAACGTCCCGGCCCACCCGAGGGCGTCCACAAGGGGCGGGACGGCCCGCAGCGTGACCAAGGTGAGCAGAAAGCCCAGGCTGGTCTGCACCGTGAGCGCCGTGCCCACGTACCGCGGATCGGTCAGCTCGCTCACCGCGGCACTAAACTGCGCGCTGTCGGCCACCACCGCAAAGCCCCACACGAGGCAGAGCACAGTGAGCACGCCGGGCATCTCGAAGAAGAACCCCGCCACGAGGGCACAGCTCCCGCTCACGCCGAGGCTCCACGCCGTAATGCGGGTGCGCCCGAGCCGGTCGGCCAGGGTGCCCGCCAGGTAGCAACTGATGCCCCCGACGGCGATGACGCTGAAGCCCGCCACGCGGGCCCACTGCTCACTCCACCCCGCGGCCTCGTAGCTGGCCAGCAGAAGGATGGGCACCCACGTCCACATCGCGTAGAGCTCCCACATGTGCCCCAGGTAGCCAATATTGGCCAGGCGGGGCGGCTCGTTGCGGAGCCCCTCCCCCGCGTGCCGCCAGTGAAAGCCGGAGGCCGACCGCAGGTACGGACCCTCCTCCACGAAGAACCACGCAACGACCGCCGCCAGGAGAGCCAGCCCCGACGCAATGAGGACCACGCTGCGCCAGGGCGGCAGTCCCCCGGTGCCGCCGAACACCGGCACCGCGTTGAGCAGGTGCGGCAGGGCCGACCCCACGGTGAGCGCTCCCACGAGCAGGCCGATCCCTTCTCCGCGATCCTCCTCGCACCACGTCGCCACCAGCTTCATCCCCGGCGGGTAGACGCCCGCCAGCGCCATACCCGTAAGGAAGCGACAGCCGATGGCGAACGCGGGCCCCGGCACCACAACCACCACCGCGTTGACGACTGCCCCGGCAAGGGCGGAGGCCGCGAAGAACCGGGACGCGGGAACCCGGTCGGCCACGTTCAGGCTCGCGCTCAGCAGCGCCCCCACGACGAACCCGATCTGCACGCTCATCGTCATCCACGACTGCTCCCCGCCCGTCAGATTCCACTCCGCCGTCAGCTGCGGCACCACGGCCGATCCCGAAAACCAGAGGGCCATGGCCAGGAGGGTCGCGATCGCCAGTAGCGCGAGGGTGCGCGGCTTGCGATCCAGCTCTGTTGGGCGATGCGGGGGCGAAGACGCGGAGACAGCCATTCACGAGGGAGATCGAACAGAGGGAGCAGACGAGCGAACGGAATCATTTCCCGCCCCCCTTTGGAGAGAGGGATCGACCCGTTGTTACGGTCTCTACCCAGATGTCGCGTCACACGTTCGGCCCCGATCGCGAACTCATCCCGCCCGGACGTCTACACGTCCTGCTGTCCCGCCGAACGTCTCCGCTCCTCCGGTGCTACATGACGCTCGGCAACATGACCAACGTGGTGGGCAGCACCCTCATTACACCGCTCGACGCCCTGTTCGACGCTCAGTCCATTTTTTTCTGCGCCGCCGTCGTAGGGACGGTGCCCCTCGTGCTCCTCTACTGGTTGACCACGGTGCCGGAGCCCCCCACCGCCCCGGCTGCCCGTCCCTCATCCTAATTTGCGCCCGTCTCTTTCCCCCCTCCGTGTTCTCAGTGCGCGTCCCCTACAGCCCCTACTCGCTGCGCGAATTCATCCCGATGGTGTGGCGGCGCTTCACCGGCCCCTCGCCCCGCCCCCCCTCCCTCGATCGGGACCTCCGGTTCCGAGACGCGGAGCCGGACCGGACCCTGGGCTTCGTGGGTGACATTTGCCCCCTCTTTGGGCGTGAGGCCCGGTTTGGCGACGGCGTGCGGGCCTTTCTGTCGGACTGCGACGTGGTGGTAGGCAACTTCGAGGGCATCTTCTCGGACCGCGCCTGGAAGCCGTTTTTGATGAAGCACGCCCCGGACATCTTTCCGGCCCTGGCCGAGTTGTGCCCGCTGGACCAATGGGTCGTCTCGATTGCCAACAACCACGCCACCGACTACGGTTCCCATGCCCTCCGGCACACCCTCCGGATCCTGGAGGACCACGGCCTGCGCTGGGTCGGCACAACCGACCGCCCCCGCCTCCAGATCGAATCCGGCATCACGGTGACGGCCTGGACCTGGTGGCTCAATCGAGGCGGCGAGGGCGTGGCCCGCTCCGATCCTGGCGCACCACCCAAGCCCGGCCTCCACATCGCACTGCCGCACTGGGGCTACGAGCACGAGCGCGAACCCCGCCCCGCACAGGCGCCGCCCGACGGCTACGCGCTGACCACCGGCCACCACACCCACCTCCCCCAGCCGTTCGAGGTGAGTGACGACGGGCAACTGGTGGCGTACTCCCTCGGCAACTTCATCACCGGCAAGCAGCTTCCCGTCCTCGGCGAGGGGGCGATGCTGAAAATCGACCTCACGTCCTCTGGGGCCTCCCCTCCCGAGGTCGTCCGCGCCCGCTTCCGCGAGATTACCCTCGATCGCGACCGGCACCAGTGCCGCATCAGCCTCCGCCACTCCAATCCCCCGAAGTGACATCAAGTCGCCCCCGATCGCAACTCTTGAAGACACGCCCTCCTCCCCACGCTCCCGTGCCCCATCTGCCATTCCCCCCGCTGATTCTTAGATTGGATCGTTGCACCCTCACGCCACCAACCAACTGCTTCCTTCGATGCTGATCTACGAAGTCAACCTGACCGTCGACGGCGACGTGGCCACCCGATACAGTTCGTGGCTTCGCGAGCACGTCCGCGAAATGCTGGATCTCAACGGCTTCGAGGCCGCCGTCTGGTACGTGCGCACCGACGACGGCGACACGGTGCCCGAGCCCGATGAACCAACCGGCAGCCGCAAGTGGACAGTGCAGTACCAGGTGCGCGACCGGCAGGCGCTCCAAACCTACTTCGACGAGCACGCCGAGGCAATGCGCGAGAAGGGCGCTCAGCAGTTTGGGGGGCACGTGACGGCCGAGCGCCGCATCCTCGAGCAAAAGCGCCTCTTCCAGGGACGGCGGAAGAAGGACACCGGTCCGGTATAGTCCTCGTCCCTCTCGAGTGCCCCCTCCGGGGCCCCGAGCCGCTGCATGCAGATTGTCACCCGGCTCAACTGGCGTGGCATTCCCCACCGAGCACGACTCCCGCCAGACAACTTCCCCTCGTCTCCTGGGGGTGTAGCTACGTATTTCACCACCGTGTGGCCGGGTACCGTCTTGAAGAAAACACCGACCCTATCTTTTTTTGCTTCAACTTCTTTGAAAGAGACGACTCAAAGAAAAACTATTTGGGGACATCCTCTCAAGAGGGAAATATCTGTACTCCTTGGATTATTGTGTTAACATTTCGGTAATCAGCATCGGAAAAACCGCTTCCGTCCCGTGTTTCGAGTTTCCATCGGTGTAAGGAACTTGATTTTCCAGCAAAACGGTCTTAAATCGGGAGCTACTTCGGCAAGCGCCGTGGAGGTTTCGTGTCACCGTTTTCTCGACTAGTACCTGTCATGCACATGCGTTCACTGAAAACCGCGCTCGCTCTCAGTGGCTTTCTGCTGTTCTTCCTGCCCGGCCTCAGCCAGGCCCAGGAGGTTACGGTCAGCGGAACGGTCACAGACGCGAGCACGCAAACTCCCTTGCCCGGAGCCACCGTTAGCCTCCAGGGCACCAGCCGTGGTACCGCGACCGATGCGGAAGGCAACTATGAGCTCGAGGTGCCCTCCGACGGCACCCTCGTATTTTCGTTCGTCGGGTACGCCACCCAGGAGGTCCCGGTAGAGGGCCGAACGACCATCGATGTCTCCCTTTCTCCCTCGCAGCAAGAGCTCGATGAGATCGTCGTCGTCGGGTTTGGGGAGCAAGAGGAGGGATCCGTTACGGGGAGCATCTCGCAGGTATCGTCCGAGGATATTGAGACCGCGGAAGTCACCAGTTTTGAAGAAGCCCTCCAGGGGCGTACACCGGGGGTGCGTATTACCAACTCCAGTGGCAAGCTCGGGCAGGGCATTCGAGTGCGGATTCGTGGGAACTCTTCGGTGACGGGGGACAACCAGCCGCTTTTTGTGGTGGACGGCACACCGCTCAATAACCAGAACCTTTCGGACAATGGTGCGCCGACGAACCCGCTGGCTCAGATCAACGTGAGCGACATCGAGTCGATTGAGGTGCTAAAGGATGCCTCCGCGACGGCCATCTACGGCGCTCGGGCGTCGAACGGGGTCGTGCTCATTACGACCAAGCAGGGTGCCTCGGGCGGTTCGCAGTTCTCGTTCAGCCTGAAGCGCGGGTGGCGCGGTCCTACCAACAAGGTCGACATGATGAACGCGAGCCAATACGTCGACTACTACCTGGAAGCGGCGGAAAACTCGAACCCTCTCTTCCCAACTTTTGACACAGAAGCCTTCATCCGGAGCTCGTTCGACGGCCTCGCCGCCGGTACCGACTGGACACAGGCCATCGGCGAAAACGCCAGTCCGGTCGTGGACACCGACTGGACCGACGAGCCCTTTGCGAACAATCCGACCAGCTTCGAGGCCAGCCTGAGTGCCCGGGGTGGCGACGAGAACACGACGTTTTATATCTCCGGCCTCTACAGTGAGACCGACGGAATTCTGTTTCGCAACTCCTTCGACAAAGTTTCCGGGCGTGCGAACGTCACGCACTCGTTCTCGGACAATTTCGAAGTGGGCACGCGCCTGAACCTGAACCGCGTGGTCAACCAACGCGTCCCGAACGACAATGCGTTTGCGACGCCGATTCAGCTGATCGCCCAGACCCCTATTTCCCCGGTCTTCGAACCGCAGACCGAGGGCATTCCGACCAGCGACCAGGGTCTTCTCACGGAGTTTCAGCCCACGGATGAGCTCTTCAACCAGACGCTGTACTTCAACAACCTGCTGTACAAAGACAACGTCCGGCACGAAGTGACAACCTTCCGGACGCTGGGCAACGCTTTTGCGGAGTACGACATCCTCAACAGCCTTTCGGTCCGCGGTGAGTTTGGCCTCGACCTCCGCAGCCGCAACGCCGATCGGTACTGGAATAGCAAGGTATTTCAAAACGTGGGGACCGATGAGGGAATTGGTCGCCAGGTCTGGGACCGGATCGTCAACTACAACGTCGACGCGTTCCTCAACTACGACAATACGTTCCAGAACGTCCATAGCCTTTCGGGGACGGCGGGCATGCAGCTGCAGTCCTCGACGACCAACAGTGCCCTCGTCGAGGTCGAGAGCTTCCCGAACGATAGCTTCCAGCAGGTCGACAGCGGATCGGACATTGTGGACGCGGGCGGGTCCGAAACGACCTTTCGGTTCCTGGCCTACTTTGGTCGGCTCAACTACAATTACGACGGGCGGTACTTCCTGCAGCTCAGCGGACGCTACGAAGGGTCTTCCCGGTTCGGGGAGGAAAACCGGTACGGCTTCTTCCCCGCCGCCTCCGCCGGATGGGTGCTTACGGAGGAATCCTTCTTCCCGTCCAGCGACATCCTCAATCGGTTGAAGCTGCGCACCAGCTTCGGGATCACCGGAAATGCGGCCATTGGCAACTTCCCCGCCCGGGGACTCTGGGGAGCCTCCACGTACGGCGGGCGGTCCGGCATCAATCCCGTTCAGACCCCCAACCCGGCCCTGCAGTGGGAACAGACCGAAGAGTTTACCGCGGGCCTCGACTACGAGCTGTTCAACAGCCGAGTTACCGGCAGCATCGACTACTACTACAAGACGACCGACGACCTGCTGCTGGACCTCAACGTCCCGTCCACCACGGGCTTCTTGAACCAGACGCGCAACGTGGGATCGGTCCGCAACACGGGACTCGAGTTTCTGGTGGAGACCGACAACCTGACCGGCGATTTCAGCTGGTCGTCGAACTTCAACATCTCGTTCAACCGCAACGAGGTGACGGACCTGAGGGGACAGGTCCTCACAGGAGGCTTCGTGAACCAGGCCCGCGAGGGGGAGCCGCTCGGGGTCTTTTACGCCCTCGAGTATGCCGGCGTCAATCCGGACAATGGCGATGCCCTCTACTACGTGAACGAACGCAACGACAACGGCGAGATCATCAATCCGGAGGCCACGACCAACGACCCAAACGCGGCCAACCGCGTCGTCATCGGGAGCCCACAGCCCGACTTCACAGGAGGGTTCGGGAATACGTTCTCGTACAAGGGCGTTCAGCTTCGCGTCCTGTTCTCGTTCGACTACGGAAGCGAGATTTTCGACGGGGGCGGCGAGTTCAAGACCGCCAACGGACGCTTCCGGGACAACCAGCACATCAGCCAGCTTGATGCCTGGGAGGAGCCCGGTGACCAAACCGACGTGCCGGAGCCGCGTCTTTTCGTGAACAATGGAGCCGCGGAGTCGAGCCGGTACCTGTACGACGCGTCGTACATCCGGCTCAAGAACGTGAACTTGTCGTACGACCTGCCTACCCGGCTGGTACAGGGGCTGTCGATCACCAATGCCCGCATTTTCGTGACGGGCCAAAACCTGCTCACGTTCACGGACTACCGGTGGTGGGACCCCGAGGCCAACGCTGATGCCTTCTCCGGCAATCTCGGGTTTGGAAACGAGTTCTACACCGCTCCCCAGACCCGCTCGGTCACTGGGGGCATTCGGCTCTCGTTCTAACCCTCTGCACACGGGCTCCCTCCTCCCTCGACTACTGAATTCCCTCTTTCCCTCTTATGCTTACCTCCCGGATTTTGCCATCCACCTTCGTGAAAAATCTCGTCCTCGCGTGTGCGGCCGCACTCCTGTTCACCGGCTGCGACTTTCTCGAGGTCGAGCCGAAGCAGTCCATCAGCTCCGATCAGGCGCTCGCCACAGAGCAGAATGTGAGAGCAGCCCTCAACGGCGCCTACAATGATTTTAGCGACATTGACCTCTATGGCGGTCAATACATGATGTCGCCGGACCTGCTGGCCGACAACGGCGACGTGCAGTGGGTGGGCACCTTTGCCTCCCCCGCCGAAATCATTCGCAAGAATATCCAGACGAACAACGCATTCGTCGAGACCCAGTGGACGGACGCGTACGAGACCATTAACGTGGCCAACAACGTCCTCAGTGCCCTCGACCAGATCGAAGACCCGGACGAGCGAGAGCGCATTGAGGGCGAGGCCCGGTTTATCCGCGGCGCTCTTTACTTCGAGCTCGTCCGCCTCTTCGCGCAACCCTGGAATTCCGGCGACCCGGCCTCCAACCCTGGCGTTCCCCTCATCCTGGACCCCACACGGGACATCACTGAAGACGATAACGTTACCCGAAACAGTGTGCAGGAGGTGTACGACCGGGTCATCACCGATCTAGACTCGGCCCGGATTCTGCTCCCCGAATCCAACGGGGCGCTGGCCGACACCTACGTGGCCAGTGCCTTTCTGTCCCGCGTGCACCTGATGCAGGGCAATTCACAGGCGGCGGCGGAAGCGGCCAATCGCGTGCTCCAGTCGGACCAGTTCGAGTTGGCCCCCACATTTGCCGACGCCTTCAATAACGTAGAGGACATTCCGGAGTACGTATTTGCGATTCAGGTCAGCTCGCAGGATGGGGGCAATGACCTGAACACCTTCTACGCGGCCTCTGCGGATGGCGGTCGGGGCGACATCAATATTCAATCCCAGCACCTGAACCGGTACGACTCTACGGACGCTCGGGGCGACTTCTTCTACATAGACCCCGAGACCGGAGACACCCGAACACGGAAGTGGCAGGACGATGAGTCCGACGGGGCCAACATTCCGGTCGTGCGGCTCGCGGAGATGTACCTGACGCGCGCCGAGGCGAACCTCCGCGCCGGCAGCTCGGTGGGCGCGCCCCCGGTGGACGACGTGAATGCCATACGCACTCGGGCAGGTCTCGACTCTGTGAGCACGGTCACTGTCGACGATGTGTTGCGCCAGCGCCGCCTGGAGTTTGCCTTCGAGGGGAATCTCCTCCACGACCTAAAGCGAACGGAGCGGTCCGTTGGCGACCTCTCGTTCGACGCGGAAGAATTGGTCTATCCGATTCCGCAGCGGGAGTGCGACGCCAACCCGGAAATCACGCAGAACCCGGGCTACACGAGCTGCTAGGTCGCGCTCCACTCGCGATGGCGCACCACCCTCACCAGCCCAACCGGGTGTGACGCTGGATCTCGTGTTTAGTGCGGGCTCGTTCTTCCCAGGGGTGGGTGGAACGAGCCCGCTCTTTTGATGCCAGGAATCTTCGGCCCCGTTGGTTAACGCTCGCCTGCCCCTTCCTTCCACCTACTTCCCTCCGACATGCGCACCTGTGTTCTCATCCTGCTCAGTCTTTTGCTGTCGCTGCCCGCGTCCGTCCAGGCCCAGTCGGCCAACGACGGCCCCTGGACCATCGACCACATCCTCAAGCAGCGCTCGCTGGAGGACGTGGACATCGGCCCGGACGGGGAACGCGTGCTGTGGGTGAAGGAAACCCCCGACACGGAGGCCGACCGGTCTCAGTCGGATCTCTACCTCACCTATCGATCGGACCCGTACGACCGCGACACCTCGGCGACCCTCCAACTCACGCGAACGGGAAATAACGGAGATCCTCGGTGGGGACCGGACGGTGAGCACATTGCGTTCCTCTCCTCCCGCGACCAGGAGAACGGCGACGCCTCGGGCCGCCAGCTCTGGCGCATTGATCCGCGCGGGGGGGCGCCTGAGCCGATTACGTCCGTTGAGCACGGGGTGCGGGACGCCCGGTGGCTCGACGCCGACCACCTCCTCTTCTCCGCCCGCGAGGCCGACACCCGCTACGAGGAGCACCTCGCCGAGACGGAGGATGACGCCGACGTGATTGAGGATACGACCCTCTACCGCCCGGTCCGCCTCTTCACCGTACACGTGGAGACGGGCGACGTGACGCGGGTGACGGAGAACGACCACCAGATCGAGGAATTCGCACCGTCGCCGGACGGACAGCACGTCGTCTACAGCCTCGACGACTCCCCGATCGACGCCGACGCGCGCAACCAGCCGCACCAGTTCCTTCTGGATCGGATGTCCGGAGAGACGACAGAGATCTTCGACGAGCAGTACTTCGATCCATCCAATTTTCAGTGGACGGCGGACGGCTCGGGCTTCTACGCCACGGACGGCTACAGCTCCGATCCCGAGCACGAGGGCGCCGGCATCACGAAGCTCTACCACTACGACCTGGCCGCCCGCGACTATCAGGAAGTCCCCCTTCGATGGGGCGACAAGGGCATTGGCTACGGTGGATACAGCGTGGTCGACGGTGGTGTGCACGTACAGCTGGCCAACGGCCCGACCTTCAAGCCCCGCTTCTACCGGCGGACCGACGACGGCTGGACCCCCGAGGATGTGCCGGACGAGCGCCTGGAGCACGCGTCCGCAGTTACAGTGGGTCCCGACGGCGAGACGATTGTGTTCAGCCATTCGACCGCCGACACGCCGCCGTCGTACCGCGTGGGAACCTACCGCGAGGGGACCATTCAGAGCGACGAGACGCTTACGACACTCAACGAGAACCTCGACGACCTACCAATTCCCCGGGCCGAGGTCGTACGGTGGCAGGGCGCCAACGGCGACACCGTGAACGGCATTCTCCACTACCCGCTCGACTACGACCCGGACCGCTCCTATCCCATGATGACCGTCATCCACGGCGGGCCGAGTGGGGTGGACCTTGACGCCTGGTCGCTCGGATGGACCGTCTACGCGCCCCTCCTCGCCCAGCGCGACGCGTTCGTCTTCCGTCCTAACTACCACGGCTCCGGCCACCACGGCCTGGAGTTCGTCGAGTCGATCAAGGGCAAGTACTACGAGTTGGAGATTCCCGACATCGTGAACGGCATCGACAGCCTGGCGACCGCGGGCCTCGTCGATAAGGACTCTCTCGGCGTAATGGGCTGGTCGAACGGTGCGATCCTCACGACGCAGCTCACCCTGGAGCACCCGGAGCTCTTTCAGGTGGCCGCCCCCGGCGCGGGCGACGTCAACTGGACCTCCGACTACGGCAACTGCGCCTTTGGGGTTAGCTTCGACAACTCCTACTTCAAGGGCCCGCCCTGGGAGTACACCGAGCACTACATCCAGAAGAGCCCGCTCTTCGAGATGCCGAAAATCCAGACGCCCACCCTCATCCACCATGGCACCGAAGACCGCGCCGTGCCCTACGAGCAGGGCTGGGAATACTATCGCGCCCTCCAGCAAATTGGCAACGCGCCGGTGCGCTTCCTCAGCTATCCGGGCGAACCGCACGGCCTGGGCGAAATTTCGCACCAGCGGCGCAAGATGGAGGAGGATCTCGCGTGGATCGACACGTACCTCTTCGGGAAAACCTCGATGCAGGAGCGCGTGGCTGACCGACTGCTGGCCGACGATGCCCCCCTCTCACTCCTCGAATCCGCTGGCGTGCCCGCCGAAACCGATGGTAAGTACGGCGAACGCGTAAATGGCATCCTCACACCCGAGACCGTCACGCTTGGCGACACCCTCACGGTGGGCCGCTTCGAGGTGACGCGGGCGCAGTTCCGGGCGTACGACGGCGACTACGAGATCTCCTCTGGCACCGCCGACTACCCCGCCAACGGGCTCTCGGGGGAACAGGCGCAGGCCTACGTGGACTGGTTGAGCGAGCAGACCGGACGCACCTACCGCCTCCCAACCGCCGAAGAGCTTGCGGCCCTCAAGAAGGCGCGGAGCGGCCCCGCCGAGAATACCCCCGCGTACTGGGCCGGCTTCTCCCCAAACCCCGACGAGTACCGCCGCCTGCGGGCCCGTTTGGCCCAGCATTCGACTGATGCTCTCCTCATGCCGGTGGGCAGCCGCCCGCCTGGGCACGGGGACAACGGCCGTGGTCCGCTGGTCTACGACGTGGACGGCAACGTGGCCGAATGGGCCCGCACCGACGACGGCTTCCGGCCTGAAAATGCCTCGGCGCTGACGCTGACGGACCCGAAGGCCGAGACCGCATCCGATGTGCCGGATCGGATGGCGGGCCTTCGGGTCGTGCGGGTTCCGTAGGACACGACGCCAAGCGCCTGGAGGCGTCTCAGCATCCCCAGGCGCTTGGCCGTCCGTCTCGTCACGGCATCTTCAACGCCGATCGCACTGGTGCAGGGATCCTTCACGGACGACGCAGGTGTCAATACCCTCTTCTGGTGACAAAGTGACAGGACCGATTTTCGCCTGTCGCTTCGTCCCGCGTCGTTCTGTGCTGTATCCCCCAGGCTCATGGACCGCACTTCAATTCAGGAACGCTTCGGCATCGTCGGCGAGTCCGACGTCATCAAGAACGTCATCGACCAGGCCCGTCAGGTCGCCAAGACCGACATCACTGTTCTGCTGCAGGGCGAGAGTGGGGTCGGCAAGGAACTGATTGCCGAGGTGGTGCACGAGCTGTCCACCCGTCGCCACGAGCCGATGGTGGTGGTCAACTGCGGCGCCATTCCCGAGGGCCTCATCGAGAGCGAGCTCTTTGGGGCCGAGAAGGGTGCCTACACGGGCGCCGTGGAGGAGCGCGTGGGGTACTTTGAAGAGGCCGACGGCAGTACCATCTTCCTCGACGAGATTGGGGAAATGCCCACCCAGGCACAGGTACGCCTGCTCCGCGTGCTGGAAACCGGTCGCTTCAGCCGCGTGGGGGCTTCGAAGCAGCAGCAGGTGGACGTCCGCATCGTGGCGGCCACGAACAAGGACCTGGCGGAGGAGGTGCAGAAGGGAAATTTCCGGAAGGACCTGTACTACCGCCTAAGCACCGTCCTCATTGACATTCCTCCCCTCCGGGAACGGCCGGAGGACATCCTACCCATCTTCGACACGTTCCTCCACGAATACGCGCAGGAGTACAACTCCTCACGCAAGCAGTTGACGGAGGCGGCCGAGGAGTTGCTGGAAACCTATCGCTGGCCTGGCAACGTACGCGAACTACGCAACATCGCCGAACAGGTGGCGGTGCTGATGCGCGAGGAAACCGTCGACGCCGACGACCTGCGCCCCCTCCTCCGCGACATCGGTCAAGCTTCCGCCTCTACGGACCTGGTTCGGGTCGAGCCCGAGGAGGAACCGTATGGGGCAGGGGTCGGATCGGAATCCGAGCTTCGCCAGCGGGAGCTTCTCTACCGCGCCATCCTCGAGATGCAGGATCTCCGAGACGACATGCGCGAGGACATGCGCGACCTGAAGGAGCAACTCGGGTCCCTCATGTCGAACGTGCCCGTAGTAGTGCCCCGTGAAGTAGCCGAACGGGGGGACTTTCCCGGCGACTACGACGACTTTGTGGTCGTCAACCGCGGCGAGGCCGCCGGGTCGTCCCGTCCCTCCCGTGAGCGACCTGCGGGGAACGAGGCCGATTCTGTGATGCAGGACGTCGTGTACGAGGTAGGCGAGGGCGGTCCCGCGCGCCCCACCCGGCGGCGTCCTGAGCGCTCGGCGCCGGCGGAGCCCGAGGATTCTGTCCCGGCTCGCGAGTCCGAGACGCCCGACGAACCGGAGCCGGACGACGAGCCGGAGGCGTTGCCGACACTGGAGGAGGCCGAGCAGCAACTTATTAGTCAGGCACTCAAGCAATTTGACGGAAACCGCCGCAAGACGGCCGAGGCCCTCGGCATCAGCGAGCGGACGCTCTACCGCAAGCTCAAGGAGATCGACGAAGACTTGTAGGGCTGCGGCAGCGCGACGAAAACACGACGAGCGCCCCGGTTCCGCACCCCTGCCCGCGGTTGCTCCCGGGCTGCGCCCCTGCGAGGGTCGACCAAAACGAACGTGGGGGCGATCTGTCCCGATAGGTACGATCAAATTGCCGGTCCGCCCGTTTACGGGATCGGTAACGCTGGAAACCGGCGCATCCATGAGCAAACCAAGCCCCGATTCTGTGCCGAGCATTCCGTCCCCCCTCCGGACCCTTTTTTCCCTGTGTGGTGGCGCTCCCCGTCTCCCCTGCGCGGAAATCCGACAGGTCTGGCCCATCCTGTTGTTGCTTCTCGGCACGGCCGGCCTCTCCGGCTGCGCCTTCTACAGTTTTACCGGGGCCAGCATTCCGTCCCGCCTCGAAACGATTGCCATCCCCATCGCGCAGGACAACACCTCCAGCCCCCTCAACACGATCGGCAGCGACCTGACGGGCCTGCTGACCGACCGGTTTGTGGACCGCACGAGCTTCTCGCTCACGACCAACGACGCGGCGGCCGATGCCCTGCTCACGGCCCGCGTTCAGCGCTACACGAACCGCCCCACCGGCGTGAGCGGCGATGAACGTGCCACCACCAACGAGGTTACCATCGAGGTGCAGGTGCGCTACGTGGATCAGACCCGGGACTCGGTGCTGGTGGACCAGTCGTTTCGCGGGGCCGCCAGCTACGATCCCGTGGAGGCCGGCCTCGATGGCGAACGACAGGCCGCGCAGAACGCCCTCGGAAACGTGGCCGACGACATCTTTAGCACGGCAACCTCGAACTGGTAGCTCGACGGCCCCTCCGTCCTACACTTCGACTTGGGACTCCGTGCCCCGACAAAGGCCGTCCCACGAATCGCGTCTCCCAGCTGCCGGCGGGACGGCGCGGCGCCTGTGCACCGCGAATCCGCGCTACTCTTCCAAGGCCTCGTAGAGCCCTGGAAGGTCGACCCGTCGCACGCCCCCGGTGTCGCCCACAATCAT
>CAJXKO010000075.1 GCA_913055845.1 uncultured Bacteroidota bacterium | reverse complement strand
GACCGGCGTTGGAGCGGCTGGGCGTGCCGCCCTTGGTCGGGTACTTTCTCCTCGGCTTTGCCCTCCGCCTCGCCGATGCACGGTGGACGGTCCTTGGCGAAGCGGGACACCAGATTTTCGAGTTCCTAGCCTACGTCGGCGTCGTGGTGCTTCTCTTCCACGTCGGGCTGGAGAGTGACCTGCCCAGCCTGATCCAGCGCCTGCCGTCGGCCAGCATCATCTGGGTAGGCAACGTATCGGTGTCCGGTGGTCTGGCCTACTGGGCTGCGACCCAGGGGCTCGGATGGGACATGCTGCCCAGCCTGTTCGTGGCGGTTGCCCTGACGGCCACGAGTGTAAGCATCCCGGTTGCCCTCTGGGAGGAGGCCGCCCTACTGAATACGGATGATGGGGAGCTGATGCTCGACGTGGCGGAGCTGGATGACCTGTCCGGCGTCGTGCTCATGGGCGTGCTCTTCACGCTCGCCCCGGCCCTGCACCAGAATCCAGAGGCCTCAATACTGCCCCTCGCCGCCGAAACGCTGGGCTGGTTCGCCGTAAAGTTTGCCGCCTTCGGGGTGGGATGCGTACTGTTTTCGCGCTACATGGAAGCCTCAATCACAGGCTTCTTCGAGCAGATTCAGAACTGGCCCGGGACGATTATGGTTGTGCTCGGCATCGGGATGATCGTGGCGGCGATTGCCGGCCTCCTCGGCTTCTCCCTAGCCATCGGGGCCTTCTTCGCCGGGCTCATCTTCAGCCGCGATCCCAAAGCGGTCAAGATGGACACCTCCTTCGGGGCCATTTACCCGCTGTTTGCCGCCTTCTTTTTCATCGGTATCGGACTTCGGGTGGCCCCCACCGCGCTCGGCGACGCATGGGGGCCGGCCCTCGTTCTACTGGCGGTGGCCGTGGCGGGGAAGATGCTAGGCACCCTGCTCCCCGCCCTGGCCTTCACGAGCGGTACCGGCGCGCTCCTCCTCGGCCTGAGTCTGGTGCCCCGCGCCGAGATCATGCTGATCATCATGCAGCGGGGCCTCGACCTCGGGGCCTGGGCCGTGCCGTCCGCGCTGTTCGCCAACACGGTCCTCGTCTCGGCCGCCACGACTCTACTGGTTCCGCCCCTCGTTCGCCCGCTCCTCCAACAACGGCGCACTGCCGTAGGACCGACATGACGTACTGGATGTCGCTTGTGCTCACCGCTCTGTTTGGCGCCCTTCTAGGCCTCGGCTACTTCGGCGGCCTGTGGTGGACCGTGCGCTGGGCGCAGGATGCACAGGGGTCGACGGCTCTACTACTTGGTAGCTTTCTGGTGCGCTCCGTACTCGCGCTCGGTGGGTTCTATCTGATTCTCCGCTGGATGGGCGGGCGGTGGGAGATGATCGCCCTGTGCCTGCTCGGATTCATGGGAACGCGCCTCGTGCTCGTGCGACGATGGGGACCCACGCCTTCTTCCCAAACGACTCCCGCAATCCCGCATGGAGATTAGTCCGGATCAAATTGTCTACTGGGAATGGGGCGTGGTCACAATCAACGCCACCCTCGTCTTTTCGTGGGTGACGATGGGTATGCTCGCGGGCGGGTCCTGGCTCGTGACACGCAATTTGACCACGGGGCCGTCCCCCACCCGCTGGCAGAACCTCTTGGAGGTGGTGGTGGAGAGCATCCTCGACCAGATCGAGGCGGCCAGCCTGCAAAATCCACGACGCTACCTGCCGTTCGTGGGAACCCTCTTCCTCTTCATCGTCACGTGCAATGCTCTCGACATCATTCCGGGCTTCGAGCCGCCCACCGCCTCCCTCGCCACCCCTGGGGCGCTCGCGCTCTGCGTATTTGTGGCCGTGCCCGTGTACGGAATTATAAATCGGGGCGTGAAGGGCTACTTTACACACTACGTCCGCCCCACCCCCTTCATGCTCCCCTTCAACATCATCGGCGAGGTGTCGCGCACCATCGCCCTAGCCATTCGCCTCTTCGGCAACATCATGAGCGGCAACCTGATCGCCGCCATCCTGCTGAGCCTGGCGCCTCTCTTCTTCCCCGCCGTCATGCAGGCGTTCGGACTGCTGATCGGCGTCATTCAGGCGTACGTGTTCGCCATTCTGGCACTCGTCTACATCGCCTCCGGCGCCCGCGTGCAACAGGAAGAAAGCACCGAGTCGAAGGATGTCCAGACGTAGGGGGATGTCCACACCATACCATCCGCTTCCGGTCTGGGCACTGGGAATCCGATGCCTGCCCCCTGTTCAGTCATAATCTACCGCCCTCTAAGAACCACGCTCACCCTCCCCATGGACGACGTAAGCCTTATCGGTATGGTGTCGATCATCGTCGCGGGCTTTACCATTGCCATCGGCTCTATCGGGCCGGCACTCGGCGAAGGACGTGCCCTCTCGCAGGCGCTCAACGCGATGGCCCAGCAGCCCGACGAGGCCGACACCATCACCCGCACCCTCTTCGTCGGACTGGCGATGGTCGAATCGACGGCCATCTACTGCTTCGTCGTGGCCCTCATCGTCATCTTCGCCAATCCGTTCTGGGATTACGTGATCGGTGTCTGAGCAGCCATTCATTGGAGAAAAGAGTTCCTCGCGTAGCCACTCGATGAGGGGTCCTATGCTGCATATTGCGTAGCGCGTAGACAAAGAAGGAGCTCAAACCCGCCGTTGCGCAACTCAAGTCAACAGATGAGTCCAAGGTGAGGAATACGGAATACGAAATACGCGATACCGCACATGCAGATTGACTGGTTCACATTTGGCGCCCAGATCATCAATTTCCTGATCCTGGTGGGGCTGCTCAAGCGGTTTCTCTACGGCCCTATCATTGAGGCGATGGACGCGCGGGAGGCGCGCATCTCGTCGCGGCTGGAGGAGGCCCGCACGAAGCGAGAAGAGGCCGTGGCCGAGAAGGAAAAGTACCAGTCTCTACAGGAAGACCTCGAACAAGCTCGTCAGCGTGAACTGGCAGAGGCCGAGCAGGAGGCCCAGCAGCGACGGCAAGAACTTCTCCACGAGGCCCGCGAAGAGGTGGCGCACCTGGAACGGGAGTGGAGGACGGCGCTGGAGCGGGAGCGCGAATCGTTCCTGCGCGAGCTGTCCGAGCGGGCCGTGACGGAGACGATCGCCGTGGCCCGCCGCGCCCTGCGCGACCTGGCGGATGCCGACCTGGAGGCCCAGGCCGTGGAGGTCTTTCTGAAGCGCCTGCGGACGCTGGACGAGACAGAGCGGGTCGCCCTGTCGGAGGCGCTGCACACGAACGGGGGGCAGGCGGTGGTGCACAGTGCGTTTGCCCTGAGCGACGGGCACCGGTCCGAAATCCGCACTCAGCTGGCCGAGCAGATCGGCGAGGCCTCAGAGGTTATGTTCGACGCCGACGCCGAGGTCGGCTTCGGGGTGGAGTTGCGGATCGGGGAGCGCAAGGTTGCGTGGAGCCTCGACAGTTATCTCGACGCCTTAAAGACGCGCGTCCGCGAGCGATTGGACGCGGAACTACGGAGAGGGGCTACCGAGGGACCAGACGACTCCGTTGGCCAGCCCGGTTCTACGAACGAGGAGTAGGATCAGTACGCCCGCGGACGTCGGTCGACGGCCCGCGGCGCCTCCTGTTACCATCTGCACCAAAAAAACTGGCGAACAACAAGACTTCGCCCCATGGACACCGATTCCCAGACTGAGCCGATCCCGAAAATCACAGCGTGGCTCGACACCACGTTCGATGTCCTGGCGACGGCGCGGGAGCATGCGCCCCCCGGCCCGATCGTGCAGGAAGTGGGCACGGTGACGCACGTCGGTGAGGGCATCGCCCGTGTGAAGGGACTGCCCTCGGTGCAATCAGAGGAGCTGATGCGCTTTGAGGGCGGCGTGCGAGGGATGGCGTTCAACCTCGACCCGAGCGAAGTCGGTGTGATTCTGCTGGACGAGAGCGAGCGCCTGGAGGCGGGCGACGAGGTGCAGCGAACCGGGCGCATCCTGGACGTGCCCGTGGGCCCCGAGTTGCTTGGCCGGGTCGTGGACGCACTGGGGCGTCCGCTCGACGAGCGCGGCGCGATTGGGGCCGGGGAGCGCTGGCCCGTGGAGCGCGACGCGCCGCCCATCATGGACCGGGCGCCGGTAGACACGCCCCTTCAGACGGGGCTGAAGGTGATCGACGCCCTCATCCCCATCGGTCGGGGACAGCGTGAGCTGATTCTGGGCGACCGGCAGACGGGCAAAACAGCCGTGGCCCTCGACACCATTCTCAACCAACACGACACGGAGGTCGTCTGCGTCTACTGCGCGGTGGGCCAGCGTAATTCCGCTGTGGCGTCGGTGATTGCCGATCTGCGTGAACACGACGCACTCGACTATACCACCGTGGTCGTCGCGAGCGGTGAGGTTCCCCCCGGCCTCCAATTCATCGCCCCCTACGCCGCCACCTCCATCGCCGAGTCGTTCATGGCGGAGGGGCGCGATGTCCTCATCGTCTACGACGACCTCACGCGTCACGCCCGCGCCTACCGCGAACTCTCGCTCCTCCTCCGCCGCCCGCCGGGCCGAGAAGCCTTTCCCGGCGACATCTTCTACATCCACTCCCGTCTCCTGGAGCGCTCCACCCACCTGAGGGACGAACACGGCGGGGGCTCGCTCACGGCCCTCCCCATTGTGGAGACCGAAGCGCAGAACATCTCGGCCTACATCCCGACGAACCTGATCTCGATCACAGACGGCCAGATCTTCCTCTCCCCCAACCTCTTTCAGAAAGGCGTGCTTCCGGCGGTCGACGTGGGGCGGTCGGTATCGCGGGTGGGCGGCAAGGCGCAGTTGCCGGCCTACCGGGCCCTCACCGGCGAGCTGCGGCTGTCGTACTCCCAGTTCCAGGAGCTGGAGGCATTCGCCCGCTTCGGGACACGGCTCGACGAGGAAACGCGCGAGACTCTTCGCCGCGGCCGGCGCGTCCGCGAGGTACTGAAACAACCGCAGTACGCCCCCCTCCCCGTCGCCGAACAGGTGGCCGTCCTGCTTGCCACGACCGAGGGCCTGTTCGACCCCCTTGATCCCGAGCAGGTCGACGAGGCCGAAGGACGTGTTCGGAGTGCCGTCCGCGAGAATCTCCCGACCCTCTGCGACACGATTCAGAGTGGACAAGACCTGGGAGACGATGACCGGGAGGCGCTTCTCCAGGCTGCACGCGAGGCTGTCGAACCAATGACCGAGTCCGCCGATGCAGACGCTTGAGACGCTTCGCCGCCAGATCAACAGCACGGAGAGCCTGCATTCCGTGGTGCGTACCATGAAGGTGCTGTCCATGACCAGCATCCGACAGTGCGAAGCCGCGGTGGAGTCGCTCTCCGACTACAACCGAACCGTCCGCCTGGGCCTTCAGATCGCTCTCCGCCACCGCCCGCGCGGAAGACCCCCGCTCCCCACAGGATCGTCGGGCCGACTAGGCGTCATTGTGTTTGGATCGGCCTGGGGCATGTGCGGTCGCTTCAACGAGAACTTGGCCCAGCACGCGGCGGAGTGGCTCGCCGCGGTCGATGATCCGCGCACGATCCTTTCCTTGGGCGAATACGTGGGAGGAGCCTTGGAGAGTCAGGGCTTCGCGGCCGACGAGCAGTCGGCGGTGCCGGAGTCCGTGGAGGGCATCACGGCGCGCGTCCAAGAACTCCTCATCAAGGTCGAACACTGGCGCCTCCACCAAAAAATCGACCGGGTGGTGCTCTTCTACAATCAGTCTGCGTCGGGCTCCGGCTACGTCCCCACGACGCACCGACTTCTGCCCCTCGACGAAGAGTGGCTCGACCACCTGAAGCAAGAGCCCTGGCCCACCCGCCAGGTGCCCACCTTTCGGGGCGACTGGGAGGCGCTGTTCTCGTCGCTGGTACGGCAGTACTTCTTCGTCTCCCTCTACCGTGCCTTTGCCGAATCGCTCGCGAGCGAACACGCAAGTCGCCTGGCGGCCATGCAAATGGCCGAAGACAACGTCGAAGAGCGGCTCGACGACCTCCAATCCCGGTTCCACCGCACCCGCCAGAATGCAATTACCGAGGAACTGCTTGACATTACCTCCGGCTTCGAGGCGCTCCGGACGACGGATTCTCCGACGCGCCCTGATGCGAGCCCGCCAGATAGTACCATGTAAAGCCGCCCGCTACTACGATAACTCCGAGCACGAGTCCCACCAGTTCGCCCGGAGAGGTCTGGGGCATCGTCGTGACGCGCGGCAGTAAAATCAGACCACCCACGAAGGCGACGAAAGAAAAAATGATGAGCCCGAAGTATTCGAGAAGGAGCTTCATGAACCAGCCGCCTCCGTTTTGTCGACGAGATCGGCGAGCACCCAGAGCGAAGGAACCCAGAGTCCCACAAAAATGCCGGCCTGCTTGCTGCCGCTGAACCAAAGGGAGAGGGAAATGCCCAGCGCCAAGACGCCGGCGAGAAAAATCCAGCCTTTGCTACTCATGAAGGAGACGGGGGAATTGCGGGGAAGCAGGAATGATCATGGGCAACGGGCAGCGTCCCGGGCGACACTTACAAGGTAGGACGAAACAGGCGGAGTCGCGTGCGGCAGGGCGGCCGCATCACTCGTCTTCGAGCGTGCCTTCCTCAAACGACACCTGAACGTTTTGCCGGGCCAGGTCCATGTTGTGCTCGTCGGCAATCCGGTCGAGGGCCAGACCAATCAGTTCAAGGGCCTCTTCGGGGTCGACCGTGGCGGGGACGTAGACCGGCAGCACGCTTTCCGTTTCGTGCTCTACATCCCCCACTTCTGCCGACCCAACGCCCGTAATCACCTGTCCGTACTCCTCCCCGGTCCGCCGGACATGGGCCTCGATCGTCTCGTACACGATGTCGAGAAAATGATCGGGGCCTTCCAAAAATACCTCTCGCTCCTGTGGCTCCATAGCTCTCGGTGAAAGGAATCCAGAATCAAGGACGCTCAGAATGGGACCCGCCCTCCTGGGATGCTCCCGGCTTCTATGATAGCAACTCTTCGGCGGTATCGGTATGGGGAATGGTGCGTTGCCGGATGGGTATTTCCCCCATCGCTCCGCCGCAGTCGGGCGCTACCCCCTAGTCGGGGGCCGGTGGCATTTCACCTGTCGTCGTGGCGAAAGCTGCAGCCAGCCTATCAGAAGACAGACTGTCCGCAACTACGGTTGTTCGTCCCCTGATCGGGCGGGACGCTTCCAAAAATTACCGACCCTCCCTTCCAAAGTCTCTTGGGGCGTGCGATCCGGGCATGGCAACCAGTGGGTGGGCCCGATGGATGACCAGAGCGGGGGAGAAGAGGGCTACCTTGCAGGGTTGCGTCCTCTGCTGTGCCGGAGAAGCGTGGACAGCCGGGCCGGACAAACCATCGGACGCAATCGAACAGTCGTTCAATAGTCGTCCGCTAAGCCCTTCGCCCCCCGCAAAAATGGCTGAGACCAACACCGAGTCTGGCCTGGCTCCGGATGCGCTGTACCGGGCCTGCCCCCCTGCTCCCCTATCGGACGAACCCGTGGAGGAGATCGATCTCCTGTTCGGCCAGGACCGGGCGAAAGAGGCCCTGCGCGTGGGGGTCGGCATGTCGGCCCAGGGGTACAACGTGTTCGCCCTGGGACCCTCCGAGACGGACAAGGCCCCACTCGTGCGCCGTCTCTTGGAGCAGGAAGCAGCGGCTAAGGAACCGCCCTCGGACTGGTGCTACGTCTTCAACTTCGAGCATCCAAACGAGCCACGGGCGCTGCGTCTGCCGGCGGGACAGGGACCGGCGCTGCAGACCGACATGGAGCAGTTCGTCGACGACCTACAGACGGGCCTCGCCGCGGCGTTCGAGAGCGAGGAGTATCAGACCCGACGGCAACTCATCGTCGACGAGTTCCACCAGGAGCACCAGCAGGCCCTCTCTGAGCTCAACAGCAAGGCCGAGGCGAGAGGCCTTGCCTTTCTGCACACCCCCACCGGATTCCTGTTCGTCCCCGTCCGAGACGGCCAGGTGCTCTCCCCGGACGAGATCAACGACCTGCCCGAAGAGGAACAGGAGCGCTTGAAGGCGGCCGTCGAGGAGTTGCAGGAAGAGCTCCTCCACCTCCTCCGCAGCGTGCCCGCCCAGCAGCGAAAAATGAGCGAGCGCCTCCGCGACCTCAATCGCGACGTGGCGCGCTACGCCGTCGAAGACCTGATTCGCGACCTACGCGCCACCTACCAGGCACATCCCGCGGTTCAGTCTTACCTCGACGCGGTCGAGGCGGACATTGTCGACAACATCAATAACCTGCTCCCGCAGGTGCTCCGGCTCGGGGGGGCGGGGTTCTCGGGCGAGACCCTCCGCGGGGGACTGCAGCGCTACACGGTGAACACGCTGGTGGCTCACGAGAACGCGAACGGGGCCCCCGTCGTCTACGAGGACCGCCCGTCGCTCCGCCAGCTTGTTGGGCGCTCAGAAAACCGGATCGAGAACGGAGTTCTGGTGACGGACTTCACACTCCTTCGAGCTGGCGCGCTACACCGCGCGAACGGCGGCTACTTGATGATCGACGCGCGCCGTGTTCTGCAACAACCTTTTGCCTGGGAGGCGCTCAAACGCACCCTACGGGCCGGCGAGATCCGCATCCAGTCGCCCTACGAGGAGATCGGGCTGGTGAGCACCGTGTCGCTCGACCCCGAGCCCATTCCGCTCAACGTAAAGGTGGTGCTGGTGGGCGACCGCTGGCTCTATTACGTGCTGCAGGCCCTCGACCCCGAGTTCGACGAGCTGTTTCGCATCGAGGCGGACTTCGAGGACGAAATCGACCGCACCGATGAATCCGAGCGGCGGTACGCCCAGCTCCTCCGGCGCCTTGCGGAACGCGCCGATCTGCGGCCCCTCCAGCCCGAGGCCCTGGCCCGCCTCATTGAGCACAGCGCCCGCCTGGCCGGCGAGGCGACGAAGCTGTCGATGGAGATCGACACGATGCGTGAGATTGCACAGGAGGCCAACTTCTGGGCCGGCGAGAACGGGCGAGACGCCATTGCGCGAGAAGACGTTGCGCGGGCCCTCGATGCGCGCCGCCAGCGAGCCGGCCGCCTCCGGGAGCGGACCCAGGAGCGAATCCTCGACGAGACCCTCTTCATCGACACGGAGGGCACGGCGGTCGGTCAAATTAACGGTCTGTCGGTGCTCCAGATCGGGCGCGACGCATTCGGACGTCCCACCCGCATTACCGCCCGTGTACAGCTGGGGACCGGCAAGGTGGTGGACATCGAGCGGGAAGTGGAGCTCGGCGGCCCCATCCACTCGAAGGGCGTGATGATCCTCTCCGGCTTCCTCGGGGCGCGGTACGCCACCGAACAGCCCCTTTCGCTCACGGCCACGCTCGTGTTCGAGCAGTCGTACAGCGGCGTGGAGGGGGACAGCGCCTCCTCCGCCGAGCTCTACGCTCTGCTCTCGGCCATCGGCGAGGTGCCGCTGCGGCAGTCGCTGGCCGTCACCGGCTCGGTGAACCAGCACGGGGAAGTGCAGCCCATTGGGGGCGTCAACGAGAAAATCGAGGGCTTCTTCGACATCTGCCGAGAGCGCGGCCTTACCGGGGCGCAGGGCGTGCTCATCCCCCAAGCCAACGTGAAAGACCTCATGCTCCGGGCCGAGGTCGTGGACGCAGTCCGGAATGGCGAATTTCATGTCTACCCCATCGCGACGATCGATCAGGGCATGGAGCGCCTAACGGGTCAGTCGATGGGCGAGCGCCGGGACGACGGCACGTACCCGCCAGAATCCATCAACGAGCGGGTGGCGAGCCGCCTTGAGCACTTTGCCGAAGAGCGGGCCGAATTTCAGATGAGCCAAGATGGACAAGAGCAAAGCGTCACCTGACCCGACCGACATCCGACGCGTCCTCCTCCCACTTCCGCCCTCGACGCTGGACGCGGAGGCGGTGCGTGTGGTCACGCGGCTTGCTGGACAGCTCCGGGCCGAGATCCTGGGGCTGTTCCTCAAGGACGAGACCGTCGGGCGCGGGGCCGCCGTGCCCTATGCTCGGGAGGTGCGGCGCCTGCCCGCCGCCATTGTGCCCAGCAGCCCAGAAGGCACTGAGCGCCAATTGCAGGCGCAGATTCGGTGGGCGGAAGCTCTCCTCCGCAAAGAGGCCCGCAAGACAGGAATCCGAGGACGATTGCAGGTGGCAACCGACTCAGTTGTAGACACGGTGCGGTCGGTGTCGGGGGCGGGGGATCTGATTGTGATTGGCGAACCGGTCCTTCGAGCCAAGGGAATGGATTCGCTCCTCGAATCGCTGGTCGGCGGCGTGCATCCGGTCCTCACTATTCCCCCCTGGCATCTCCTGCCTCCTCTCGGTATTGCGGTTGTGTTCGCCCCCACCTCCAATGGCGTGCGTGCGTTGCAGACCGCAGGACAGATGGCCCGGCGACTGAGGCGAACTGGCATCACACTCCTCGTGCTTAATGACGACGCAGAACGGGACGAGGAGACAATCGAGGGCGTCCGCCGCTTCTCCGAGGCGCACGAGATGCATGTATCAGTCCGTCGGCTCGCAGCCCTCGAACTCCCCCACCTGGCGAAGGCCGTCCCGACCGAGGGCCACGGCCTTCTCGTGGTGCCTAGGCCTCTTCTCCAGCCCGCGATGCGTCAGATGCTCCACACGCTCCGCACCTTGCCGGGCCCGTTCCTCGTAACCCCGTAGACGAGTGACAAAAATCGTCGCCGCCTTACTTTCTCACCTGCTGCCGCCCCCCTGCCGCAACCGGCCGAAGCATCCCTCGGCGTGCCGTGCGCACCTCCTCCACCGTGAGAAAGGACCGCGGCGCCGTTGTTTCCACGACCTCGGCCACGTCCGCGGCATTCCGGCGCGTCACCACGACGTTGAGAATGTCGACCGGTCCCTCGCGGCCCCGGCCATCGATCTCGGTCACCGCATAGCCCGCATCTCGGAGCGCCCCGGCCACTCGTCCCCCATCCCCATTGGGCAGGATGGCCCGAACCACCACCTGCCCCAGGGCCAGAGCACGCTCCACCGAGACGCCCACGTAGGTCCCGGTCGCAAAACCCCCTGCGTAGCCGACCAGATGATACGGCGATGTCAGGTGCTGCATCGCATTCCCCACCGCCACAATCCAGATAAACACCTCAAAAAAGCTCACGGCGGCGGCCACCTTGCGCCACCCACGCACCATGAGGATGAGCCGAACCGCCCCCATCGAGACATCGACGACGCGCATGGCAAAGATGATGACGGGACCGTAGGGCAGGGCGAACCAAGCGTCCATGGGCACGAGCTGGGGGCGATTCCTCAAGGGGCTACACGGCCCTGCCAAAATAGGAACTGGACACACAAGTCCCGAAGTGACCGTCGTAAACGCGAGGTCGTCTATGAGGCCCAAGGGCCCGTTCTCGCAAGGTGAGTCTTTCCAAAAAGCCGGTGACAGTCTCTCCATTCTGATTCCGAAATCATGGTTCTGACATGATCGTCGTTTATCTCCTCACGGCACTGGCGCTCATTCTCTTCATGACCGAGATCGTGCCCGTTGATGTCGCGGCGATCTTGATCATGGTGCTGCTGGTGGTGCTGGAACCCTGGACACAGGTCACGCCCGCACAAGGTCTCTCGGGGTTCGCCAATCCGGCCACGCTCACCATTCTCGCCATGTTTATCCTGAGCGAGGGCGTGCGGCGAACGGGCCTTCTTCGTCGCCTCGGACGCGCGGTGGCCCGCCTGACGGGCACGAGTGAGGGAAAGCAGATTGCGGCGACCATCGGCATGGCCGGCAGCACGGCGGGCTTCGTCAACAACACGCCGATCGTCGCCATGCTCATTCCCGTCGTGACCGACCTGGCCGAGCGCACGGGGACGTCGGTGTCGAAGCTCCTCATTCCGCTCTCCTACGCGGCCATGCTGGGGGGTATGCTCACCGTACTCGGGACCTCCTCCAGCCTCGTCGCGAGCGACTTGACCGACCAGTTGCTGGATCGGGGCCCCATTGGGATGTTCGAGTTCACCGCTCTCGGGGGGCTCGTGCTCCTCACCGGCAGCGTGTACCTGCTCACACTGGGCCGCGTTCTGCTTCCCGAACGTGTGAAGCCCGGAGGTACGCTTATCGATCGGTTCGAACTCGCCGACTACATGTCCGAGCTGGTTGTCACCGAGGACTCCTCTCTCGTGGATACGACGGCCCGGGACGCGTTTGCGGAGGGGGACGAAGACGTGCTGATCTGGCAAATCATTCGCGACGGCCGAGTCCTGCCGGGGCCGTACGCGCACCGGCGGTTCCGGGTGGGCGACGTGCTTCGGGTCCGCGCCGATCGAGACACGCTGATGGAATTCGTGGAGCGGCGACGGCTGGAGTTTGCGGCCGAGTCGCCGTCCGAGGCGGAGGGCACCGACACCGAAGCCCCATCCGAGCAGCTGGTTGAGGTGGTCGTCCTTCCGAACGCGGCGCTCACCGGGGAATCGCTCGCGAGCGTTCGATTCAGGCAACGCTACGATGCGACTGTGCTGGCCGTACGCCGGAGCGGACGCCTCCAAAATCGGGCACTCTCCTCCCTCCGCCTGCGGGGGGGAGACACGCTCCTGGTACAGGCGACCGAGGAGGCTGTCCGTCAGCTCAGTACCAACCGAAACTTCGTGGTGACACAAGAAATTGCTCCCCCGGAATTTCGGACGGGGAAAACCCCAGTTGCGCTCGGCATCGTTGTTGCCGTGGTTCTCCTGGCCGCCGTGGACCTCCTCCCGATTGCGATTACCGCCCTGGGAGGAATGGTGGCCATGGTCCTTACGGGATGTCTCCAGCCCAGTGAGATCTACGACGCCGTCGACTGGAACGTAATTTTTCTGCTTGCAGGCATCATTCCGCTGGGCCTTGCCCTCGATCAGACCGGAGGGGCCGCGTATCTTGCCTCGATCATCGTTCCCCTCGCGGACCTGGTTCCGATGGTGCTCTTTGCAGCCCTGTTCTACCTGCTGACGGCCGTCATCACGGAATTCATCACCAATCTCGGCAGCGTGGTGCTGATGCTTCCGGTGGCGATCGACGTGGCACTGCAAACGGGGGCCGATCCCTTTGCCTTCGTGCTCCTCGTCGTCTTTTCCGCGAGCGACTCCCTCATGACCCCGGTGGGGTACCAGACCAATCTCATGGTCTTCAATCAAGGGGGATACCAGTTCGTGGATTTCCTCCGGGTCGGGGTCCCTCTGCAGCTTCTCCTGGCCGGCGTGACCGCGGTCGGAATCGCTATCGGTTGGGGATATTGAGCCAAACTGCAGGACCGCCGATCGAAGAAGCCGTCGGCGAAAAGCCTCCCTTGATCTCCCCTTACCGGTCCAGTACGAGAGCCTAACGGTTCCCCTGAAGACGTCGGAGGCCATACTGAAGTGGCTCTCGTGCTCATCCCTCCACGCGGCCCTCGGGGGACCGCTCCTGGAGATACCGGACGATGGCGGCCTTGGTGGTGAGGCGACCGTAGTCCTTCGCGGGGATCTCGACACCCAGTTCCTCGCTGAGCCCCACGAGCACGTGTAGAGCATCCATCGAGTCAAGCTCCAACTCCTCGCGCAGGTTCTCTTCGGGGCCCACGCGATGGAGATCGGACTCGGGGGCGATGTCGGCAAGCACGGTCCTCAAGGCCGCCGTGATATCGGATTCAGTCATAGCTCGTCGGGGCGTTGGAGGTGCTCGTTGATCGCGTCGAGGAATTTGGCGCCCTGTCGCCCGTCCGTGGCCCGGTGGTCGCCGGCCAGCGTGGCGGTCACGACGGGCCGCACGCCCAACATGCCGTCTTCGGCCCAGGGGCGCTCCGTAATCTTGCCGAAGCCGACGAGGGCCACCTGCGGCGGGTATATCATTCCGTGGACCGTCTCCACGCCGAGGTCGCCCAGGTTCGTGACCGTGATCGTGGCCTCCGTCAACTCGGAGCTGCGGAGGCGGCCCGATCGGGCGCGCGTGATCAGGTCGTCGAGGGCCTGCATCAGCTCATCCACGCTCTTCTGATCGGCGTTGCGGATGGCCGGAATCACCAGCCCGCCCTGCCGGAGCGAGATGGCCACGCCGAGGTGAATGGCCTCCTGCGGTTCGTGCCGGTCGTTGCGCCAGTATCCGTTCAGGGCCGGGACGTCATCGAGCGCCCGAATTACAGCTCGGAAGAGAAGGACGACGGGAAGCAGACGCTCTTTCACCGATCGCTCTTCATTTTCCGACTCCAGCCACTGGAGGGCGCGCTGCATGCTGATCGGCGTCTCCAGGAAGTAGTGGGGAATCTCGCGGTTCGACCGCGCCATGGCTTTTGCAATGGCCTGCCGCATGCGCTCGGGGTACGGTGCCTCCGCCTCCGTAGTGGGCGCCTCCTCTGTAGGGGCTTCCTCCGCAGGGGACTCTTCCTTGGGGGCCTCCTCCGGCGGTTCTTTCTCGGGAGGCATTTCAGGGGGCGCTAGGGCCTGGGCGGCGCGTTCCACGTCAATCCGCTGGATGGCCCCCTGCGGGCCGCTACCCGTCACCTTCGACAGATCGACGCCCAGGTCGGCGGCCACGCGGCGGGCGAGGGGGGAGGCGCGCACGTGCCGCCGGGGCGGCACCGTCGGGGACTTTTCCGGAAGACGTGGTGCTGTCGACTCCCCATCGCCTGCGTGGGCGGGTTCGGTGCCCTCCGTTTTCGAAGTGACTGCTTCGGCCGGTGCTTCTTCGTCGTCCTTCTCCCTCCGGATCCGGGCCAAGACCGTTCCCACGGGCAGCTTCTCGCCGGGCTCCACGAGCAGCTCGTCGACCACGCCGTCCTCGAAGACCTCGACGTCGATGTTGCCCTTTTCGGTCTCGATCTCGGCAATAATATCGCCGCGCTGGACCGCGTCGCCCGGCTCCACGGTCCACTCTACGAGCGTGGCTGCCTCCATGTCGGCGCCCATGCTGGGCATGCGAAACTCACCCATAGGTCTCCGTCATGTCTGTTGCGGTCTGTACGATGGTCTCCGTCTGTGGCAGAGCGGCCTGCTCCAGGTGGCGCGCGTAGGGCATCGGGACCTCGGCGCTGCAGATGCGCGCCACCGGCGCGTC
>CAJXKO010000074.1 GCA_913055845.1 uncultured Bacteroidota bacterium | reverse complement strand
GGCCATGGGGCGGGACTGCACTGGCCCGATCTGGACGAGTACGTGAGCGTGCGGTCGATTCTTCTCGGCCGAGGTCCTGCTGAGAAGGATAAGTAGCTTGTTCGGGAGAAGCTACGTTTGTCTCGTCTGCGGCCTTAAATCGCTCTGTGCCTTGCGAGAGGAGGAGTGGAGTTCGCTTCTCGACCTCAGTGTGACCGAAAGGCAGCAGACTGTTGCGGTTCGTCGCGATCCTCGATCCTCATTCGAAGTAACTGGGTCATCTGGAAAACTGAATCGAAGAATACCTGCGTCGCGGTTTCGGGACTGGTTTTCGAGTGATCAGCGTCCCATCGTTATCCGGACACGAGATGTCCGCCCGGGCGCAGCGGCGTTGTATCTTGGTGCGCCCCGCCGCAGCACGTCGCCACCATTGCCTCCGCGCATTGCCTTTCGGACCGCGATTCTCCCCTTCATGAAGCACTCGCTCCTCGACGACCCGCTCCTTCGAGTTCGGCTGCCGGACGGACGCGTGCAGAGGCAGTCCCTGCCACAAATTCTTCACCGGCTGGCCCAGGACAATATTCTCAGCTTCGAAGCGCTGCAGGCCCACCAGCAGCAGGCATGGCACAGCTTCCTCGTGCAGCTCGCCGCGATGGCGGCCTCCCGGGAGGTCGGGGGCACGATCCCATCTGACGCGTCCGGATGGCACGACGCGCTGGTCGGGCTGGCCGACGGAGAGGCAGCGGCGTGGTACCTGGTCGTGCCGGATGGGTCTCGCCCCGCGTTCCTGCAGTCGCCGGTGCCCGAAGGATCGCTCGACGACGCGGGCTACAAGGCCGACGTGCCCACGCCCGACCAGCTCGACGTACTCATCACGTCGAAGAGTCACGACGTGAAGGCCCGCCGCATTCGCCACCCGCGGCCCGAGCACTGGATCTACGCGCTCGTGACGCTGCAGACGATGGAGGGCTTCCTGGGTCGTGGCAATTACGGGATCGTGCGGATGAACGGTGGCTTTGGCAACCGACCGATGCTGGGCCTTGCGAATGACCTGTCGTGGAGCGAGCGCTTTCGGCGCGACGTGGACGTGCTGCGCTCCGAGCGCGAGGCCTTGGCCGATCGCTACACGCTCGACGGCCCCGCGCTGCTGTGGACTGAGCCGTGGGACGGCGCGAAAGAGAGTGCCATTCCGCTGGACGACTGCGATCCCTACTTCCTCGAAATCTGTCGCCGCATCCGGTTTCGGCTAGAGAACGGCGATCTCGTGTGCTGGCGGGCCAACACGAAGGGGCAGCGCGTCGATGCGCCCGATTCGCTCAACGGCGACACCGGCGACCCCTGGACCCCCATCGAAAAGAGCGGCAGGAAGGCGCTGACGCTCCCGGGAGAAGGCTTCACCTACGACCGCCTGCAGGACATCGTCTTCGAGGGGGAGTACGCCCGCCCACCGGCCCTCCAGTTTCGCGATTCGGACGAGGGACGCGTCTACCTCGTGGCCCGGGCCTTGGTGCGCGGGCAGGGAAAGACTGAAGGGCTCCACCACCGCATCGTCCCCGTTCCAGCCTCGACCTCCAGCTGGCTCCGCGAGAAGTCCCGCCGCGAGCAGCTGGCGCAGCGCACCCGAGACCGCGTCGAACTGGTTCAGGAGGTGGAGCGCTCGGTGCTGTACCCCGCCATCGCCACGCTCCTGGGCGGGGGCGACACCGACGCGATCGAGTTCGACGACGTGGGGCCCTGGCTCGACGCCTTCGACCGCACCGTGGACGCCCGGTTCTTCGAGGCGCTCTGGGCGTCAGTCGACATGAGCGACCGTGAAGCCCGCGAACACTGGGAATCGCTGCTCTGGGAGGAGGCCCAGACCCAGTTCGACGACGCCGAGGACCACGCCCCCAGCTCCTCCACCCGCTACTGGCGGGCCCGCAGCAGCGCCCGCACCATCTTCCACGGCGCCGCCCGCGACACCCTCAAGTACGCCTTCACAAATTCAGAGTCGGACTCTTCCCCGCAGACGAATGCTTCCGCTCCACTGGAATCGTGAACTCTGGCCTTGAAGAAAATGGCGGCTCGGAGACTGCAGAGGACGAAACGATCGAAATTCGGGATGTCTGAGCGCTTCCGAACAAGGAAGCGGGAGTTCCCCGAATTTCAGTGGAGTCCGACACAGCGTCCGCCATTTTCTTCACCGCCTTGATCTTTTCCGCCCATTTTGGATCAAGCCAAAATGGGCGTCCCCTCGATAATATTGGCAAATCTGCTCGCCCTATGCCTCCACCTCCAGATACAGAGACTGAACCCGATCCCGAGACTGATGAAGACAACACCATCTCTCCCTCCCAAGCCGTCGGCCGAGCCGCCGGGATGCTTCACCCCGAAACCGGACGCCTGCCCAACGGCGACCGCGCCGCCCTCCGCCGCATCGACCCGGACACGCCCGTCACCCCGACCCTCTGGAAAGTCCTGCTCGAACTGGACCAGGGCGACGCCCCGGACTGGATTGGGCAGACCAAGTGGGAGCAACGCTGGGCCACGCTCCTGATGGGGATGGCCCACTGCGCGGGGTTGCACGACTACAACGTGCCACTCGGACAAGCACTCGCTGAGGCCGGGTGGTCGGAGACCCGCTTCGTGCGACTCCTGGAGGCCGACGACGAGACGCTCCCGGTCCTCCTCCGCCGCATGGCCCAGTACCTTGCCAGCAAACAACAGCCGGCTAACTGGGACGACGTGCGTCAGCTGCTCTTCGTGCAGTCCGGCGAGGCGGCCGAGGACGTACGCCTCCGCATCGCCCGCCCCTACTACCGCACCCTCCACGCTCAGGAGCAAGACGACTAACCGCTCCGACGATCTCACTTACGCAATACGCTCTACGCTATACGCAACACATCCATGTTCATTCAACTTCACGCGCTGACCTCCTACCCGAGTACGTTGCTGAACAGGGACGACGCCGGGTTCGCCAAACAACTTCCCTTCGGCGGGGCCACCCGGACGCGCGTCTCGTCACAGTGCCTCAAGTACCATTGGAGAAACTTCGACGGCGAGCACGCCCTCTACGACATGGACGTGCCCGAGTCGCTCCGCTCGCGGGAGACGTTCTGGCGCCGCCTCGCCCAGCCGCTCATCGACGATGGGCATCCGGCGCCGCTCGTGCGGGCCGTCACCTTTGCGCTCAAAGAGCGGCTGCTTTCTGACGACAAGGCCGGAAAGCGGGACCTGAAGACGCTCATCGATCCGGACGAGGACGACAATCCGAGGGAGATGATCGATACCAATCAGGTCACCATCTTCGGCGTGCCGGAGATGCGGTACCTGCGCGATCTGGCCGCCGAAAAGATCGAGGCGGCGCGGGACGACTTCCCGGTCTTCTGGGACCACAATGGAGAGCCGGACGGCGACACGGTCTCCGACGCGGCGGACGCGATGCGCGACTTTTCAAAGCGGGAGCTGAAGAAAAACCTGAAGGGGCTGGAGCTCGCCAGCGGGCTCGACGCCGCCATGTTTGGGCGCATGGCCACGAGCGACGTGCTGGCACGCGGGGATGCGGCGGTGCACGTGGCGCACGCCTTTACGACCCACGCCCAGGAGAGCGAGAGCGACTACTTCTCGGCCGTCGATGAGCTGCGGCGCGACGAACCGGAGGAGAGCGGCGAGCTAGGCGCCGGACACATCAACACGCAGGAGCTCACGAGCGGCCTTTTCTACAGCTACGTCGTGGTGGACGTGCCGCTGCTCGTCTCCAACCTCTCCGGCGTGGAGCGTGATAACTGGCAGGACGGCAACACCGACCTCGCCGCCGAAGTGATGCGCCGGTTCACGCACCTGATGGCCACGGTCTCCCCGGGGGCCAAGCTCGGCTCCACCGCCCCCTACTCCTATGCGCAGTGCCTCTTTGCCGAGAGCGGCACCGCCCAGCCGCGCACGCTGGCGAACGCGTTCCAGACGCCTGCCCCCACCCAGAACGTCCTCGAAAACAGCTACGAGAAGCTGGGGCAGTACGTCGACGAGATCGACCAGATGTACGGCGTGCAGACCGACCGCCGCCTCGCCGCGATGGGGCCGACGGACGCCCTCACCGGTCGCCTGAAGGTGGACGACACGACGACGGTGCCTGACATTGCCGAATGGACCGCAAACCAGATCCAGGGAGGCCAATGATGGACGTACTGATTCTTCGGTTCGACGCACCGCTGATGAGCTTCGGCGCCCCAATCGTCGACAACCAGGGCGAGATCCAGCCTTATCCGGCCCTGTCGATGATGGCGGGCCTGCTGGGGAACGCGCTGGGATTTGACCACAGCGAATTCGACCGGCTGGAGCGCCTGCAGGAGCGGCTCCGCTACGCCTCGCGCCAGGACCGCCGCGGTCGTCAGATCCAGGACTACCAGACGGTGGACCTGTCCAAGCCGTACATGGACGACGACCGGGCGTGGACGACCTACGGCCATCTCGAATCGCGCGCTGGAGGCTCCGCCAGCGACGGCACGCACATCCGCTACCGCGACTACTGGGCCGACGCCATCCACACCGTCGCCGTCACGCTGGAGCCGCCGGACGAGGCCCCGACGCTCGACGATCTGGAGGCAGCGGTCAAACATCCGGCGCGGCCCCTCTTCCTCGGCCGCAAGCCGTGCCTTCCCGCCGAGTCCCTGTTTGTGGATCGGAAGCAGGTCGATACACTGCCCCACGCCCTCGTTCGCGTGCCCCTTCACGATCGGGCGGACGACGGTCCCACGTTTTCAGCCTGGTGGCCGACCCATCCGGACGCGGACGATCCCTCTGACGAGGGGCCGCTGGACGAAGACATGCGACAGCCCGTCACCGACCGGCGCGACTGGCGGAACCAGATCCATGTCGGCGAGCGGTGGATTGTGAACGGTACCGTGCGCCCGCAGACGTAACCTCTTCTCACTCTTGCATTTCTCCTCATGTCCGATTCGGACTTCTACATGGTGCAGCTCGGCCTCGACGCCAAGGGCCTCACCACACTCGGCAAGATGCTGCACCTGCCCCTCGCTCAAACCGACACCGGCTACCTCGTCCACTGCGCGTTGAAGGAGCTCTTTCAGAACGACGCCCCCCAGCCGTACTCAGTCGAAAATGAGTCGCAGAACGGCCGCCGGGTCCGCGTGCTCGGCTACACCGCGGCGGACACCGACACGCTCCAGGCGAGCGCGCAGCTCGACGCCGGCCCCACGGTCTACGAGATCTGCGACTGGGACCGGCTGGCCGCCAAGCCGATGCCCGAGACCTTCCCCGAGGGCATGGCGCTCCAGTTCGAGCTCCGCGCCTGCCCCGTCGTCCGCAAGGCGTCGGCGGGCGAAGGGGTGAACCAGCACGGCGAGACGCGCAGCTGGGACGAAGGGGAAGAACTCGATGCGTTCCTTGCCGAGGCGTGGACGCGCCCCGAAGAGGACGACCTCAGCCGCGAGCAGGTCTATTGCGACTGGCTGGATCGACAGTTTGAGATTCGGGGCGGCGCCGAACTACAATCGACCGGGATGACGCGCTTCTCCATCGAGCGCATGACGCGCCGCAACGGCCCGGACCGCACACCCGACACGATTAAGCGCCCCGACGTGACGCTCACCGGCACCCTAGAGGTGACGGACGGCGACGCGTTCGTCGACATCCTTCGGTCCGGCCTCGGGCGGCACAAGAGCTTCGGCTACGGCATGCTGAAGGTGCGCCGGGCGTGAGGGGGGGTGGGAGAATGGGAGGTCTTATGGGAGAGCGTCACTCACAGCTCGACATTCGAAACTCGAAACTGATCTCATGCCGCTCAAGGGACGTCTCGGTCTCGAAACCGCCCGCGTGCCTCACGCCGACCGCCACGGGCTCATGTGGCTGGAGCGGGGTCGCCTCGCCGTGGAGGACGGAAATTTAGTGTTCACCACCGCTGGCTTTGACGACTTGGAGGCGGGGGCCTACGACATTCCCTACCAGCAGGTCTCCAACATCCTGCTCGGCCCTGGCGGGGTGGTGAGCCACGACGCCCTCCGCATCCTCGCCCGCCGCGACACGGGCCTGCTCGCCGTCGGCTCCAAAGGGGTTCGCCTCTACGCAACGAGCATGCCCTTCGGCCCCGACAGCGCGGACCGCGCCCGAACACACGCGGAGCTGTGGGCCGACGAGGAAACGCGCGTGGACGTCGCCCGAGAGATGTACCAGATCCGCCTCGGGGGCGAGCTCCCATCTCACCAGCGCGACCTCGACTCCCTTCGTGGCATCGAGGGGCGGCGCGTGAAGAAGGTCTACCAGAACCTGGCCGACCAGCACGGGGTGGAGTGGAACGGGCGCCGCTATGACCGCAACAACCCGGACGCGAATGACACGGTCAACCACGCCATCAACCATGCCGTGACGGCGGTCTATGCCGCGGCCCGCATCGCCGTGGCCGTCACAGGCACCGTCCCCGAGCTGGGCTTCATCCACGAGTCGTCGGGGCACGCGTTCGCGCTGGACATTGCCGACCTCTTCCGCAGCTCCACCACTCTACCCATCGCCTTTCGTGCTACCAAAAAGGTGGAGCGCCAGCCGGGGCGCGACATCGAGCCGACGGCCCGGAAAATGGCCGGGGCCACACTCCGGGACGAGGACGTCATTCCCGACATGATCGATCAGATCAAGGACCTGCTGGATCGTGAGTCGTGACGGTGTGATCCCCGTCCTCCGTTGTTCCTATCCCCCCATCACGCTTCATGCATCACTCATGACCATCGCCGTCACCCGCAACACCCCGGGCCGCTTTGACGGCTTTCTGGCCTCGTGCATGCAAGAAATCGCCCCCGGCGTGTACGTGGCCCCGACAATGAAGAAGGCCGTCCGCGAGCGGGTGTGGAGCGTGATGTTGGAATGGAGCGAGCTGCTACCCGACGCCGCCGGCGTGGTGCTCTTCTGGCGAAACCCCGACGCTCCCTCCAAGCTCAGCATCCGCCTCCTAGGCTGGCCCAAAAAGGAGTTCGTGGAGCACGAAGGGCTCTGGCTCACCCACCGCGACCTCACGGAGGCGCACGACGTGGAGGAGCTCCTGGAGCAGGTCGAGGTGGAAGAGCCCCCGATTGAGGCCGCTGACCCAACGCTCCCGATTCCTGCGACGACCACGGCCACCTGATGGGCCGCGCCGGGACCGCTCTTCCGTGTACACCCGGCGCACACGCTGGTATCCGGTCGTCCACTAGCTTTCCGCCGGCCCCATGCCGCGCGGGCCCCGATCTGCCAGCATCCCCTTCCGTCTTTCCGCTTGGGTCCGGGAAGCTTATCCTCTCTCTCCGCCCCCTAGGTGCCCCTCGCGTATTGGGCATCGCATCAAGCATCGATGAACCAGGCGGCGAGTTGACCTAGGTCAAGGACGTCTTTGCGCATGGCCGATAGGTTGGCGAGTGCATTCGACCTCACACCCGTCCCGCACTGCCATGCAATTCCGCTCCCTCACACTGCCTCTCGCCCTGCTCCTCGTCCCGGCCCTCATGAGATGTGGAGGATCCGACTCGTCATCCTCGACGACGGAGGCCGCGTCCTCGTCGGACGCCTCTCAGTCCGAACCGTCCGGCACAGTCGACCAGACGGTGACCCTCCAGCGACGAGGCAACCAGATGAAGTACAGGCAGACGAACTTTACCGTGGCGCCGGGGCAGACGATCAAGCTCGTTTTCGAAAATACGGCCACGAGCCCGTCGATACAGCACAACGTCGTGATTCTGACCTCCAACGACGAGGCGCTCTTTCGCGAGGTGGGGAGGCGGGCACCCGGGCCGGGTCAACGAACGACTACGTGCCGCAGGAGGGCCCGCTCCGCGAGCAGGTGCTCGCGTACACCCCCATGTCTCAGCCCGGCGAGACGGTGGAGGTGACCTTCACGGCGCCTGAGGAGACGGGCGAGCACGGCTACGTCTGCAACTTTCCGGGCCACTGGGCCACCATGCAGGGCACGATGCACGTGAAAAAGGCATCGGCCTGAAGCCCAACGCCCTCTGCGCGGCCGGCCTGCCGTCCCTGCGCCAGATTCAGACCATCCCGGTCTTCACGCCCTCGCCCGGCCACGGCTACGGCTTTAGCAAAAAGTCGAAGGAAATGCTGGGCGAGTACCGGTGGGGCGACGTGCACCACCCGGGCCTCTCGAAAAGCGAGGGCACCTACGACGGCCGCTGGCTCTTCGTGAACGACAACGCCAACAACCGGGTGGCGCGCATCAGCCTGCGGGACTTCAAGACGAAGCAGATTCTGAGTCCCATTTCCAACTCCATGGGGAACCACGGCTCCTCGTTCGTAACGCCGAACACGGAGTACCTTCTCGTGGCCACCCGCTTCTCGGTGCCGCTGCCGAAGGGACGGCACGCCCCGATCGAGACGTACGAGGAAAACTTCAATGGCGTCGTGAGTGGCGTGGAGGTCGACACCGCCGCTGGCGGCGAGATGAGCGTAGGCTAGCAGATCAAGACGCCGCCGTTCAACTGGGACCTCGGCTCCACCGACAAGGGCCCGAGCGACGGCTGGGCGTTCTGGACCTCCTACAACACCGAGATGGCCCACGACTCGCTGGAGATCAACGCCAGCCAGCGCGACCGCGACTACGCGGCGTTCGTGAACTGGGAGCGCGCGGAGGAGGTCGTGCAGAACAACGACATCGACACCCGAAACGGGGTGGCGCTCATCGACCCGGCCGAGCACGAGGGCGTGATGTACTTCGTGCCCGTGAGCAAGTCGCCCCACGGCATCGACGCCTCGCCGTCGGGCCGCTGGATCGTGGCCTCCGGGAAGCTGCAGCCGACGACCACGGTCTTTGACTTCGAGCAGTTTAAGATGGCCGTGGAGAACGAGGACTTCCAGGGCGAATTCCGCGGCGTGCCCATCGTGAACTACGACAGCGTCGTGGAGGGGGAGGTGCCGGTGGACCAGGGCCCGCTGCATACGCAGTACGACGGCGAGGGCAACGCCTACACGTCGCTCTTCATTGAGTCGGCCGTGGCGAAGTGGAGCCTGCCGCCCTGGGACGAGGAGACCCGGCAGAACATGAGCCAGGCCGTGACGGACAAGATCAGCGTCCAGTACAACATCGGCCACCTCGTCATCCCCGGCAGCGACACGAAGGAGCCGTATGGCGACTGGCTCGTGGCGATGAACAAGCTCAAGAAGAACCGCGGCCTCTCGGTGGGGCCGGAGATGCCGGAGACGAGCCAGCTCATCGACATCTCGGGCGAGAAGATGAAGATGCTCGAGGAGGACTACACCCCGCCCGGGCCACACTTCGCGCAGGCCGTGCCGGCGGACGTCATCGATCCGATCGAAGTGTACGATCGGGAGAACAACGACCATCCTCTCACATGCCCCGGCGTGGACGACACGGGCGGGCAGGCGTAACCCCGTTCCGTTCAGGCTTCGTCTTTCATCGCTCGCTCCACCGCCCGCCGCAGTCGGGGATGATGGAGCCGTACCGGATTCGATTTCTCTTCGCCGATCACCTCCTCCCCGTCTCGATCCACATTCAGGTTGAGCAGTTCCACAAGAAGAGAAAAGGCCATGGCCGAGTAAATGTACCCCTTCGGAATGTGCTGGCCAAGCCCCTCTGCCAGGAGCGTTACCCCGATGAGAAGCAGAAAACTGAGGGCCAGCATCTTGACGGTCGGATGCTCCCCGATAAAGCCCGAGATGGACTCTGCCGACACCATCATGATCACGATGGCAATGGTGACGGCGATAATCATGACCTCGACGTGCTCGGCCATCCCGACGGCCGTGATGACTGAGTCGAGGGAAAAGACAACATCAAGCAGGAAGATTTGGGCGATCACACCCGCAAACGTCACCCCGGCTTGTGATTCCGTCGTTCCGTCCTCTCCCTCAAGCTTCTCGTGGATCTCGGTCGTCGCCTTCCCGATGAGAAACAGCCCCCCGACCGCCAGAATGAGGTCGCGCCCACTAAACGCCTGCTCCAGGATCGAGAAGAGGGGCGTCGTGAGCGACATCACCCAGCTGATGGACAGCAGCAATAGGATGCGCCCCACGAGGGCCAGCGCCAGGCCAACGCGGCGCGCCAGCGGCTGCTGGGCAGGGGGCAGTTTGTTCGACAGGATCGAAATGAACACGATGTTGTCGATGCCCAGCACGATCTCGAGAACCGTCAGCGCACCGAGCGCAATCCAGGCTTCGGGAGACGTAATCCATTCCATGATGGCGTTTCGCCGCTGGTCGAAAGCTGTGCTCGTCTTCTGCCCTCCGGCCCGGCGGCCTCCCCGGAATGCCGCCCGACGCAGAACGTAGAAAAGGGACCTCGCGCCTTGCAACGCGACGTCCCTACCGAACCGGCCTTGTCCCGAATCCTCCCGAAATTTTCGATGGATCCAGCCGGTACACTCAGCTTTCCTATGGCGCGTCCCTGCGAGCCCTACACCGAGAGCGGATCGGCCAGGAGATTGGCTACGTTTTCCACATATTCTCGGCTGAGCAGTGGCTCGAGCGCCTGCACAATGAGACTCACGCACGTGGCGCGGTAGATGAGCGGCTCGTCGGGGCGTCCCTCCTGTGCTGTTTGCTGCTGGATCTGCGTGTTGAGCATCGTCCAGCGACACTTCATCTCAATGTAGCCGATGGCGAGCCCTCGCTTGAGTTCTTCGAAGGATTCGATTGCCAAAAGTCCGTCGAGGATCCGGTCGCGGAGCGCCGCGACCTGCGTCCGCACATCTGCACGGTCGGGGGGACTTGCGCCCCGCCACTCCCCCAGCACCTCGTCCCACTGTTCCTCAAGAGACCCCTGGAGTGCCGACTTAATGCGGCCCCGAAGGGTCTCCAGTTTAGAGTTCGCCTCCGTGGACTCGTCTGTCATCTGCTTCATCCGTCCGTGCTTCAAGTTCAAGGACATTCGCTATGTCATCCCCGTCTGGTGGCGGCTCCGAACGTCGGGGAAGGAGCCAGAAGTAAGAGTCTCTAGGCAGTCGTATTGAAGGATTGAGACGAGGATTCTTGCCCTTCATTTGCCCAAAGGTTCATAGCGACTTGGTTACATCCGCTCGTGCTTGGGGGGCGGCCGCCGTGCCACTCACGGCTTTTCGGCGACGGCCGGATCGATGCTCCGCCCGACCAATACAAGAATTTCCCAGTCGAAGGGTGCACGTGTCACCCCCTGGGGCCCTAGGCCTGCGTTCGGCGCGTCGCGACGACGACCTTGCCCCACCAGCTGTCTTTCGGCTTCTGCATCCTGCTCTATGTCCACTCCTCAGGACCCGTATTCCTACCTGCGCGAGGATGAGCCCGACCCGGACGGGCCCGCGGACGTGGACGAGACGGAGGACGGCCCCACGGACGTGTCCACGTCGGACTTTTCCTTCGACGACGAGGGGGTGGGGGAAGAGTTGCGTCACGCCAGTTCGCAGGAACGCAACAACGCCCCATTTGGCATCATCCGGATTGACGATACGGGCGTTGTGCAGTTCTATAACCGCTACGAGTCGAACCTCAGCGGGGTGGATCCCGAGGACGCCGTCGGCACCAACTTCTTCACCGAACTGGCGCCCTGCAGCAACAATCCGCTTTTCCTGGGGCGGTTCAAGGATGGGGTCGAAGACGGTGACCTCGACGAGCACTTCACGTACACGTTCACCTACAAGATGCGCCCTACCCTCGTGGACGTGCGGCTCTACCGGGACCAGGCCGGCAACAACTGGATCCTGATCCAGAAGCGATAGCCCCAACCGTCGGCATCCGGGAGCGCCGCGCTAGTTCGTCCGGGTTGTGTCCGTAACGGCTCCCGTCGGGGGGGGCACGGCCCCGGTCGTGTCGGGGAGCGGAATGTCGTCGAGCTCCTGCTCCAGCTCTTCGAACCGGTCGCCGAAGGTGGCAAAGTCGCCGCTCTGCAACGCATCGCGGGCCTCCTGAATCAGTGTCTTGGCCCGTTGAAGGCCCTCGACCTGCTCGGGGGCGGCGGCCTGGGCCGCCCCCGCCGCCTGCTCCAGTTGCGCGAGGGCATCGTCGCGCGTCTCCACGACCTGCTCGCCCATGACGCTGTTGAGCGACTGGCGCAGGGTGCGTTCCATGGCCACCTGCTGGTCGGTGGCCGCAATCACACGCTGCATTTCCGGGATTTGGATCTGCTCCGCCACCAGGAAGATCGGCTCCACGTAGAGGAACGATTCCTCGATCGGAACCACGATCAAGTTGCCACGGATGACGCTCGACCCCCGCTGGTCCCAAAGCGAGAGCTGCCGCGAAATCTCAGTGTCCTGGTCGATGCGAGACTCAATCTGGTTGGGGCCGCGGATGAGTCGGTCCTTGGGCAACTCGTACACCACCACGTCGCCGTAATTTGGAGGATCGGACCGGGCAGCCATCCAGCTGATCATGTTGTCACGCCCCTCGGGCGTCATGGGCATCATCAGCATAAACTCAAGCCCCGCCGCGTCCTGGCCGGGCAGGTCCGTGAGGATGTAGTAGGGCTCCATCCGCTGCTGCTGGCCCGCGTACTGCTCCTGGGGCCGGGTCCACAGGTCCTCGTTGTTGTAGAAGACCTGCGGCTGGGTCTGATGGTAGCGCCGGTAGCGCTCGACCTGCATCTCGAAGTAATCCTGCGGGTAGCGGATGTGGTTCCGCAGCGTCTCCGGCATGGCGTCGAGCGGCTGGAACAGATCCGGAAAGATCCGCTGGTAGGTCTGGATGATCGGATCGTCCGGATCGCTGACGTAAAGGGACACGTCGCCGCTGTACGCGTCGACGACGATCTTCACCGAGTTGCGGATGTAGCGCGTGCCCTCATAGCCGCGCTGGCCGCGAATCGGCTCGGAGTAGGGGAACGAGTTGCTCGTCGTGTAGGCGTCCTGAATCCAGTACTGCCGGTCGTCGCCGAGCACGAGATACGGATCGCTGTCAAACTCCAGGAACGGGGCGACTCGGCGCACCCGCTCGCCTACCTGGTTCCAGAACTGAATTTGACTGTCGTCCTGAATGTAGTCGGTGAGGAGGATGTTGAAGTCTCCCATGTAGTAGGAGAACAGCAGCTGCTTCCAGAAGCTGCCCACATTCACCCCCCCGTCTCCCGCGTACCGGGTGTACTTGTTTTCGCCGGAGCGGGGATAATTGAGCTCCAACGAGTCGCCGGGCACCCCCGCCGGCACGATGCGGTAGTGTGGCGTGTTCTCCCCATAGTAGAGGGCCGGATTGTCCACGTCGAGCGATTCGTAGTCGGCCTCCGGGGGAATGTCCTGTACGAGAAACTCGGGACTGCCTTCTGTCCCCTCCCGCGCCACCAGGTTGGCCACCGAGCCGTATCCGTGCGTGAAGCGGACGTGGCGGTTGTCCCAAGTATCCTCCGGGAGCTGCTGGGTGAGTTCGCGCGCTGACACCATCACCTGACGGTAATCGCCGTCCAGCATGTACCGGTCCACGTCGACGTTGTAGAACTCATAGTAGAGCCGAATTTCCTGCAGTTGCCGGTAGGTGTCGATGAGGAGCCGGGGATCCCACAGCCGCACGTTGTCGATCGTCTCTTCGTTGTCCTCCACGGCGTTCGCCGGTAGGTCCGGACGGGCCGGATACGACCGCTCCTTGAAGCCCTGAAGCCCGTAGGCCTCACGGGTCATTTCGATGTTGTGCTCAAGGTAGGGGCGCTCCATCTGCAGCTCACTGGGCAGAACGGTAATCTGTGTAACGAGCGAGGGGGCCAACACGAGCCCCCCCACCAGCAGGACGACGTACCCCACCGCTCCGACTCCGAGGAGACGGAGCCGTCGCTGATACAGGTTCAGGCCAATCAGGGCCGCGAGCACGATCGTGGCCGCCACCATTACGTAAAGGGCCGGGATCATGACGTTGACGTCCGTATAGCCCGCCCCATAGACGGCCCCGCCCCCCTCTTGCAGCAGCTCGTACAGGTCGAGATAAAAACCCCACGCCCACCCCAGCAGCAAGAAGATGATGTTGGCCCCAAGATGCCGGAGGGCCCCGGCGTCGGCCTCGAAGCCGCCGTTCTGGATGCCAATCTGCCCGGCGATAACGTACCCGGTCACGAGCGCCAACAGGCCGAGGAATGCCAGTCCCACGACGCCGCTCTGGAGCGCCTGCAGGAACGGAAGCTCCAGGATATAGAACCCTAGGTCTACGCCGTAAACGGGATCGGCCTGCCCGTAGGACCCTGCGTACCAGAAGCGAAGCAGGTCATTCCAGCGCCCCGAGAATCCGGCGGCAAAGAGCAGGCTGAGTACCCCCGCGACGACATAGGCAAGGCGCTTGAGCCGGTCACGCGTCAGGGGCTTCCCCCCCACTTGGGGCGCCTCCCCCTCCTGTGCCCATTGCGAGGCCCACAGGGGTGGGATGTTGCGCACCAGGACATGGAAATTACCCCCAAAATACAGCCCCGCCACCCCCAAGACGAGAACGAAGAGCAGCACCTGCGTCCCCCGAATGGTCCAGAACACGCTGGCATAGCCCAGCTCCCCGAGCCAAAAGTACTCGACGACGAGTTCCGGCGTAACAAGGAGCACGGTGAGCACGACCCCAACTATGCCCAGAAGTATTTGGAGGAGGCGACTCGACCGTAGAGACGACATGAGCACACGTAGGTAGTGAGGAAAACGCGACGAGTAGCCGCCCCCGCCCTCATCGGCCGTATTCGTTCGCTTTTGTGACGGATTTTCTTCGAATGCATGCGTGCGGGTGGGGTTCGACCGTGCGCGCGAGATCCATCTGGTCTCCGCATTTTGTGACGCCTTCCGCACTTCCCGCGGCCACAGAGCCTCATCCCGGTATCGTCCGGCGGAACGTCGGGCTGGTGGGAACGCTTGTTCCCGTCAATGGGGGCCGAAAGGGGATCAAGTCGTGCATAAATTTCTTCCCCCAACCCCAAGGGGCGGAACCGCTTCCTTCATCCGATGATCGTCGTCGTAAAGATCTATCCAGCACAAAACTGATCCCCCTTCCCGTCGTTGATACTACACATGATTTAGACGGATACGGTATACCAACGGCACTCAAAAGCCAAAAATCTTCTTTTGCCGACGGCATGCACCTCGCAGCGCCGTCGGGCCGTTCCGTCCTACACAACGAGTTTTTCACTAGATAACTTGGGTGATATATGACCGTATATCTAACACTTTCTTTTCTCTGGACAATTTACATGGCACTCGAGACGTACGTCTTCGGACGTCCACAGTCCCGCCCGTATTTTGTGGGCTTCCTGATCGTTCACACGCTCCTGGCTCCCCTGTCGTTTGTGCTTTCGGCGACGGGCGGTGTGCTCCG
>CAJXKO010000073.1 GCA_913055845.1 uncultured Bacteroidota bacterium | reverse complement strand
TTCCTCGGCGACGTGGACTGGGGCGAGATCGAGTACATGATCCTCGACCTCCCCCCCGGCACCGGCGACGTGCAGCTCACCATCGTACAGACGATTCCCCTCACCGGCGCCGTCGTGGTGTCCACTCCCCAGGACCTCGCCCTAGCGGACGCGCGGAAGGGCAAGGCCATGTTCGACAACGTGAACGTACCGGTCGTGGGCATGGTCGAGAACATGGCGTACTTCTCGCCCCCGGACCAGCCAGACCGCAAGTACTACCTGTTCGGCCGCGAGGGTGCGCAGGACTTGGCCCGGGAGCTCAACGTGCCCTTCCTCGGCGAAGTGCCTATCGAGCAAAAGGTGCGTGAGAGCAGCGACCAGGGCACCCCCTTGGTACGTGCCCACCCCGATAGCACCTCCGCACAGGCGTTCGACGCCATCGCCGAGCAACTCGTAGAGCAGGTCGCCCTTCGCAACGCTGAGGACGACCCGACGCAGAAGATTGAGATTCTGTACGAGTAACCGCCCCTCTACTCGCTTGGGCTCTGCGCCGAGGCCCCGACCCCACAGAACGGACCGTGGCCTCGTCCGTTAGTCCCTTTGAATTGCCACCTGCTTCCATTCAGCAGGCGCGGCCACACGCCGCCTTCCGCAACTGCTCCGACGCCTTATGTCCAACGACGCGTCTTCGACCCCGACCATCGACCCGGAACTGCGCGACGAGATCGAGGAGGCGCTCGACACGATCCGCCCCTACCTCATGGCGGACGGTGGATCGGTGCGCCTACTCAACGTCACGTCCGACTACGTGGTAGAGTTGGAGCTTCTGGGCGCCTGCGGGTCGTGCCCCATGAGCACGATGACCCTGCGGGCCGGCATTGAGCAGGCCTTGAAGCGCTCCGTGCCCAAGGTCAAACGCGTGGAGGCCGTTAACGCCGCGACGGCGGCGTAGATCAGTACCGTCTCGCTTCCCTCAGCGTCGGTCCCCTAGAGGTGAATGTCGAGTCCCATGCGGACCGTGACGTAGCGAGTCGACGTGTTAGTGTCGAGCTCCGACTCGCTAGTATTCACGATCACGTACCGCGGCTCGAAGAAGAAGCTGTAGGTCTGGTCGATGCGGAAGTTCGATCCAATCGCTGCGTGATATCCTCTCCGCGTGGCCGCAAGTCTCGGGAGGGGATCCTCCCGCTGCTCCACATCTGTCCGTTCGAGCACGGAATGGTAGAGCCCAACTCCACCCGACACGTATGGGTGGGCGTCGCTCGGATTCCGGAAGGTGTAGCGCAGCCCTACGGTGCCGTTTAGGACGTTGAGGGCCCCACCCTCAATCTGCGAGCCGACGGGAAGATTGTCGTCGATTAACGCGATGTTGTCTCCATTCAGCGTAAACCGGTCGTAGCTCCCCTGCAGCACAAGCTCCAGTCCCCCGTACACCTGGACGCCCGCCCCGAGCCCGAGGTCCACCCCCGAGTTCAGAACGTTGTTCAACCCCTCAGGAGACTGAAAGAAGGCTGCCCCCACGTTGCCCCGGACGGAGACAGTGGGCTGGGCCACGGCGCTGGAGCCCGCGAGAATGCCGAGAACAGCAAGTAAAATAGCGACACGGCGCATGAGGCTGCGGAGAATCGGGGCGGGACACGAATCCAGCGGCGGAATTTCCCGGGGCGGCGGAGAGGCATCGAGACCATCCGAAAATGCCTCACGGCCCACACGTGGGAGTGCCGTCGGCTCGCCCGACGCCACTACTTTGTGAAAGATTCTTACAGGCCATCCATCCCCTGGATCCTTGCCCACGACCTCTATTCCCCCCCAGAGCTGCCCGTCCATCCCTTTCGCTGCATGTGCAAGGTGGGCCGGAGCGTTTCGAGACGGGATTTGGCGTAGCGCCGGAGGTCCGTGTCGGTGGAGTCGGCGGCCCGCAAGAACCGACGGTAGTAACGGGCGGCGGGTTTTTTGTCCCGGTAGTGCTCGTCGTAGACCGTAGCGAGCCGAAAGTACAGGACCGCTCGCTCGGGCCGTAGGCGGAGGGCCGTGTTGTATGCACGGACCGCCTCGCCGACGTGTCTCTGTTGGTCGTAGGTCTGTCCCAGCCGTTCGAGCGCCGTCGAGATGGGCCCGCGGGTTTCGTTCTCGACGGTGCGCCGGAAGTAGGTTGTGGCCTGTTGCAACCGATCGAGGTTGAGGGCAGCAATTCCCAGGTAGAGCATCGTTCGGGAGTGGGTGGAATCACGGCGCAGGGATTTCTGGAGCACGGAGAATGCACGAGTGGGCCGCCCCCTCCGCACATCGATAATGCCCATGCGGCGGTACACCGTGGCCGACGAGTCGCCCGTCGCGACGGTGCGGGCATAGGCACGGCGGGCCGTCCCCAACTTGTCCTGCTCGAAGGCAAGGTCGGCCTGCCGCCGCCAAAGCCGCGGATCGCCGGGCTGATGGTGAAGGGTCGAATCGACGACGCGCTGGGCAGCCGCGGGACGACCGGTGGCCCGGTGCAGACGGCTGAGAGAGAGGGCCACGTCTGCGGACTGGGGCAGGTGTCGGTGGGCCGACTGGAAGTGACGCCGGGCCGAATCAGTGGCCCCGAGTTCGAGAGCGCACTGCGCGAGACGCGCCCACCACTTGCCATTCGTGGAGTCGGTGCGCACCAGATGCCTGTACTGTGCCCGCGCCTCCTCCCAGCGCCGCGCCTGCCGGTACACCTCCGCGAGTGCCCGCCGCGCGGCGAGGTCGCTGGGCCGGGCCTCTAGCACCCGCCGCAGGGCCGAGGCAGCCCGCGGCCACTGGTACTGCGCCACGTAACTCTCCGCCAGGATGCGGTCGAGGGCCACTAGCGACCGGCCACACTCGGCGGCCATCACTCGGGCCCGTCGCAGGACTTTGATCGCCGCCGGGTGCTGTCCGCGCGCCTGCTCCGCCCGCCCTAGAAGCGTGTTGAACTGAATTGCCGCGGCTGTATCGGGGAACGAGCGGCGCCACTTTTGCGCGCGGCGAACGACCTCGTCGTACGCCCCCTCCACGTAGGCGGCCCGCAAGGCATCAATCGCCCTCTCTGAGCGGGCCGCAGTCGACGAATCCCGGGCCCCTACGCCTCCCTCTCCCACCGAGTCGACCGGTGCCGCCATCGGGCCTGTCGGCTGCGAGGGGGGCCCGCTCGGCCCCGACCCGGCGCACCCCATAAGTGCCAAAACGCCCAAAAGAAGAATGCAAGCGACACAACGCATCGGCGTAGCAGTTTTGCCTGCCATTTTTACTACCTCAATAGTAGTAATCAGGTGCGAAATTTCCAACCCCCTCTCCCGAGCGCGGATCGGTCGGTCGTCAAGGCCGTGGGATCACTGCTTTCGCATCTATACCCCGCCCACTTGCCTCGTGCCCATGGCTTCATCGAACGCCACACCAGTCGTGACGGTGTTTCTCCGGCACCACGGCGAGGTGCTTCTCTTCCGGCGCAGCGACGACGTAGATTCGTACCCGGGGCAGTGGAGTGCCGTGACGGGCCATGTGGAGGATCAGGATCCGCGGGCATCCGCCCTGCAGGAGATCGAGGAAGAAACAGGGCTACAGGAACATGACGTCACGTTTGCACAGCAGGGCACGGCGTTCACGGTAGAGGATTCGGACCGGGACACCCCGTGGCAGGTGCATCCGTTCCTTTTCGACGCCGATACGCGATCGATCAAAACCAACTGGGAGACCGCGGAGGCCGAGTGGGACTCCCCCACCGTGATGCTCCGTCGCGACACGGTGCCGGACCTTTGGACCTCGTATCGCCGCGTGGCCCCGTCCATCCTCGGCGTCACGAACGACACGACGCACGGCTCCGCCTACCTTTCGCTCCGTGCCCTGGAGGTGCTGCGCGATCGAGCCGGTATGCTGGCGACGACCGACGGTGCCGGGATCGAAGACGCGCGCTCTCGTCTCGTGGCCACGGCCCATCGCCTGCTGGAGGCCCGCCCGTCGATGGCGGCACTGGCCAACCGCCTCCACCGCGTGATGCACACCAGTCGGCCCGAACTCTCCCCCATCACGGTTGAGACGAACGCCCACGAGGCCATTCAGGGCGCCCTGGCGGCCGACGCCAACGCCGCCGCGCAGGCCGCGGCACAGATTGGCGGGGCCCACGTGCTCACCCTCTCCCACTCCGGCACCGTCCTGGACGCCCTCCAACGCGCCGATCCTGCCCCCACCGTCACGATTGCGGTCTCGGCGCCCGGTGGCGAAGGTGTGGAGGTTGCCGAACGCCTCGCGAATGCGGGCCTCGACGTCACGCTTCTCCCCGATGCCGCCGGGGCCCGCCGCCTCAGCGAGGGCTCGATCGACGCGATGCTGGTGGGGGCCGACACGGTGCGTCCCTCCGGGGGTATCGTGAACAAGGTGGGCACCTACGGCGCCGCCCTCGCTGCTCATCGGGCCGACGTGCCGGTGTATGCTGCCTGTGCCACCGATAAAATCGCGGTCAAGGACGACGCATCGACCGACGAATCTGCCCCTATGCAGTCGGTGTACAATGGGCCGGTCGACCTGACGGTGTGGGCCCCCCGCTTCGATACCACCCCACCCGACCTCATTACCGGAGGCATTTTGACGGAGCGCGGTGCCTTGTCTCCGAGCGAGGTCCCCGCGGTGGCGGAGGAGCTCGCTGGGCTACGAACCTGGATGTAAGGGACCGTCCTGGCGCTGTACTTGCGCTTCCGAGGAAATCTCTACGGCACGTGCGCTCCAGCCTCACGCATCGGCCTCGCTTCTCAGGGCCTCTTCACGAACTGAACCCCGGGACGTTCGTTGATTCCTCCCCCTTCGCTTGGTATCCTGTGAAGGGACGGTGCGTTACGTTGCGTATTCTCTTGCCCGGTCGTCTAATGGCAGGACAGCGGCCTTTGGAGCCGTTAGTGGTGGTTCGAATCCACCCCGGGCAACTATAAAAGGCGTTCTTCCCACCCCGAGTGCCTCCCTTTAGCCCGCCGTCTCTCCATGCGCGCTTCGAGCAACGACAATCGCGTCGCAATCTTCGGGGGCCGCTCAAATCCGGCTCTCGCCCAGAAAATTGCCGAAGCGTACGGCACCACCCTCGGTGACCTCACCATCCGTGACTTTGCCGACGGTGAGATCTACGTCCACTTCGAGGAGTCCATCCGGGGAGCCGACCTCTTCATCATCCAGAGCACCCATCCAAAGGCCGACAACTGGATGGAGTTGCTGCTTCTCATCGACGCCGCCAAGCGGGCATCGGCGGAGCGCGTGACGGCCGTGATTCCCTACTTCGGTTACGCCCGGCAGGAGCGCAAAGACCAGCCGCGCGTGTCGATCGCGGCGAAGCTCATGGCCAACATGCTCACGTCCGCCGGCGTAGACCGCATCCTCACGATGGAGCTCCACGCGGCCCAGATCCAGGGTTTCTTTGACGTGCCGGTGGACCATCTTTACGGCTCCACGGTCCTCATCGACCACGTGCGTCAGTTCGACCTCGACGATTTCGTGGTGCTGGCGCCGGACGTCGGCGGCCTCAAGATGGCTCGCTCCTACGCACAGCGCCTGGGCGTGGACCTCGCCCTCATCGACAAGCGTCGCCCGAGCCAGAACGAGGCGCGCGTGATGAACGTGATCGGCGAGGTGGAGGGCAAAAACGTCATTATTATCGACGACATCGTGGACACGGCTGGGACCCTCACCCGCGCCGCCAAAGCCCTCAAGGACTACGGCGCGCTCCGCATCATGGCCGCCTGCACGCATGGGCTCCTCTCCGGCCCCGCCTACGACCGCATTGAGGCCTCCCCCATCGAGCGCCTCATTATTACCGACACGATCCCCCTCAAACGACCATCGGACGACATTGAGGTAGTCACGGTCGCCAATCTGTTCGCGAAAGCCATCCGCCACATCTACACCGATCGGTCCGTCTCTACGCTCTTTACGGACTAGGGCACCGCGTACGCCCCCACGCTGGGAGGCGCAGAGATCCGCCCGGCGACCGTCTATTTTGCTTGAATCGGCGGTCCTCCCCCGGAACCTACCCGTGGACTGGTGCCTAGGAGATGTCTTGCACACAGAGGCGGTCTTCCGCCTTCGCCAGCCCCTGCGTTAACTCACTGGATCGAGCCCCGTCATGGACGCCCCTGTCGTTGAAGCCCAGTCGCGCGAGACCGGCTCGAAAGCCGCGCGCGAGATTCGTGAAAGCAACCGCGTGCCGTGCATCCTGTACGGTCGGACCATCGAGTCGACCCCGCTGCAGATTCCAATTGCCGCTCTAAACAAGCTCATCTACCGCCGCACGGCCCCAGTGGCCGAGGTGCAGATGGATGGCGAGTCCTGGAACTGCATCCTGAAAGACTACGACCTGCACCCGCTTACGGACCGTCCCCTGCATGCCGACTTCCAGGCCCTTGAGGAGGGCGATACAGTGACGCTCACGGTTCCGGTGCACTACGCCGGGATCCCGGTGGGGCAGCAGAACGGGGGCGACACGCAACAGATCGCCCGTGAACTCACGATCTCGGTACTGCCCGAAAACATTCCCTCGCAGATCGAGGTCGACATCACTGACTTAGAGATCGGCGACTCCATCCACGTCTACGATTTGGACGTCGGTTACGAGATCAAGACCCCGCAGAACCAGACGCTGGTGACGGTGGTGGCCCCGCAGATCGAGACCGCACCGACGACCGAGGAAGAAGAAGCCGAAGAAGAGGAGCTCGCCGAGGAGGAGATGGCCGAGGAGGGCGAAGCCGTCGAAGGCGCCGAAGAAGGCGAGGGCGAAGCACCCGCCGAGGGCGAAGAAGGCGACGAGCAGGAATATCAGCAGTAGCTCCCCTGCGGCGTCGCACCGGCATCGCGTCCGGCTCTCATTTCGTTTTTCTCCGCGAAGGGCGACCGGCTGGGTCGCCCTTTTCGCGTTCCCCACAGCCGCTGAGCTTGTATGTCTCCCCTGCTCGCCATCGGCCTCGGCAACCCCGGCGCCGAATACGAGGACACGCGCCACAACGTCGGACACCGCGTCATTGACGCACTGGCCGAACGCCTCGATGTGCCCCTCGACCACCAGCCGGACGCGCTGGTCGGCTGGGGCACGCACGAGGGGGCGGAGCTTGGACTGGCGGTGCCCCTTACCTACATGAACCGGAGCGGCGACGCTGTGGAGGCCCTGCGGGCACACTATGACCTGTCCGCCGACCACCTACTTGTCATTGTCGACGACCTGCACCTCCCCGTCGGCACCATTCGGCTGCGCCCATCCGGCAGCAGCGGCGGCCACAACGGCCTCGCCCACGTCGCCCAGCGGCTCGGGACTACCAACTTCCCCCGACTCCGCATCGGCATTGGGGACGACTTTCCCGACGGCCGCCAGTCCGACTACGTCCTCTCCCCTTTCACTCCCGACCAGGCCCCCGCGGCCGAGACGGCCCTCCAAGACGCCGTGGAAGCCGTCCTTGCGGTGGCCGCAACCGATCTGGACACGGCCATGAATCAGTTCAACTGAACCCCACCCCCAATGAAAAATCCCGACCGGGGTGCTCCCGGCCGGGATCTATTCTACGGGGACAGGGCGATTGCTAGCCCAGGAGGTAGGCAAAAAGGGGCAGGAAGATGACGGCCACCTTGCCCATGAGCTTGATGAGTACATTGAGGGACGGCCCCGCCGTGTCCTTCAGGGGGTCGCCCACCGTGTCGCCCACCACGGAAGCCTTGTGCGCCTCGCTGCCCTTGCCTCCGTGGACACCCGATTCGATGTACTTCTTGGCGTTGTCCCAGGCCCCGCCGGCGTTGGACATGAAGATGGCCGTGAGGAAGCCGGCCATGAGCACGCCCGCGAGGAGTCCCGCAAGCGCCTCGACCCCAAGGGCCGGAATCGCACCCACGACGACCGGCGCCACGAGCACAACGATGCCGGGCAGCATCATTTCACGGAGCGCCGCCCCCGTCGTAATGTCCACGCAGCGGGCGTAGTCGGGCTTCGTCTCACCGCTGCGCACCCCCTCAATCTCGTCGAACTGGCGCCGCACCTCGTTCACCACGGCCGCCCCGCCCCGGCTAATCGCGTGGATGCCAACCGACGACAGATAGAACGTAAGCATGGCCCCTAGGAGCAACCCAACCAGGACCGCCGGGTTCATGAGGTTGACCCCGGCGTCCAGCGACAGCAGCCCCAGTGCCGCCGCCTCCGAGAAGTAGGTGGCCAGCCACGCCAGGGCGGCCAGCGCCGCCGAGCCGATGGCGAACCCTTTCCCGATGGCCGCGGTGGTATTGCCGGCCGAGTCGAGTGCCTCGCAGCGCTCTCGCACGTCCTCCCCGAGGTTGGCCATCTCCGAGATGCCCTGCGCGTTGTCCGTAATAGGGCCGTACGCGTCGGTAGACAGCACCACGCCGAGCGTCAGCAACATGCCCAGCGACGCCAGTGCGATGCCGAAGAGGCCGCCCAAGTAGAATGCCGTGAGCGTGGCGGTGGCCACCGCCAGGGCCGGCACCACCGTGCTCAGCATGCCGGTGCCCAGCCCTTCGATAATCGTCGTCGCGGCGCCCGTCTGGGCGGATTCCGCGATCTTCTTTACCGGGCTGTACTCCGAGGTGTAGTACTCGGTTGCCTTCCCGATTACGACGCCCGTGATTAGGCCCGACAGGATGGCCAGGAAGAGCGCCCACCGCACGTCCATCCCCGCCTCTGCGTCCGAAATCACCGTGGCCGCCGATTCGCCGCTCGGAATGAGCCAGAAGATCAGCCCGAGTGCGAGCAGGCTCGTGAGTACATTGGCAACGGTCGTGCCTCGGTTCAGCGCCGATCGCGCGTTGGCGGCTTGCTGTTCGTAGGACACGTCGTCCCCGCCCGAGGTGCTCACGAAGAAGTACCCAATGATCGACGACACGATGCCGAGAACGCCGAAGAGAAACGCAATCTTCAGGCCGAGTTCCTCGAAGCCAAGCCCCGGAAAGGCCCCCGCAAAGTCCACCTCGGCCCCGAGGAACATGGTGGCCGCCACGGCGGAGACGTACGACTCGTAGAGGTCGGAGCCCATGCCGGCCACGTCGCCTACGTTGTCGCCCACGTTGTCGGCAATCACCCCCGGGTTTCGGGGATCGTCCTCCGGAATGCCGGCCTCAACCTTGCCCACCACGTCGGCCCCCACGTCGGCGGACTTGGTGTAGATGCCACCGCCCACGCGCAGAAAGAGTGCCACGCAGGAAGAACCAAAGGCGTAGCCGAGCCAAGCGTGGCTGTGCTCCGGGAAGAGTGCGTAGATGACTGCGAGCCCGAGCAGTCCGAGCCCCACGACGGAGAAGCCCATCGTGGAACCGCCCGAATAGGCAATGTTCAGCGCCTTGGCAAAACTGTTTTGGGCAGCGTGGGCCGTGCGGCCGTTCGACTTGGTGGCAATCCACATCCCGATCCAGCCAGCCAGCGCGGAGGCCACTGTGCCCACAAGAAACCCGATGGTGGTGGGCAGGCCCGTCTCGGGCATAAAGTACAACACCAGCGCCACGACGACGGCGAAGATAGAGAGATTGCGGAACTCACGAGTCATAAACGTTTTCGCCCCGGCCTGAATGTCACGCGAAAGCTCCTGCACGCGATCATTCCCGGCATCCTGACGCAGGATGTACTGGACGAGGTAAAAGGCAAAGGCGAGCGCCAGCAGCGAGGCAATGCCCGCCACGAGCGGCGCGTTGGCGACGATAGACTGCTTCAGCACGACGAAAGGAAAGACTGTTAGCTGTGTTCGAGCGAAGTGGGGCAGGCTTGGGGGTCGAGCGACGCCCTGCCACACGCGGCGCTCAGGCGACCACGCCCCTGTGCCCCCTACGGAGGGAGGGCACGACCAGGAAGCGTTGTATGAAATTCTTCGGGGCGCCGCGCAACAATGTTTTGGTGTGAGAGTCCTTAGAATCCCTGCTAGCGGCGAGGAACGCAACCGTGAGCGCGCATTCTCCCGTTTTTTGCCGTTGCTTCTTTCCAAGTTAGGACGTCCCCCAGAGTCAGGGAGCCCCATGCCCCAGGCCCGGCTCGTCCTTTTCATTCGTGGGCGGGATTTCCTACATTAGAGACTCCTCCCTCCCCGGTTGGCCCGGAGCCCGATCCGGGATCCGGACTGCCCAAACGCACTTTCTCCGCACGGTACACGACCGACTTACTCATGGCGCACGTTGACGTTGAAATGCCCAAGATGGGCGAAAGCATTACCGAAGGCACCGTCATCGCCTGGCACAAGCAGCCGGGCGATGCGGTGGAACAGGACGAGATTCTTCTGGAGATTGGCACCGACAAGGTCGACACGGAAGTCCCCTCTCCCGAGGGCGGCGTGCTGACCGAGACGCTCGTGGAGGAGGGCGATACCGTGGAGGTGGGGACCATCATCGCTCGCGTCGAAACGGAGCCCGAGGCGGCCGAGGCAGAGTCGTCAAGCGAACCGCCCGCCGCAGACTCGGAGACGGAAACGACCGCCGAAGAACCCTCGGAAACGCCGGCCTCGGATGCCGACGACACGGACACGGCGACGGCCGAGCCGGAAGAATCCACTGCCCCCGGCACGGACACGGGCGGCGAAGAGGTGGAGGTCGTGATGCCCAAGATGGGCGAAAGCATTACGGAGGGCACCGTCATTGCCTGGTATAAAGATCTCGGCGAGCGGGTCGTCGTGGACGAAACCCTGCTCGAAATTGGCACCGACAAGGTCGATACGGAAGTCCCCTCGCCGGCGGAGGGCGTCCTTACCGAAAAGCGTGTGGAAGAGGGAGAGACCGTGGAAGTGGGAACCGTGATCGCTATTCTGGCCGCCGAAGCCGAGGCGGACACCACAGCGCCCTCGGCCCCCGAATCCCCGGCGGCCGAGGCGGACGGCGGGGCCGACACCGAATCGGCGTCGGCGGATGTCGAGGAGACGGACCTCTCCCCCACGACGCCCTCTGGGGATGGGGCGATGCCCGCTGAGGAGCCCGAGACGGCCCCGGAAGAAACCATCAAGCGTCGCGGTTCGGACGGCCGCTTCTACTCCCCCCTGGTCCGCTCGATTGCCAAGGAGGAGGGCCTCCGCATGAGCGAACTGGAGTCGCTGGAGGGGTCCGGACGGGGCGGTCGCGTAACGAAGGAGGACGTCATGGCGTACCTCGAGGAACGAGAGGAAGCCCCGACCGAGACAGCGGCACCGGCGACGGCCCCCGAGCGCCCGCCGCGTCCCAGCGCTCCCTCCGAAGGCCAACCGGCCCGCCCGGATTATTCCGTGGGTGAGGGCCCGAACGCGGACGAACTAAAACAGCAGTACGGCGACCGCATCGAGGTCCAGCCGATGGACCGGATGCGGAAGATGACCGCCGAGCACATGGTGCGGTCGAAAGCCACCTCCGCCCACGTCACCTCCTTCGCCGAGGCCGACGTGACGGGCCTGGTGCGCCTCCGCGAGCGGCAGAAGGAGGCCTTTATGGAGCGGGAGGGCGTCAAGCTTACCTACACCCCCTTCTTTGTAAAAGCCGCCGTGGAAGCCCTTCGGGAACACCCCACCCTCAACGCCAGCGTGGAGGGGGATAAGATCGTGCTCAAGAAGGACTACCACGTGGGCGTTGCGGTGGCCATCGGCAACAAGGGCTTGCTGGCCCCCGTCATCCGCAACGCCGGCGACTACAACGTGACCGGGCTGGCGCGCAAGGCCGCCAACATGGCGGAGCGGGCCCGCAACAAGGAGCTCCAGCCCGACGAGCTACAGGGCGGCACGTTTACCGTCACCAACATTGGATCGCTCGGATCGCTCATGGGCACGCCCATCATCAACCAGCCGCAGGTGGGCATTCTCGCCACCGGCGCCATCCAGAAGCGGCCGGTCGTGGTGGAGGATGAGGACCTGGGCGACGCCATCGCGGCGCGGCACATGATGTACCTCTCCCTCAGCTACGACCACCGGATCATCGACGGGGCCATGGGCGCCAGCTACCTGCAGCACGTCGTGGCCGAGCTCGAATCCTTCTCCGGCGACGAGGACCTGTTTTAGTACGGGTTTCCCCTTCTCAACGTCGGAGTCCACTTCGACCGATCTGCCCGTCACCGAGGCAGTCGTCAGGCGCAAAGAGGTTCAAGGTTGAAGGTTGCGGCTGAGAGATGCCTCTGAAGACGTAGAAGCGAGGCCGCTGGATGGGGCCGATTCCTATAACTCGGTGCGCATCACCGCATCACCTACCGCTCGCTCTTCAACCTTCAACCCTACACCCCCCAAATCATCCAGATGCCCCCGCAGGTCGCGAGCGCAAGGAGCACCTGGAGCGGCGCCCCGGCCCGCACGAAGTCGGTAAAGCGGTAGCCACCCGGGCCGTAGACCATGAGGTTGGTCTGATAACCGATCGGCGTAAGCAGGGCCCCGCTCGCGGCAAACGTGACGGCTAGAACGAAGGAAAACGGATCGGCCCCGGTAATCTGCGCCGCCTCCACAGCCATCGGTATCATCAGGATGACGCTGGCATTGTTGCTGATGAGTTGGGTGACGAAGCTCGTGAAGACGTAAAAGACGAACAGTAGCGCCAGCGCCGGCAGCCCCTGCGACAGCTGGGTCATCCCCTGGGCCAGATACGCCGCCGTGCCGGACCGCTCCATCGCCATGCCAAGCGGGATGAGCCCGGCCAGGAGAAAAATCACGCTCCAATCCACCGCCTCGTACACCTCATTGGGCCGTACGCATCCGGTGGCCACCATGGCCACCACCCCGCCCAGGGCCGACACCAGAATCGGCATCACCTCCAGGGCGGCGAGCCCCACCACCAGCCCGACGATGCCGAGCGCGAGCGGGAGCTTTTCACTGCGGAATGAGCCCTCATCCTCGTCCTGCACGACCACGAAGGTGCGGTTCCGCTCGAACTGATCCACGGCTGGGCCAGAGGCCTGCACCAGCAGCGTGTCGCCGCCCCGCAGCGGCATCGCGTCAATTTCGTCGTAGAGCAGCTTCCCAGAGCGGCGCAGGGCCAGCACTAGGGCGTCGTACCGCTGCGCGAACTGAATGGAGCGGAGCGTCTCTCCGATGATCGGGTTGTCGGAGAGCAGCACGATCTCGATGAGGACCTCCTTCTCCTGCTCAATCTCGACGTCTTTCTGCGTGATCTTCGTGTGCACCACCGGCTCCAGATTCTGGGTCTGCATCAACTCCACCAGCGCGTCGCGGCTCGTCCGGAGCAAGAGCACGTCGCCGGGCCGGAACTGCTTGGGCCCGAGGGGAGCGGCAAATGCTTCCCCGTCGCGACGCATTTGCACGACGTCGACATCCAGGCCCAACTGGGCCAATCCCTGCCGCACCGTAGTCCCCACCAGGGGCGACGTCTCCGCGACCACCACCTCCGTCAGGTAGCCGCTCATCTCAAACTCGTCGGTCAGGTCCTCCTCCGGCTTGATGCGTTCAGGGAGCAGGCGATGGCCCACCGCCACCAGGTACACGACGCCCGTCGCCAGCACGATCGCACCCAGCGCCGTAAACTCGAACATCGAGAAGGGACGGTTCAACAGTCGCGCACTCACGTCGCTCGCCAGGATGGAAGTGGAGGTGCCGATCAGCGTGAGCATCCCGCCCAGCATGGACGCGAAGGAGATGGGCATCAACAGCTTCGACGGAGAGATCTTTGTCTTGCGGGCCATGTTGACGGCCATCGGTATCATCATGGCCACGACGGGAGTGTTGTTGATCACTCCGGCGGTGGTCCCCGAGAGCCCGATGAGCGCGCTGTACTGCTTGTAGAAGCTGCCCTCTGCCCACTCCACAATTGCATTGCCCACACGGCGGAGCACCCCTGTGCGCCGGATGCCCTCGCTGAGAATAAACATGGCGAGCACTGTAATCGTCGCCGGGCTCGCAAAGCCCGAGATGCCGTCGGCCGGCCCTACCCCTGTCCACGGCTCCAGCAACACGACCGCCACGATGACCCCCAGGGCGGTCATGTCGATCGGGATAACCTCCGTGATAAAGAGAACGAGGACGACAGCAATGAGCCCGAGGACGACGAACATGTCGACCGTAAAGACGGGCGCCGCTTGGGCGAGAAGAAGTTCGGGCACGGGAATGGAAGGATGCGTCGGGCACAACGAATGGGGATGAAGACGAAGAATCCCCCACACATGGTGATGGGACCAAGCCGAAGACGCAACACCTAAAGAAAAGCCTCGCGAAATTCTCCCATGTGCCCGCCTTCCCTTCAGCCGGAATGCTCCCTACGCCGGAACGACCCCCATCGTGCCGGCAGGAATACTCACTGGGACGACGGCCAGTGCTCTCGAACCCATCAGACCGGCAGCGGTTTGCAGCAGGCACGTGCTCTGATCTGGCCTCCTGCGTGCCATGTCTTCCGAATCTTCGTCGTCGTCCTCCGAATCGTCAGGGTCGATTCCGGCGCCCCCCGACGAATCGTCTCCGCCCCCCCCGACCTCACCGTCCGGGTCGCACTGGGCGCGAAGCACCGTCTTCGAGATGGTCCTCATCGCGGGGGGCGTCGTGCTCTTTCTCGTGATGCTGTACGAGATGAACACGCCCCCGCGGGAAGAGGTCTTTCTCACCCCCCCGCTGGTGGGGCTGGCCGGAGTGGTCTTGCTCTGGCCCCTTCGGCACCACAAAGTTGTGCGGGCGCTTCTCCTCTCGGGCGGACTGTTGTTGCTGCTCTGGACGCTGGACAAGGTGAGCCGCGTCCTCGTCCCGTTCGGGGCCGTGTATCTGCTGGCATACCTGCTCAATCCGCTCGTCAAGCGCCTAAAGCGTCACTACCAAGTGCCTCGGTGGGGCTCGTCTCTCCTCATCACGGGCCTCGTCGTTGGGGTCTTCGTTCTATTCATTCTCATCCTGGCCCCCAATATTGCGAATCAGACCCAGGCACTGTCCGATCGCGTCGTGGCGACGGTACAGCACCTGCGCACCTGGCTGGAGGCGTCGACTGTGCTGGATACACTGGAAAGCGCCGGGTTTCTGAAGAAGCAGGAAGTGATTACACAGCTCCAGGCCCTGATCAAAAATCAGGCCGGCCGACTCCCCGGCGCTCTCGAGAACCTTGCTTCGTCCTTCGGCTCGTTCCTGGGCATCGTGACGCTCTTGGCCCTCGTGCCGGTTATTTTGTTTTACACCCTCAAAGACTACCCACGGGTCCAGACGGCCCTCGTGGATCTCTTCCCCACGGCGGGCGGACGGCGGGACTACCTCGTGGAGGCCGGCAGCATCGTGGGACGGTATTTCCGCGGACAGTTGCTCATTAGCACCATCGCGGCGGTGAACGTGTCGGTGCTCCTGTTTTTGTTCAACATTCCGTTCTGGCTGCTCATTGGGCTGCTCGCGGGGTTGCTCAACCTGATCCCGCAAATCGGCGCCCTCATCACCATGGTCGTAGGCGCGCTGGTGGCCCTCGTGCTCGGGAGCTGGACCAAGGCCCTCATCGTGATTGCCGTCCTGCTCGGCGAAAGTGTGCTCGAACAGAGCGTACTGACCCCCAACAT
>CAJXKO010000072.1 GCA_913055845.1 uncultured Bacteroidota bacterium | reverse complement strand
CCGTTTGTCTTTGGGCCTGGGGGCGGCACCGGGCGCATTCAGGCGCGCATCAGCGGCCCCAATCCCGACTCGCTGCGCGCCATCGCCCGGCGGGTGGAGGGGGTCTTCCGGGCGCACGACAACACCAAGGCCGTCCGCAACGACTGGCGCAACCGGGTGGAGGTGACCCGCCCGCAGGTGGCGGAGGACGCGGCGAGTGCCCTCGGGGTGACGCGCCCCGACGTGGCCCGCGCCGTCCAGCGGACCTTTGAGGGCACCCGTATGGGTGTGTACCGAAGAGGAGAGGACCTGCTGCCCATCATGATGCGGGCCCCGTCCGAGGAGCGGGCCCGTGCCAGCAACATGAAGAACGCGCAGGTGTGGAGTCCCGTGGCGAGCACGTACGTCCCGATCCGGCAGGTCGTCTCCGGGTTCGAGACCGGCTTCGAGGACGGCATTGTGTGGCGGTACAAGCGCGCCCCGACGGTGAGCGTGTACGCCGACCCCATCTCAGGGACGGCGACCTCGGTCTTCCAGCAGGTGCGGCCGACAGTGGAGGAGCTCTCCCTGCCCCGGGGGTACGAGATCAGCTGGGGCGGACAGTACGAGAACTCGAACGAGGCCAATGCCTCGCTCCTCTCGGCGGTCCCGATCTTCTTCGTGCTGATGGTGCTGATTACGGTGGCGCTCTTCAACGCGCTCCGCCAGCCGCTCATCATCTGGCTCACCGTGCCCCTGGCCCTGATCGGCGTGGTGGCGGGCCTGCTCGCGACGGGGGCGGCCTTCGGGTTCACGGCCCTGCTGGGCTTCCTGAGCCTGTCGGGCCTGCTCATCAAGAATGCCGTCGTCGTGATCGACGAGATTGAGATCTGGAAGCAGGACGAACCGCTCTACCAGGCCATCGTGGGCGCGAGCGTCGTCCGGCTGCGCCCGGTCATGATGGCGTCCATCACGACGGCCCTGGGCATGATTCCGCTCTTCACCGACGCGTTCTTCGTGGCCATGGCCGTGACCATCACGTCCGGGCTTCTCTTCGCCACGGTGCTTACGATGATCGTGGTTCCCGTCCTCTACGCCATCCTCTTCGGCGTCGAGCGCCTGCCGTATTCGGGGCGCTAGCCAGTTGCTTATGGGGCCTGCGGGTTGTGTGGGGCGCGGTCGTTTGAGGAAGCGGTCTTGGGGCTCCGGCGCGCAATCTTCGTCCCCCGATCGCCCGTCGGTGCCGGACCGCGTGGGCGACATGGTGTCGGTCGCGGGGTGCGTTGCCGCCGCGCCCGGCGCGTCGCCCCTCCCTGAGAAGGGCGTTGGGCCGCTACAGGATGCGACGGTAGGGAGCCACGTGCGCCTGCCGGAGCATTCGGTGCTTACGCTCCCGAGGCTCTACCATGGACACTTGGACGAGATCATCGAAGAGGGCCGCTGGACCCTGGAGGAGCTTCAGGGGCACTCCCGCCTCAAGCCGAAGCACGAAAACTACATTCAGGCCGCCCGGACCGGAGAGCCCTACATAGATACATCCGAGGCGCGAGGTGCCCTGAGCGAGCTTGAGTACCCGCTTTACGTCTTGGATTTCGAAGCGATTGACTACGCCCTACCGCCCTTCGAGGGCACCTCCCCGTGGAAGAAGATTCCGTTTCAGTACAGCCTGCACGTAGTGAAGGAAGGGCATCCTGGAGGACCTTCAGGAGGCATTTCCTCAGTGGGAAGCCCGATTCGAGAGTTACGTCCATCGCCTGTGGGACCAAGGAAAGATCTTTCAGGAGGGCCACTACGTCCATCCGTCTCAGAAGGGGAGCTGGTCGTTGAAGACGGTGCTTTCCGGCCTTCGACCCGGACCTGAAATACGGCGATCTCGACGTCCAGGAGGGAATGGAAGCGGTGGTTCAGTACAGCCGGATGATTTCGCCGGAGACATCCGATTCGGGGGCGCGAGGGATTGAGGAAGATCTTCTTGCGTACTGCGAACGGGACACCTGGGCGATGGTGGTGATCCACCGAGAGCTGTCTGACCTGGTCGGTCGAGAGCCAACGGCCCCCATCGCGTAGAACCGTCGACGGACGTAGAAGCCGAGTCTCATCGTTCGAGGGTTTCGCAATTCCGCTCCCGTCAGGGCATAAGAGACGTCCAACCCCACCAGTAAGTGATTGATTTGCAGGCGGTTTTCGGCTACGTTTAGCATCCGTAGAGATGAAAATATTTCGCCACGCAAAAAGTGCCCGATGGGGTCTAATGCCGTTCTGCCGTCACTGAACCGAGCGTTTTCCGCGCCAGGGATATCGATGTCTTTGACGGAGGCTGGCCTTCTGCCCAGACGCGCAGAAATGATCGTCCGGCTCTACGCCGAGCATCACAACTGGTCGGCGGTAAAGGAGAAGTGGCACGAGGAACGGATCCACGAGCGGGTTCCAGAGGCAGCGCACAGAAGATTTTCCGGATCCTAAAGCGTCGGTTACAGTCGGGGGGTAAAAAACTGCCCTCGTTGACCGAGCTCCACAATCTTGTCCAGGAATGCTCCACAGAGCAGGCAAAGGCGCAGTTGTTTTGTTTCTATCTGATCCGAGAGGACAACCTCTTCCGGTTCGTTCTGCACGAGGTGGTGCGCCAGCAGGGCACCGAGCGGACCGAGTGGCACCTGACCACAGGCGAAATCGTATCCGTCCTCGACCACTTCGAATACGAGGATGGCTCCGGCCTCCAGTATGCAGACTCGACGCTCCAGCGATGGGGGCGGGGCTTTCGGTCGGTGCTTCGCGACATCGGGGTCCTCCCGGGCCCGCAATCCCTGCTTAGCGGTTGCTGAGCGGGGACCTCTTGTTTGGGCGGCAGGGGAGCGAAGACGGACGCACGGGAGCAGATCCTCACAGCCTCCCGCTGCCCCTTACGTCGTCTCTTCGGACTCCGGCCCGAACTCTCCAATCTCCTCGATGTACCGGGCTTCGTAATCGTCGCCGAGCCCCTCGTAGTGCTCGGCCTCAATTTCATCGCCCAGCTCGTGTTTGGCCCGGCGTGCGCCTTCTCGCCGCTGGTCGATGACGCGCTCCCGCCACTCGCGGATCTCCCGCGTGAGCCGGTGCTTCATTTCCACGATCGACTGGTGAATGGTATCCGCGGAGCCCTCGGCGCGGATCAGTCGATCTGGCACTGTCACATTGGCCTCGGCCCGATATCGGCGCGCATCCTCGAGCTCCTTCGGGTGGCGGCGGGTGGTCTCTTCCAGTTCCACATCCACCTGCACCGAGCTCCGGTTCAGGCTGCCGAGCATGCGGAAGCAGTCCTCCAGCTTGTCCCTGACGAAGGCATAGAGGTCGTCGGTAAGGTCGATGTTGGTTCCCTGCACGCGCACGAGCATAGCGTTCGGTGAAATTGGTTGAGGGAGGGCCCGGAATACACGAGTCCGATTCTGACGCCCTCGCAGGCGGCCCGTTCCGCCCTTGCGCCCGAAAAAGTCCCTGGAGTTCCATCGGGCCATTTCCCCAAATTGCCGGGGACGCCCGTGGGCTGGGCGCCCGGGCTCGTCCCCCGACGCGGGAGTTACTCGTCCGCGCTTTCCGACAGCACGGCGGCTACTGCGCGGTCTACCGTGTCGGCGCCGAGCAGGGTCTTCAGGTCCGCAAGGGTGGGACCGTCGCCGGATGTGTCGCGGTCGTGCGGTTGCGACGGGCGCCGCTCGGCGTGTGCCGCGAACCAGTACGCGACGGGGCCCTGGAGCTTGGGAATGGGAATGCAGGTTTCGTGTCCGTCGGCGGCCACGTACGCGAGGTCGTAGTACCCGTTGGCCATGTCGCCAGTGGGTGTGGCGGGCGACTCGCGAACCGATAGCGAGCACTCGACACGCGGAAAGAGCTGGTGCAGCACGAGTGCGACCGCGGCGTTGGCGGCCGGATAATGGCCGCCATTCTTGGCCTTCTCGGCGAAGGCGATGAGCGCCGCCGGGGAGCGCGGCGGCCGCATTGCGGCGGGCTCGGAGGCGAGGGCGTCGTGGCCGGTCAGGCGGGCCTCATCGTGTCGCTCAACGGCTACGAGCCGGGCCGGTGCGTCGTCGCGGTCGAGGTAGACCGTTTCCGGCGTGTCCACTCCAGGTCGGGGATCCGGCCGCTGCCGGGCGTCGAGGGATCGGCCGCGGGTGTCTCGCAGATACTGAAGCCGTCGGGCCAGTTCGGCGGGCGACAGGGCAAACAGCGTATCGCCGTGGCGGTGTCGGGTCTGGTAGTCGACATCCATGGAGGGGAGGGGATAAGACCAGGGGCGTACGAACGCGAGGCCGAGGGCAGACGGGCTTGCTCGCCGGCCTCGGGCTCCGTAACGCGTGCAGAGAGGGTGGTTTTCGGTCCCACCGGGGCAGGGCGTAGGTATCGGAGGAACGTAACACGTCTGCCGGTTTTGGGCCAGACGGCTTGCTTGGGGCTCCGGTGGAGGACATAGAAAAGGGGCAGCCGGCCGTCATGGCCCGCTGCCCCCGTAGTGGCGCGTCCGATCCCTGTGATGCCCGACACGTGTTCTATTGCACCACCGTCAGGCGACGGGTGCGGGTGTGGCCGAGGGCCTGCAGGCGCACGATGTAGACGCCGCTGGCGAGGGTGCGAACGGGAACGTGGAGTGCACGCTCTTCCCCGGCCGCCGGGCGGCCGTCGTAAAGCGTGCGGACGCGTTGGCCCAGCACGTTATAGAGCGTGACGACCGCTTTGCCCTTCTTCTTGAGCGCGAACGAGAGCCGGGCCTGATTGTGAACCGGGTTGGGGGCTGGGCCCGAGAGCCGGAGTGTCTCGGTCATCTGCAGCTCAACGGTGACAGGGTCGGTGAGGGTTGCGGAGCCGTCTAGGTCCACCTGCCGGAGCCGGAACCGGTGCGTGCCTACCGTGAGGTCGGCGGCGTCGTAGCGGTACGACTGTGCCTCGGTCGTGGTGCCGCTGGGGGCCGCGCTCTCCACAAATCCGAGGCGGCTCCAGTCGTCGCCGGCCGGGCCCTGGTGCTGCACTACAAAGCCGGCGTTGTTTTGCTCGGACGCCACCTGCCAGGTGAGGGCCACCGTGCCGCTGCCGGATGGGGTGGCCTCCAGCGCCGTCAGCGAAACGGGGAGCTTCGACGACTGCGCACTAAACTCGGAGGTGTTGCCGTTTGCGTCGGTGGCGGTAGCCACGACGTGATCGCTCCGGCTTACCGAGGCCGCGGGGGGGAACGTGATGGTTTTGGCGTCCGGCCCCGTGGTCGATGTGTTGTAGTCGCTGACGGTGTAGGTGTCGGTGCCCAGGTAGGCCGCCCCCTCTTCCTGGTCCGTGTCGGCCCGGTAGAAGTCCACCGTCAGGTCGTAGGCGCTGGCGCCGCTGCCCGTGGCGTTCGGGTCGCTGGGCACCCGGTAAGTCACGGTCACCTCATCGGCGCCCGCATCGTAGCTCGCGCTCTGGATCTCCGGGAAGTTCTGGAGACGATTCGAGCCATCGTCGGGGTCGCCCGCGTCGTTGGGCGTTACGCCGTCGCGGCCGATGTCGAGACCGAGCTGGTCATTGTCGAAGATCGCGTTGCCCCGCACGGTGTGTCCGCTCCCGCCGCTGAGTCCCACGCCGAAATCGTTGTAGGCGATCGTGTTGGCCGCACCGGTCCCAGTGCCGCCAATGACGTGATCCGAGCCGAAGAGCCGGAGGCCCGCGCCCGCCCCGTCGAGCTGGTCTCCGGACGCGTTGGTCCCAATAAAGTTGCCCTGCACCGTGTTGCTGGAGCCGGCAATCACGACCGAGTTCGTTGCCGTAAATCCGACGGTGTTGCCCGCGCCACTCGCCGATCCGCCGATCAGGTTGCTGCTGCCGGCATCCACGTCGATGGCGTTGAAGCTGCTGCCCAGGTCGTCGCCGTTGGCGTTGGTGCCAATGTAATTCCCCTGCAGGGTATTGCCCGAGGTGGCGATATAGATCTCATTCTTGTTCCCGGCAATCACATTTTCTGCCCCGTCGGCCGTGCCGCCGATGCTGGCGGACGCGCCGCTGGTAATGGCCACGCCGTCGCCGTCATTCCCGAGGAGGCTGTCCCCAGCATCGTTGGTGCCGATATTGTTGCCCAGCACGGTGTTGGAGGAGGTGCCGCTGCCGGTGAGCAGCACGCCGTTCTCCGTGTTGCCACTGATTACGTTGCCGGAGCCACTTGCGGCGCCGATGGTGTTGCCGGAGGCGCCGTCTGTGACCTCGACGCCATTCTGATCGTTGCCCAGGTCCGTCGTGCCGTCACTGGCGACGCCGATGTAGTTCCCGGTCACGGTAGTGGAGGTGGCGCCCGCGTTCGTGATTTGAACGCCAGCCCGCCCATTTCCGCTAATGATGTTTCGGTCGCTGCTGCTCGTGCCCCCGATCGTCGTGCCCGTCACATCGTTGAGAAGCACCCCCTCGAAGCCATTCCCCATGGCACTCATGCCGTCGGGGCTGGTGCCAATGCGGTTGCCGTACACGGTATTGTCGTCGGCTCCGGAGAGGCCGATGAAAATGCCCCGCTGACTGTTGTTGGAGATGACGTTATCGGGGCCAATCAGGTTGCTGCTGGCGCCGTTTTCGACCAGGAGGCCGTTCCCGCCGTTTCCGGCCACGGACCCGTCAGCGGCCACGCCGATGTAGTTCGACTGGATGGTATTGCCAATGGAACCGTCGAGCACGAGCCCATCCCCGGCGAAGTTGATGAGGGCAAGGCCCTGCACCGTGCTCGCACGGGTAATAGTGAGGCCAGCGGTCCCGGAGCCCGCGTTCTGGCCGTCAAGCTCCACGACGGGGCTGTCGACGTAATCGGGCTCGCTGGCGGCGTCGATGATGACCGGGTCCGTCACGTTCGGGAGCGCGCTTTGGGGCTGAATGGTGTGCGGGGCGGCGCCAGAAATATCGAACTCGATTTCGTCCGAGGTTCCGTTGTCGTTGGCTTCCTGGAGGGCCGCTCGGAGCGTGCAGTCGCCGCTGCTGGTGGCACAGGTATCGTCCCCGATGTTGGCGTCGGCCGCGTCGCCGGTGGCGTCGACCGTGAAGGTGGCCTGGGCCAACGCGGGGCGGGGCCCCAGTCCTGCGAGGCAGATGCCCAGCAGGAGCAGGCCCAGCCCCCGAACGAGTTTTGGGGGACCGTCTGAACGTTGACACGACAAGAAGTGTGTAGATGTGTTCATAATTGCAAGGTGCTAGTAGGAGAGGGAGATCGATGAAACACCGGGTTCGGGCCTGGCCACCGCCGGTAGAGGGGGGCAAGCCGGACCACGCTCCGGGCGTGTGACTCGGAGGGGGCACAATAAGCAAACCAGCCAGGGAGGAGACGGCGCGAACAGACGGGAAGACCGGCGTTGATCCGTGAGCCGCAACCGGTTGACGAGGAGAAGCCCGTCCCTACGCCACGGTGTCGCCGACTGGAGACCCCAGGCCGTACACAGCCAGTAAACATGAAATTGAAGTAAAAGAGCACGGTGCTGTGGGCCTCGCCAGCGGACGGAAGGCGTCGTTGTCAAAATAACACGCTCGTAACTACACAATTTCTCTGTATGGAGAGGGTGAACAAGTCGTAGGTCGTGTCGGGGCTCAGCGCTCGGGGCCGACTCCTGCGGGGCGTGTCGTCTCGCCGCGCTGCGGTGGGGAGCAGCGATGGATCCCGCCGGGCGCCTGGCAGTTGCTCATGTCGCAGCCCTGCCGGGCGCACAGTTCTCGCCCACAGCCCGCCTCCCTTCTGCCAATGGACTGCGCTTCGTCCCTACTTGTCTCGTGCCGCCGCGTCCTCCCGTGGGCCGGGGTGGGCCTGGTGCTACTGGGGATGGTCCTTGCCGGACCGTCGGCTCGGGCCCAGGATCGCCCGGTGCCCGACTCCGTGCGGACCGCCCTGGAGGCCCGTGACCTGACCCCGGCGCAGGCCCGTCAGCGGGCCCGCGAGCTTGGCATCGACCTCTCCAATCCCGAGCGCGCCGCCCGGCAGGCCCGGCGCCTTGGGGTGCCGGCCGCCCGCGTGGAGGCGCTCCTCCGGGCCGTACAGCCGGCCGAAGCCGCCGACACCACGGGCCCGGCCGTGCGGCCGGGCACGGTCGGCCAGGAGGGCGTAGCACCGCCCGACACGACGCCCCCCACCCTGCCATCCGACACCACTGTGTTGGACACCACCGCGCCGGACACGACCGAGGCCCCCGATCCTGACGACGAGCTTGGCTACTTCGGCTACGACACGTTCGACACGGTGCCCGACGCCTTCCGGCCCAGCCGCGTGGGGCCTGTGGACGACAGCTACGTCGTGGGGCCGGGCGACGAACTGCGCCTCGTGGTGTGGGGCGCGCCGGAGTTTCAGTACGATCTCACCGTCGACCGCCAGGGGCGCGTCTTTGTGCCGAATCATGGCCAGTTTACCGCCGCGGGCAAGGCGCTCGACGCGCTCCGCCGCGACATGAAGCAGTGGCTCGGGCGCAAGCACGCCGGCCTCCGAGAGGAGCCGCAGACCGTGTTCATGGACCTCTCCCTCACGCGCCTCCGGCCGCTCCGGATCTTCGTGCTCGGGGCCGTGGCCCAGCCGGGGGGCTATACGGTGAGCGCTACGGCCAACGCCTTCAACGCCCTCTACAGCGTAGGTGGGCCGTTGCAGCGCGGCAGCCTGCGCCGCATTCAGGTGATCCGCGACGGGGCCGTGGCCGACACGGTGGACCTATACGACTACCTCACCGATACCGGCACGCCCACGCCGGTGGACCTGCAGAGCGGCGACTACCTGCGTGTGCCGGTCCGCGGTACGACGGTGGCCATCACGGGGGCCGTGGAGCGGCCGGCCTACTACGAACTGCAGGAGGGGGAGACGGTGCGCGACCTGATCGCCTACGCCGGGGGGCTGGCGCCGGACGCCTACACGTCCGACTTCGAAATCAGTCGGCTCGTCCCGCCTGCCGAGCGCACGGACGACTCGTCGGTGCCGCGGCGCGACCTCAACTACGACCTCGGCGCCGTCATGGACGGGGCCACCACCGTGTCCCTCGCCGACGCTGACCGTGTGCACATCCGGTCGGTGCCGGACCGCTCCGACCCCGCCGCGGCCAGCAACGTCGCGTCCGCCGAGATTGCCGGGGCGGTGTACCAGCCCGGCACCTACGCGCTGGGCGACAGCGTGCGCACGGTGCGCGACCTCATCCGCCGCGCCAACGGGCTCACCGACGACGCCTACCGGCAGCAAGCCTCTCTCCTCCGCTTCGATGAGGACCTCGACGAGGCGGTGCGCTCCATCAACGTCGACAGCGCCCTGGCCGGGGTGCCGCGGGCCAACGTGCCCCTGGTGCCGGGCGACAGCCTCCACATCCCCTCCGTCCAGGCCCTGGAGGGCGTGCGCACCGTGCGCATTACCGGCCAGGTGCGCAATCCCGGCACGTACCCGTACCGAAGCAACATGACGGTGCAGGACCTGCTGCTGCGCGGCGGCGGGCTGGCGGACAGCACCTTCCTGAAGGACGTGCTTCGCTCGCGCGCCGACCTGTACCGGGAGGCCGCCGACGGCCGCTCCGAGCGTCTCATTCCGTTCAACCTGGCCCGCGCCCTCCACGGCCGCGGCATGGCGAACACGCCCCTCCGGCCCGGCGACCGCATTCGCATCTACCCCCTGCGTGCCGAGGTGAACCGCGACCAGTATGTGGAAGTGAGCGGCGCGGTGAAGGAGCCGGGGCGGTACGACTACCAGGAGAACCTGACGCTGGAAGACGCCATCCTGAAGGCCAACGGCTTTACGGAAGACGTCTACCTGAAGGAAATCCAGATCGCGCGTCCCAAGGAGGGGGAGGAGGGCATGAAAACCTTCCGGGTGCCCCTCAACGGCACCTTGAGCGGCACCGAGGACGTGCGCTTTTCGGCGCACGACACCACCCGTACGCTGGATGCGGCCGCCGACGTGCAGCTGCAACACCGCGACCGTGTGCTCGTGCGCTCGGATCCGGACTACAGCGAGCGGGTATTCGTGACGCTGCGCGGGGAGGTGGCCTTTCCCGGCGATTATGCCCTGGAGAGTGAGGGGGAGCCGCTCTCGTCCGTGCTCGACCGCGCCGGCGGCATCACGGACAGCGGCTATCCCGGCGGCGGCCAGCTCATGCGCGACGGCGAGCGGTTTATCATCGACATCCAGAGCGTGCTCCGCGGCACCGACGACCTGGAACTGCGCGACGGCGACCGCATCGTCATCCCCACGAAGCCGAACAGCGTCTCTGTGCGCGGCAACGTCGCGCGGCCGGGCCGCATCAAGCACCAGAAGGGCGAAGACGTGGCGTACTACCTCGACCGCGCCGGCGGCGTCCGTGACAGCACCAAGAACGTCTACCTCACCCAGGCTACCGGGGCCACCTTCCAGGTAGACACCGGGTGGTTTGGGCGGACGCCCGAGGTGACCGATGGAGCCGTGATCCGCGTCACCAAGGAGCAGCCCGAGCCGGAGGAGGGCGAGGGCGTCGACGTCGGAGAGGTGATTACCGATGTGACCGGCATTCTCTCCAGTGCGCTCACGGTGATTGTGCTCGCCCTGCGGGCGTTCGACTAGGCGAGAGGCGCAGGTGGACTCCCGCAACGGACTTTCTGCATAGCAACGGTCTCACGATGGGTACGGCTCGGCACTCAGAACCGGAGAGCGACGGGCGGCGGGACCGTGCGGCGTCCCACGACGACGAGATCCTGCTGATCAACCTGCTCCTCACGCTGAGCCGGGGCCGTGGGCTCATCGTGCTGTCCGTCCTCGTGTTTGGGCTGTTTGGCGTGCTGTACGCCGCCCTCTCGCCCGCGGAGTACACCGCCCAGTCGAAGGTCGTCCGGGAGGCGGGGAGCGAAGAGGGCGGCGGGTTGCCGTCGGGACTGCCGTCCATTCAGGGGCTCGGGCTCAACCTGGAAGGGGGCGGGGCGGGCGGACTCACGCCCAGTTCCTACCCCGAGATTGCCACGAGCCGAGAGGTGCGGCTGGCCGTGGCGCGCGACACCTTCCATTTCCCCGGCACTGGCCGCCGCACCACTTTCGTCGACCACGTCAACCGCCCGGCGGGGCTGTTCGACACGGTGCTGCGCTACACGCTGTGGCTGCCGTGGACGGTCGTGGAGGCGGCGGGACACCTCGCGGCCCCTGACGAGCCTCTGCCGGTGGAGGCCGACAGTGCGGATGGGCGCATTTACCCGACCGACGCGGAAGAGCGCGCCATCGCGGCCCTGGGCGACCGGGTGTCCGCGTCTGTGGCCCAGTCCGGGGCGCTGGACGGCGGGGGCGGGCTCATGACCATCGCCACGACGGCGACGGCCCCGACCCTGGCGGCCCGCCTCAACGAGCACGTGATCCAGCACCTCCGGGCGCGCGTCCAGGAAATCCGGACCGAAACGACCCGCGAAAACCTGGCGTTCGTGGAGCAGCGGTTCGAGGAGGCCCAGCAGGAGCTCGACGCGGCCGAGGACCGCCTCGCCCAGTTCCTCGAGCAAAACCGGAGCGTGCTCACGGGCGGAAACGACCCCCGACTCGAATTCCGGCGCGAGCGCCTCCGGCGGGAGGTGCGGTTTAAGGAACAGCTGTACAGCCAGCTCCAAAAACAGGTGACCCAGACGCGCCTCCAGCTGCAGCGCGAGCAGCCCGTGGTCACGGTTGCGGAACAGCCGGCGCCGCCCACCCGGGCGAGCGCCCCCAACTGGACGTTCGTGATTGTGCTGAGTCTCGTCCTCGGGGCGCTGGTTGGGGTCACTGGGGCGTTCCTGCGAGCGGCCGTTCGGCGGCAGGGGGGCGAAGAGGAGACGCAGGAGAAAATGCGGGAGGTGCGGACCGCCTTCCGCCCGGCGGGCATTGTGGAGGGCGTTCGGGCGGAGCTGGGACGCCGGGACACCGACTGAGGAAGACGGGGCGGTGCTTCGAGATCACCGACATCGGCGTCAGGGAGGCGGCATGCTATCAGGGCCATGTTGGAAAGACGTCGCTCCAGGCCCCGGTCTGGTGCCCATCTGACGATTGTGGAGGGCTTCCCGGCTCGTCGGACCGGCTCCAAGTCACTACGGAATCGAGTTCAACACAAGACCTGGACCGACGAGGATCGTGCCTTCGTTGACGCCATGGCTTCACTCGCGGAATCCCCCACATCTTGCGCGATAGGAGCCTGTCGTGCTTATTGAACGTACTGCCAAACGGCAAGGAGCTCGGGTTCTCTGACCAGTTCCGTTCTTCGAAGATGGAGATCCTCCGCACATTCTTTGACCTGCTCACTCCCCGCGAGCGGCGCAACCTGTACCTGCTCTTTGGCGCCGTGCTCGTGATGGCGGGGCTGGAGGTGGTGAGCGTCGGGTCCATCCTGCCCTTCCTGCAGGTGGCCGCCGACCCCGCGAGCGTGCACGAGAATGCCTACCTGCACTGGGCGTACGACACGTTCGGCTTTACCAGTACCAATTCCTTCCTCATTGCGCTCGGGCTGCTGGCGTTTGCTGCGCTCGTCCTGAGCAATGCCTTCATCGTGGTCACGATGTGGGCGCTCTACCGCTACGTGTGGGGACGCAACCACAGCCTTTCGCGCCGCCTCCTGCGCAGCTACCTGCATCGGCCCTACGAATACTTCCTCACGCGCAACAGCGCGGAGCTGGGCAAAAACGTGCTCGAAGAGGTGAAGGAGGTAACGACGGCCATGCTGTACCCGGCCCTGCGGGGCGGAGCCAAGGCCGTCGTGGCGGTCTTCATCATCGGCTTCCTGTTTGTCGTCGACCCGATCGTCGCGAGCATTCTCACGGTGGTGCTGGGCGGGGCGTACGCCGCGGTACACTTCACCGTGCGGGCGTGGCTCGACCGGGCGGGCGAGGAGCGCGTGGCGGCGAATACGGAGCGGTACCAGCTGGTGAGCGAGGCGTTCGGCGGCATCAAACAGGTGAAGCTGCGAGGCAGCGAAGACTCCTTTCTGGAGCAGTTCGACGCGCCCTCGAAGCGGTACGCGCGCCTCCAGGCCCACGCCCGGGCCGTGCGGAAGTCCCCGCGCTACGTCCTGGAGGCCGTGGCGTTTGGGGGCATCATCCTGATTGCCGTCTACCTGATCGTGGTGCAGGAGACCCTCCAGCAGGTCATCCCCATCCTGGGCCTCTACGCCTTTGCGGGCCACCGGCTCATGCCGGCCCTGCAGAAGGCGTTCGGGGGAATCGCGAGCGCCCGCTTCAACAGTGCGGCGCTGGCGGCGCTGCACCGCGACTTTCAGGGGCCCACCGACGGAGACCCTTGGGCGTCGCGGGACGAGCGGGGCGACGCGTCGGGCGAGCCGCTCACCCTGGACGACCGCCTCGTGCTCGACGGGGTCTCGTTTGCCTACCCCGACGCCGAGGCGCCCGCCATCGAGGACCTGTCCCTGGAGGTTCCCGCGAACACGACGGTGGGATTCGTGGGCAAGACGGGATCGGGGAAGACGACCACGGTCGACCTCATCCTGGGCCTGCTCCGTCCGCAGACGGGCCGTATTGCGGTCGACGGGGCGCCGCTGCGGGGCGCGGCCGTTCCGCGGTGGCAGCGGACCATCGGCTACGTGCCGCAGCAGACGTTCCTGGCGGACGACACCGTGGCGCGCAACATTGCCTTTGGGGTGCGGGAGGAGGAGATTGACATGGACGCCGTGAAAGACGCGGCGCGGCGGGCCCACATCTACGACTTTGTGACGCGGGAGCTGCCGGACCGGTGGGAGACAATCGTGGGCGAGCGCGGGGTGAAGCTGTCCGGTGGGCAGCGTCAGCGCATCAGCATTGCCCGGGCGCTCTACCACCGCCCGAGCGTGCTCGTTTTTGACGAGGCGACGAGCGCCCTGGACCAGGCCACGGAGGCGGGCGTGATGGAGGCGATCTATGAGCTGGACGACGACCACACGATCCTCGTGATCGCGCACCGCCTCAGCACCGTCCAGCGGGCCGACAACATCATCATGTTGGAGCAGGGGCGGAAGGTGGGGGAGGGGACGTACGAGGAGCTCAAGCGCGATCATTCAAAGTTTCGATCGATGGCACTTTCCTCATCTCGTTAGTAACTGATGAACGATGAATTCAGTAAATATGAGGAAGAGGGAGCCTATCACTGGAAAGCGCTTTATGATCAGAAGTGGTTTCGACAAAGTCCTCGCCTTCACGCCCGGTACGATATTCCAATCCGTCTCCTATCAATCCGTCTAGATCTTCGGGAGAGTGTAGGTCTTGATGTCGGCTGTGGGGACGGAGTCCTCTTGTACAAAATAAAAAAGAGGGGAGGAGACGTGATCGGACTCGATAATTCGACCGAAGGGCTACGGCTTACCGAGCAGAAACTGGGCGCCCATAGAGTATCCTCTGTCCCGCTTGTTAACAGTTCTTGCTACGACATGCCGTTTGATAGGGCAAGCTTTGACTATGTGGCCGGAATCGAACTTATCGAGCATCTCGATGATGTAGATGCGTTTCTTGACGAAGTCAGCAGAGTACTGCGTCCTGAGGGGTGGTTTGTCTGTACGACTCCTAATCGTACGGAGGATCAGCTCTCGGATGAGGTTCGCGACCCCTTCCATGTCCACGAATTTATTGCCGACGAGCTCTTGGAAGTGCTAGGAAGGGTGTTTGAGAATACGAGCGTCTATGGGGCTTATCCAAAATCATTAGACGAGATATACGTTAGAGATAAAAAATTGGGATACATAGACAAGGCCGCGAGGCTAATGTTTAGGACGTTTTCTTACTCCATTTTCAACCCATACGTGAAATGGATAGAAAATGACCCTAGCGGGAGTAACAGTTTGCTGGTAGGGGTGTGCCAAAAATAGAATGAAGTTGCCGAATTTTCTCGTAGCTGGTGTACCAAAGGCTGGCACAACGAACCTATGGAAAAATCTGCGCCAGCATCCTGACGTATTTTTGCCGAAGGTGAAGGAGCCCCGGTTTTTTATTGATGCACCGGAGGGATGGGTGCGCAGTAAACAAATTGGAAGTCTCGACTCTTACCGGTCGCTTTTTGAGCCCGCCACGTCTGAGGCGGCAATAGGAGAGGTGTCTCCGGGCTACTTCTCAAGTCGGAAGGCTCCAGATCGCATCCGTGAGACTTTGGGGCACCCGAAGATCATTTTGGTGCTCCGTAACCCAGTAGAGCGTGCATTCTCTCACTTTGTGTTTTCGCTTCGAAAAGGATTGGAGCCGGATATGGCAACATTCGAGTCTGCAATTGAAAATGAAACTGTACGAGTTGGAGATTCTGTTCGTCATCGACCCTATGTGAACATCGGCTTCTACTACCAACATCTACAGCGGTGGACATCTATCTTTAATCGCAACTCGATCAAACTACTTTTCTTTGAGGACCTGAAAGACGACGAGGTCGCATTTACACAGCGAGTGTACGATTTTCTGGGTGTAGACGACAGCTTCGAGCCAGACATCGGGGTCAAGTATGCAAAGTCCGGGATCCCGAGAAGTAGACGGCTCCACTCTGCTTTTACCGAGACGGGACGCCTGCGTAGGAGAATAAAGCGA
>CAJXKO010000071.1 GCA_913055845.1 uncultured Bacteroidota bacterium | reverse complement strand
GGTTGAATCAAACCGGCCTATGGGTTACCATTTTTACCTGTGACATCCGAGTGTGCGAAAGATGTCGGCCCTCGCACCACCTCTCCGGGCCGCCGCTGGACGGAGTGATCGGGACGGATGGGGCCGCAGTGTGCGTCCCGGCCCGGACGCCCGGCGCTGATCGACGAACGCCCCCGATCCTCTGCGACGCCCCTTCTTCCTAGACGCCCCGTTCGAATGCCCCTCGTTGCCCTGCTTCCTGCACGGCGGTCCCTGGTTCCGGGCCGCATTGTCCAGATTGGTCTGTTGTTAACGCTTGCATCCAGCGCAGGGGTGGTGATGGGTGGGGCGGTGGAGGCGCGCGCGCAGCAGACCACGGACGCCCCGTGTGCCGACACGCTCGACACGGCGGAGCAGGCCTACCGCAACCGCGAGTATAGAGAGGCCGTCTCGCTCGCTTCACAGTGCACCGACCAGGCCGAGGTGGGGGAGGAGACGGCCATTCGGGCGTACCGGCTCATCACGCTCGCGTCCCTGCGCCAGGGGGCCCTCGTACAGGCCCGATCGGCGGTGACCAAAATTCTTGAGATCGATCCCGAGTACACGGCCGATCCCGTGAACGACCCGCCGTCCTACGACCTGTTTGTGTCCATGGTGCGGGAGGACGTCCGGCCGGAGACGGCGGCGGCGCCGGACGCCGACACGACTGCGGAGCCCGAGCCCGAAGAGGACACGACGACAACCGCCGTCCGTTCGCCGGAGCCTGAGTCCCCCACCGCCCGCTTCTTCGTCAAGCCCTTCGGCATTGGCTTTTCGGACTATACCGGCGACATGCCGTCGCAGACCGCGAGTCATCCGTTCGACTTTCAGGAATTTAGTCGGGGATCGGGCTTTCCCTTCGTGTTGCACGGGGAGCTGGGGTACCAGTTTGCGCCGCGGTGGGGGCTCGTGCTCGGAATTCAGGTGGGCAATTATCCCGTGATCGGGTACAACACGGGCACCAACGACATCTCCGACTCGTGGCGGTACACGCCGCAGCTCCTGGCCCGCTACGCGTTCGGAACGATCGGGGAGTCCGTGGTGGTGTATCTCGATGGGGGCGTCAACGTGACCGTGGGGGGACGAGGCACCGCCAGCACTGGTGTCGGGCCCGTTCTGGGCGCCGGGGTCGACGTGCCGCTCGGCAGCGCCCTCTCGTTCTACGTCGAGTCGCGGTTCGGGGCCACGTTCCCGGACGACGGGGTCGACGGGTCGGCCGTGGACACCGGCGGGGCGGGGGCGTCCTTCGACATGGTGAATCAGCTGCTGGGGATCGGCCTCCGGATTCGGTTTGGGGGCTCGTAGGGAAGCCGCCCGTCAATGGGAAGGGGAGCCCGTCGTCGACTTCCACCTCCGCGAAGGCGTCGGGCTGATCGTGGGCGGCACCGCTGGGGCACCCGCGCAGGGATCGGCGTCCACTGAAACGCTTTCCGGGCCGTGCGTACCAGAGAGGGCGGCGGTGCAGGGACGTTTCCCGGCGGATCCCACAGGCGTATTCGGGGGCGAACGCAGTGCACTGGCAGGACGAAAAACGGCCTCGCGGATCCCCGGCACGATTGTTCGAGGACGCATAGAGACGGGTCGACATTGCCGTCGTCTACATGTACGTTGTCTGCGGCCCCCGGCCCTTGCCCCGCAGGAGGCGGGCGCGCCGTTTCGTCGCTGACGCGAACCCCACTGACACTCCCCCTAGATCGACCTCCTCCCTTCTATGGCTCAGGACCTTCTTGACACGGTTGACCTCGAGACCCAGGCCATCAACACGATTCGGTTTTTGTCGGCCGACGCGGTGGAGCGGGCCCAGAGCGGCCACCCGGGCACGCCGATGGCGCTGGCACCGGTCGCGTACACGCTGTGGACCCGCCACCTGCGCCACAGCCCGGAGGATCCGGGCTGGCCGGGCCGGGACCGGTTTGTCCTGTCGGCGGGCCACGCCTCAATGCTGCTCTACAGCCTTCTGCACCTGACCGGGTACGACCTGTCGATGCAGGAACTGAAGGACTTCCGGCAGTGGGGGAGCAAGACGCCGGGCCACCCGGAAGCGCACCTCACGGCGGGGGTGGAGACGACGACCGGCCCGCTCGGGCAGGGCTTTGCCAACGGGGTGGGCATGGCGGTTGCCGAGCGGGTCCTGGCCGACGAGTTTAACGAGGAGGGCTTCCCGATTTTTGACCATCATACCTACGCCATCTGCTCCGATGGGGACGTGATGGAGGGCATCTCCCAGGAGGCGGCCTCGCTGGCCGGTCACCTCGGGCTGGGCAAGCTGATTTACTTTTTTGACGACAACGAAATTACGATCGACGGGTCGACGGACCTGGCCTTCACCGAAGACGTGGCCGCCCGGTTCGAGGCGCAGGGCTGGCACGTCGCCGCGGTGGAGGACGCCAACGACCTGGCGGCGGTGGATGCCGCCATCGAGGAGGCGAAGGCGACGGTCGACAAGCCGTCGCTGATCCGGGTACAGTCGCACATCGGGTACGGGAGCCCGACCAAGCAGGACACGGCCGCGGCCCACGGGGCGCCGCTGGGCGAGGAGGAGCTTCGGGGGGCAAAGGAGAACCTCGGCTGGCCCACGGACGAGACGTTCTACGTTCCGGACGCGGTGTACGACCACATGCGGGACGCTGTCGAGCAGGGACGCCAGTGGCAGAGCGCGTGGGACGAGATGTTCGAGGCGTACGAGGAGGCCCATCCCGCGCAGGCCGATCGGCTGAAGCGCTGGCTACGGCGCGAGCCCCCGGAGGGCTGGGAGGGGGCGCTGCCGGCGTTCTCCCCGACCGCGGAGACGGGGGAGGAGCTGGCCACCCGGAAGGCCAGCGGAATCACGCTTAACGACCTGGCGCCGGCGGTGGGCTACCTGATCGGCGGCTCGGCGGACCTGACTGGCTCGAACAAGACGGACGTCGACGGGCGGGGCGACTTCCAGAAGGACGCGCCGGAGGGGCGCTACTTCCGGTTCGGGGTGCGGGAGCACGCGATGGCGGGGATCTCCAACGGAATGGCCCTGCACGGGGGGCTCCAGCCCTACGCCGGCACCTTCCTCATCTTCAGCGATTACCTGCGGCCGTCCCTCCGGCTGAGTGCCCTGATGGAGCAGCCGGTCGTCTTCGTCTTTACCCACGACTCGATTGGGCTCGGGGAGGACGGCCCTACGCACCAGCCCATCGAGCACCTGATGGCGCTCCGGGCGATTCCGAACCTCACGCTGCTCCGCCCGGCCGACGCCAACGAGGCGGCCCAAGCGTGGGCGGTGGCGGTCCAACACACAGACGGCCCGGTGGCGATGGCACTCACGCGACAGACGCTTCCTGTTTTTGACCGGACACAGCTTACGACGGCCGAGGGCCTGCGCCGTGGGGCGTACATCTTGCGGGAGGCGGCCGGGCGCCCGGAGGTGATTTTGGTCGGGACCGGCAGCGAGGTGCAGTGTGCCCTCCGGGCCGCCGAGGGGCTTGAGGAGGAGGGCATTGGGGCCCGAGTCGTGTCGATGCCCTCGTGGGAGCTGTTCGAGGCCCAGTCGGAGACGTACCGGCGAAAAGTGCTGCCGCCGTCGGTCGAGGCGCGTGTTTCGGTGGAGGCCGGCGTCTCACAAGGCTGGGAGCGCTACGTCGGCACGGAGGGCACCGCGATCGGCATCGACCGCTTCGGGGCCTCCGCGCCAGGAGCCGTCAACATGGAGAAGTTCGGCTTTACGGCCGATCGCGTCGCGGAGGCGGCACGGCGGCTACTGGCGTAGCGTGTTTCGCGGCACTGCCCGAGGTCTGTTGAGAGTGAGGGGGGCGGTGGGTCTCCCCTCGGTGTCCTGGCGATGCACGGGACCGGCTACACGTTCGGGCGGCGGTGTAGGAGCGGGCTGCCGTTGTGCCAGCCCACCGAATTCGGGACGACTTCCTGGCGGACGACTGCTCCGGCAATCTGGGGGCCGGCCGCGAACGGACGTACGGCCCAGTCCCCCGCGGCGGCGTCGGGCGGGGCCGGGGCGTGCGTCGCGGCGTCGGTGAGCTCCGTTACCGTCCCGTCTTTGATGCGGCACTCGATGGTATCGGGCGCGCGGCGGAGGCCGCGCCCTGTGGCCTTTAGGAAGGCCTCCTTGCAGGTCCAGAGGTGGAGGAACAGTGCCCGACGCTGCGCGGCGGGCGCGGCGCGCCACCGTGCCCGCTCGGCGTCCGTGAGTACGCGCTGGGCGAGGGCCTCGATGTTGGCGTCCCGGCGCTGAGGCTCCACGTCCACGCCCACGGGATGGGCCTGACTCACGGCCACCACCACCAGGTCGGCCGTGTGGGCGATGTTGAAGTGGAGGGGCGGTCGGTTGGGCGGACCGTCCCGTAGCTGCGGCTTGCCGTGGGGGCCTTCGTCGAGGGAGAGCGCACGTGGCGCGCTGTCGGAGCGGCGGGAGAGCGCGAGCCGGGCGAGCCCGCGCCCGGCGAGGTGGCGGTGGCGGTCGGCGGCGTGCTCGTAGCGCCGCGCCCGCCGGTGTTCTGCGGGCACCGTAAACGGGTGCAGCGACGCGTCGGGATCGTCGCCGAGGCGGGCCAGTCGGAGGCGCCAGATTTCCAGCGGTGGCGCGTGGCCGTCCCGAGGGCAAGGGGGATCCGTCCAGTTGGGCCTGGGCAGGGGCATGAGGGACGCCCGGAGGGGCTAACAGGTGGAGTGGAAGAGCCCGCCGACCGGTTCGCCGGCGGCCTGCAACTCGTTGTAGCGCTCGACGGCCTCCTTGGTCGGCAGCACGTGGGCCTCCACGCCCGCTTCGTCGAGCCGGTCGAGTGTCGCGGGCTTCACCTGAAGGCGCTTATTCATGCCGCGGGACAGGACCACGACCGAGGCACCGTGCTCCAGAAGCTCCTCCACGTCGGCGGGTTGGATGCCAGGGGTGTGCGAGGTGCCGGTCTCGTTCCAGTCCCAGGTGCGCGCGCCGCCCGGGTAGAGTTTGGCGTCCTTGAAGGTCTGGGCCGTGCCGTTCTCGACCTCCAGACGGCCCCACGATACGTGTGTGATGCGCGGTGCAGTGCTTGAAGAAGGCATGGCAACGACGAGCGGTTGCGCGACAGTGACGAATGACCTTCTGGTCGTAAAACGATCGCGTCCCGCCGCGGGTTCGGGGCACGCCGCGGCCGCCGTCACGTGACGATTGTGGACGTGCCGGTTTCGTAGGCTTCGCGGAGGGCCTTGGTGGCCTCCGAGCGGAGGGCTTCCGGGGTTTCCTCATCCCAGACGGCCACGCCCACGCTCACACCGCCTTCGAGTTCGCCCTGTTCGTCGGCCATGGCCGACTCGAGGTCCGCTACCCAGGGCTCCACGGCGTCGGTGCCCTCGTGGAAGAAGACGCCGTACGTCAGTTCGCCGAAGCGTTCGATGCGCTGGCGGGGGGCCATTTGGTCGAGGCGGGCGTGGAAGAGCCGCTCGGCGGAGGCCACGGCCTCGCGGCCCCGGCGGGCAATCGACTCGGCTCGGTTCAAGTGCACCAGGGCAAGGGCGAGGTCGTCGTCGGTGGCCTGCACGGCCTCCATCTCCTCCGCGATGAGTTCGCGGCGAGGGCGCGGCCCGTCGTCGCCGTTGTCCTCCACGTCGCTCGTCAGGGCCGGCGAGTCCTCCGCGTCCGCGTCGTCCTCCGGGGCCTCGGCGTCCGACGCAGGGGGCGGAGGAACCCGATCGGCGTCGAGCAGAAAGGCGATGGTGTCGGCAAAGTGCGTCAGGACCGAGCGCGCCCGGGAGGCGCCAAGGTCCGACGACGCCGGCGCGTCGGCCAGCAGGAACGTGGTCGAGGAGGCGTCCGGTTGGGCGACGGGCGCCACGGCCAGGTGGTCGACGGCGGGGGCATCGTCGTAGTAGCCCAGGTCTTCGATGGCGATCTCGGCCTCGGTGAGGCGGCGCAGGGCAACCGACTCGCGGGACATAGTGGCCGTGACCAAAGGGGCCTGGGTGTCGAAGGAGCCGCTTCGTCGCACCGCATCGTGGGTGCTGGCGAGGGCTTCGATGCGGTAGGTGAGGGCCACGTCCTCCTGCACTAGCAGGCACACCGTTTGGGCGTCGAGGGCGGCCCGCAGCGCCTCCAACAAGGGCCCGAAGACCGTCGTGTTGGCGTCCGCCTCGGATGGTGTTTCTGGCGTCGTGTCCGCCGGGCGGCCGTTCGTGTCGTCGCGCGCCGCGGGCGGGGGTTGGGTGGCGGGCGTCGGGCCGGAGGGAGACGGGGCGGATGCGTTGTCGGGGGCTGTGTCCGAGGGGGACGTCGCTGCGTCGGACGCCGTCGTTTCCGCGGTGCCGTCGTCTGTCTCTTCCGGCTGAATGTCGACAATTCCCAGTTCGTCGAGGGACGAGTCTGGGCCCTCCGATTCGGGTTGTGGACGTGGCCGTTCGGGGGCTTCTGCCTGGTAGGTGGTCCAGAGCCACCAGCCCAGCAGGCCGAGCGCCCCGGCCAGGATTGCGCCCGTGGCGATGTACAGCCAGGGGCGGCCAAAGAGGAATGCCAAGCCCGCGACGAGAACAGCCAGGACGGCGAGCAAGGAGCGAAGCATGTGGTCGGACAAAGAGAGTGCCTCTAAAGAGATGAGATTGGTGCTAGAAGGTATCTCGATCCCGCGGTAATGTCAACAGAATTTTAGGGATGGAGCGGGCGAGGCCGGCCCGGTGCTGGGCGCCGGAGTGTGGGCTAGGTCCGGGCCGCGGTGGGGGACGGGGCCGCCGTCAGGCCGTCGGTGGGGATTGTATCCACGTCCGCCGGCAGCTCCACCGACGGCAAGCGCAGTGGGAGGTCCAGGCCCGGAGGGATCGGGTTCGGCTCGGCCCAGAGGGAGCCGTCGTAGCTTTCCATGAGCACGTAATCGCCCGCCCGGCCCTTCACGTAGCTGCGGTTGAGCGGAACCTTGCCGTGGGGCGTGTCGAGCACGTAGGTGGGAATGGCAAACCCAGAGGTGCGCCCGCGCAGCTGCCGCATGATGTGCATGCCGACCTCAATGGGCGTACGCAGGTGCCCCGTACCGCCGATGAGTTGGGCCTGGTAGAGGTAGTAAGGCCGTACCCGCATCCGCACCAGGCGTTCGTTCAGGGCCTTCATCGTCGCAGGGTCGTCATTGATGCCCCGCAGGAGGACCGTCTGGTTGCCCACGGGCACGCCGGCCTGCTTGAGGCGGTCGATGGCCGCGGCCGCGGCGTCGGTACACTCCTTGGGGTGGTTGAAGTGTGTGTTGACCCAGAGCGGATGGTATTCCGCCAGCAGGTCGCACAGGTCCTTGGTAATTCGGTAGGGCAGCTTCACCGGCATCCGCGAGCCGAAGCGGATCAGCTCCACGTGGTTGATGGCGCGCAGCCGACTCAGCAGCCATTCCAGGTTGGCCTCGTTAAACGTGAGCGGGTCACCCCCAGTGAGAAGAACGTCGCGGATCTCGTCGTGGGCGGCGATGTAGTCGATGGCGGCCTGGTGCTCGTCGGTGCGCATGAAGTACTCGGCGTCGCCCACCATGCGTTTTCGCAGGCAGTAGCGACAGTAGATGGCGCACTCGGCCGTCACGCAGAAGGCCACCCGGTCCTCGTAGTTGTGGATTAGATTTTTCACCGGCTCGTGGCCCGTTTCGTCGAGGGGGTCGATCTCGTCTACGAGGTCGGGGCCAAACTCGTCCATCGTGGGTACCGCTTGGCGCCGCACCGGACAGGTGGGATCCTCCGGATCCATCAGGCTCGCATAGTAGGGGGTGATGTTCCACCGGAACGCGCCCTCGGTCCGCTCTACGGCCGCGAGCTCGTCGTCGGTCGGGTCGATCCAGTCGCGAAGGGCCTCGGCGCTGTGGATGCGGTTCTGCATCTGCCAGCGCCAGTTGGTCCACTCGGGATGGTTCGGACCGGGACGCGATTCCATCGGTGCCATTGGTCGTGGGGAAGAGTAGGGTCGATTCGCGTGCCTCCTTTACACGCACCGCGCCAGCCGAACGTTGCGGTGGCGGCACTCCTCCCCCGAACACTCGATGTGAAACGCCCGGCACTCAACGCACAACGCTCAACCCAAAACGCACGGATGTGCCGCCTCTACGCCCTCCAGGCCACTCATCCCACCCGCGCCGCGTGCGAGTTGCTCGACGCTCAGAACGCGCTCATCGACCAGAGTCGCCACGATACCCGCGGCTTGTCGAACCCACACGGATGGGGGATGGCGAGTCTCCATGGGCCCCGTGCCCGTCGTTTTCGCCAGGTCGAGCCCGCGTCGAGCAGCGAAACGTACCGTGAGGTCGCCCTTGGACTGGAGGGGGACACCCTGCTGGCCCACGTCCGCCGCGCCACCGTTGGCGACCCGGTCCACGAAAACACGCACCCCTTCCGTCGCGAGGACGCATTTCTGATGCACAACGGTCACGTGCCCGCGTTCGATGAGGTGCGTCCCCGGCTCCTCGACCGGCTCTCGGCCGAGCGGCGCCGGGCCATCCAGGGGACTACCGACAGTGAGCATATCTTCGCACTGCTTCTGCAGCTCCGTGCCGAGACGCCCGAGGCCCCGCTGCACGAGGTGACCCGCCGGGCCATCTCGCAGCTTCAGGCCTGGTGTCGCGAGGTCCCGGTCGACGTGCACGCTTCGATGTCCGACGTGCCGTTTGACGACCTCGACACCGTGGACGACGAGGTCCTCCACCGTACCCTTGCCCTCAACGTGTTGTGGACCGACGGCACCTGGATTGGCGGGGCACGCCTGAACCGTTCTCTCTGGGCCCTGCGCCGCACCGCCGCCTACACGTGTCCGGTCTGCGGCGACGACCACACCGATCCCCCCGAGGACGATCGGTACCGGGCCACAGTGCTCGCCTCCGAGCGCATCACCGACGAGGACTGGCAGCCCGTGCCCAACGGCTCGGTCTTCCACGTGGGGGACGACGGGGTATTGGACCATTATCCACTCGACGCAGAATAAGCGCCGCTGAGTTGAGCGGTCGGATGCTGCAGCGGTTCATCAACGGGGAACCCGGATTCCGGGGCGAATTCTCTTTGTCTTCCTCGATGAGGAGGACACGATCGACGTGTTTCTCGACCCATACGCCTTTGATTCGGGTCTCGTACACGGGGTTGTCGTGTACGTCGGACAAAACGGTTGAGACGTGAGGTGATATCGCGCAAAATCTTCGTCCCTAAGTGGTTTACGACCCCTCCAGCCGGTGCAGTCCCCGCTCGAACACCTCGGCCAGATAGTCGATGTAGTCGCGTCCCATCAGCTCGGCGATGATGGCGAACGTATCGCCCGGCTTGAACGTCGGCAGCGGGTTGATTTCCAAAAACCAGGGCTGCCCGTCGGCGTCGACCCGGAAGTCAGCCCGGGCAAAGTCGCGGCAGTCGAGCTTCCGGAAAAGGCGCAGGGTGAGTGTCTGGAGACGCTCTTCGAGGGCCGGGGCGAGCGTGCCGCGGAGCGCGTAGTCCCAGTCTTCGTCGGCCGTGGGGGCGCCGCGGTGCTCCAGGGCGTGCAGACCGATGTCGGTCGTCGGCTCCACGCCGCGCTGGAGGACGGGCAAGGCCTCAGGCGGATCGTGCCCCACCACGGCCACGGTAAACTCTCCGCCGCCCGACACGAATTCTTCCGCCACTGCGTCCTGGCCGTAGGTCGTCGTGATCCGCTCCACTTCGCGACGAAGGGCCGCTACGTCGTCGACCTTGCTCTCCGGCGTGATGCCCTTCGAGGTGCCCTCGTAGCGGGGCTTTGCGAACAGGGGGAAGGCAGGGAGGTCGTCCGCGTCGATTTCGTCGACGGCACCGTAGACGCGATGGGGCGGTGTGGGGACGTCGGCCGCGGCGACGAGGTCCTTGGTCCACGCCTTGTCCAGTGTGACCGAGAGCGTGAGAGCGTCGGAGCCGAGATAGGGAATGCCCGCCATTTCCAGCAGGATGGGCGCGTAGGCCTCGCGGTTGCGACTGTGGGCCCCCTCGGCGATGTTGATTGCGGCGTCAAGGGCGAGCCCGGCGCCCAGCCGCTCGCGGAGGTCGAACGCCGTGCCCACGCGCACCGGAGTGTGACCCAGGCGCTCTACGGCCGCCGCCAGGGCCTCGACGGTTTCCTCGGGCTCGTACTCCGCATCGGCGTCTGGGGGCGCATCCTCGGTCCAGGGGTAGGCGTCGAATGTATCGTAGATGAGGCCGATCTGCATGGGGGCGGTTTCGTATTGGGGATTCCAGGGGGCGTCGTACGCTACACACTACACGGGGCGAGATAAACCGTCCCAACAACTCCCGGCCTGCGTCGTTCATCCCGCGTCCACATTCCACAAGAGGACCCCTTCGAGCCCATGACCCAGAAAGCACTCATTGTTCGCACCGGCCCCGACGGCCACGAGGGGCTCAAAGAACTCAACCTCGAACTGGAGCGCGGCTGGCGGGTAGTGAATGTCAGTCCGATGGGGGGTGCGGGAGTTGCGGACGATGCGCCGTGCCACGCCGCCCTCGTGGTACTGGAGCAACGGCCCGATGAGGGCGCGACGGTGGCCGTCGAGGCGGTCGAGCGGGCCGAGTCGAAAGCCAAGTCGGTCGTGGAAGAGGTGATGCGGGACATGGGGAAGGTCATCGAGGGCAACGGCGCTGACCCCCCGGCCGAGTCGTGCTCCTGAAGTGAGGGAGCGAGTACGCGAACGTGAGGCGATTATTGACGCCCCGCAGGAACGCGATGCGAACGGGTCGTTCGTCCGTATACTGGGTCGCCTGCACCTCGGGTGGTTGTCCAGGGGGCAGGGTCAGTCGCTGAATTTTGGGGCCGCATCGGGGCGGTCTTTGCCGATTCGGCCGCCGATGCAGACGAGGACCATCAGGCCGACAACGAACTGCGGGGCGTTCATGGAGGGCGAAAGCCACCGAGTGGTTTCCGAGGCCTCGTCTGCGATGTTGGAAAAACAGGAGGGGGGACGATTGGTCCCGTCAGCAGGCCGCGGCGGAGGGGGCGGGCGCGTCAGTTGGCGTCCCTGGTGCACAGTTGCTTACTTGGGCCTGGATTTGCTCCCGGATTAACCCACCCGTCGCCCATGCCCGATGCTCCCGAGCCCGACCTCCCGACGCCCGACGTGCAAGACAGTGGATCGACTGCGCCTGAGCCCACAGACGACGCGCACAAATCGTCGGTTTGGTGGCGGCGCTGGGTCGTGGCGGCGCTGGTGCTGGGCGGGCTCGGTGCGGCGGTCTATTTTGCCGGCGATATTCCCAAGACCGAAGGCCACTACGGCTTCTGGTCGGTGCTTCCGCCGCTTATCGCCATCGTCCTGGCCTTCTGGCTGCAGGAGGTCGTGAGTGCCCTCTTCATCGGCATCGCGGCCGGGGGGCTCATCGCGGGAGAAGTCAACATCATCGATGCCTTTCTGCTTCCCGCCATCGGGACCGAGGACTTTGCGCTCATCCTTCTGGTGTACCTGTGGGCGCTGGGGGGACTTATTGGGCTCTGGACGCGCACCGGGGGGGCGCTCCGGTTTGCAAAGTGGGCGGGCGAGAAGATGGTCCGCGGACCCAGAACGGCCAAGTTCTTTGCTTGGATCATGGGGCTGATTTTTCACCAGGGCGGCACCATCTCCACCGTCCTCACGGGGGCCACCGCGCGCCCCATTGGCGACCAGCACGACGTGTCGCACGAGGAACTCTCCTACGTCGTCGACTCCACGGCGTCGCCCGCCGCCACGATCATCCCGTTTAACGTGTGGCCCATCTACGTGGGCGGGCTCGTGGCAGGCACCATTCCGCTCTTCGAGACCTCACAGGACGGCATCGCGTTCTTCTTCTCGTCGATCTGGGCCAACTTCTACGCCCTCTTCGCGGTGGCCCTCACGCTTCTGTTCGCGTGGGAGAAGTGGCCCTACGTGCCGAGCAAAAAGATGCGCGACGCCGCCGAACGGGCCCGCACCACCGGAAAGCTGGATCGCGACGACGCGACCCCGCTTACCTCGCGGGAGCTTACGGAGATGGACATTCCGGAGGACTATCGTCCTCGTCTCGTGGACTTCATCGGGCCCATTGGCACGCTCCTGGCCGTGGCCATCCTGCCGTACCTCTACACCTACTTCTACTTGGGCAACACCGAGAACCCGACGTTGCTGATTGCGGAGGCCTTCGTGCTGGCCGTCCTGGCGGGCATGGGGATTGCCCTCTTTCGGGGCATGGACTTCTCGGAGGTGATCGACGGGTTCGTGGACGGCTGTAAAGGGGTCACCATCGGCGCCATTATCCTGGCGCTGGCCGTGTCGCTCAAAGAGGTGGCCGACGCCGTGGGCACGGCCGAGTACGTGGTGGCCACGGTGGGCGAGTCCCTCTCGCCGACAATCCTGCCGGGGCTGCTGGTGGTGCTCTGCCTCATCATCGCGTTTTCCACGGGCACCTCGTGGGGGACCTACGCGGTGGTGTTTCCCGTGGCCATGCCGCTGGCGTGGAGCGTCTCGCAGGACCCGCTCTTTATCACGCTGTGCTTCGGGGCCGTCATCGGGGGGGCGGTGTACGGGGATCAGTGCTCGCCCATCTCGGACACGACTGTGCTGTCCTCGCTGGCCACAGGGGCGGACCTCATGGACCACGTGAATACACAACTGCCCCTCGCGTCGGTGGCCGGCGGGGGCGCCATTCTCCTCTATACCCTCCTCGCGGCGCTCCTGGTTTGAGGGCGGTGATCACGCGGCGCGGGCCAGAAAGTCGTGGAGGGCATCGAGCGCCCGGCGGCGGTGGCTCACTTCGTTCTTGGCGTCCGCCGGCATCTCGGCAAACGTCTGGTCGTGCCCCTCAGGCTGGAAGAGAGGATCGTAGCCGAAGCCGCCGGTGCCGCGTGGGGCGGTGGTGATGGTGCCGCGACAGATGCCCTCGAAGGTGTGAGCGGTGCCGTCCGCAGTGACGAGCGCCACCACGGTGCGGAAGCGTGCGCGCCGGTCCGCTACCCCCTCCAGCTCGTCGAGCAATCGCCGTTTGTTGGCGTCGGGCGTCGCGTCGGGGCCGGCAAAGCGGGCGGTGTGGACCCCCGGCCTGCCGTCGAGTGCAGCCACCTCCAGCCCGGTATCGTCGGCCAGGGTGGCGCGGGCGGTGTGGTCGTGGAACGCGCGGGCTTTCTTGCGGGCGTTGCCGGCCAGGGTCTCCGCGTCCTCCACCACTTCGGGCGGGTTGTCCAGGTCCGCGGCCGGAACGAGGATGATGGAAAGGTCGGCCAGTAGGGCCCGCAGTTCGTCGACCTTGCCGGGGTTGCCGGTGGCCAGAACCAGTGTGGAAGGCAGGGACATGGAGTCGGGGAGGAAAGACGAAGCAGGGCATGCGACGCCGGGAGAAACATGCCTCTGGGCCTTGCGTTTCCAGGTATCACCTTGTTTTAATCCGTCATACCTCGAAATCAATCATCCTCACGGAGGGATCTATCTTGGCTGTTGGTGTCAAAGTCCGAAACAACGAAGACATTGATCGTGCACTCAAACGCTTCCGGCGTCAGGTGAATCGCAGTCGTGTACTGCAGGAGTACCGGCAGAACATGACGTACATGAAGCCCTCGGAAGAGAAGCGCCTTGATGAGAAGCGGGCGCGCCGTCGTCGCCACCGCGAGCGCAAGCGGGGGGACAACCGGAAGCGGCTCTAGAGCACATTCCACGTTGTGGCCGGAGGCTTCGATGGCGTCCGGCTTCCCAGCCCGGGACGGGTCCTCTGCGGATCCGTCCCGTTTCTATGTGTGGCCTTGCAACCAAAAAGCCCCGCCCTCGAAAGGCGGGGCTTTTTGTCGTGGGGGAAGTGGTAGCGGCTTACACGTCGATTGCCTCGCCGACGAGCTGCTCCTGCTCGCGGTCGTGCACCTTGGCCGAACCAGTGGCTGGACTGGCACTGGCGGGCCGGCCCACGTACTGAATGCGCTGTTCGCAGGGGCCGTGCACGGCTTCGAGCACGTCGTCGAGCCGAGGCCGCACGAACGACCAGGCGCCCATGTTCTGCGGTTCTTCCTGGACCCACACCGTCTCGTCGGCCTCGGCGTAGCGCTCCAGCTCTTCCCGAAGCTCCTCCTTGGGAAACGGATAGAACTGTTCGAGGCGCGTGATCGCGATGTCGTCGCGTCGCTCGTCTTCCTCCAGGGCCTTGAGCAGGTCGTAGTAGACCTTGCCGCTGCAGAGAATGTGGCGCGTGGTGTCGGCCGGGTTCGTCTCGGCCGGGATGACTGCCTGCACGCCGCCGTCCGTGAGCTCCTCGGGGGAGGACACGCACTTCGGATGCCGAAGCAGGCTCTTCGGCGTCATGATGATGTGGGGCTTCTTCACGTCGCGCTTCACCTGCCGGCGCAGGGCGTGGAAGTAGTTGGCCGGGGTGGAGTAGTTGGCGACGATCATGTTTTGCTCGGCGCAGAGTTGCAGGAACCGTTCGAGGCGGGCGGAGGAATGCTCCGGCCCTTGGCCCTCGTAGGCGTGGGGGAGGAGCGCCACGAGGCTGGAGGTCTGCCCCCATTTCTCCTCGGCGGCGCTTACGAACTGGTCCCACACTAGCTGCGCGCCGTTGGCGAAGTCGCCGAACTGGGCCTCCCAGCAGACGAGTGCCTCGGAATCCATCACCGAGTAGCCGTACTCGAACCCGGCCACCGCGTACTCCGAGAGCAGGCTGTCGTAGATGAGGAGGCGCGCCTGGTTGTCCGAAAGATTGTTGAGCGGCGTGTACTCCTCGCCGGTTTCCTGGTCGATGAGCACGGCGTGGCGTTGGCTAAAGGTGGCGCGGCGCGAGTCCTGTCCGCTGAGGCGCACCCGCGTGCCCTCCTGCAGCAGCGACCCGAACGCGAGCGCCTCCGCGAAGGCCCAGTCGATGCGCTCTTGCTCGTAGAACAGCTCGTCGCGCTTGCCGAAGAGCCGCTCCAGCTTGCGGTGCACGTTGAAGTCGTCGGGGAAATTGGTAAGCACCTCCACCACCCGTTCCAGGTGCTCGCGCTCGGCGGTGGTGTCAACCTCGGGGAGCCGCGTGGGGCCCTTGCGTTGCACCCGTTTCTCCAGGGCCTCCTCCGCGTCTTTCTCCTCCAGGTCCTTCGTGCGGTCGAAGGCCTCCTGCAGGCGGCTCCGGTAGTCGTCAAGCATCTGCTCGGCCTCGTCCGGCTCAATGTCGCCGCGGCGGAGCAGCATCTCGGTGTATAACTTTCGCGGGGAGCGCTTCTGCTCGATCTTCTCGTAGAGCAGTGGCTGCGTGAAAGTCGGCTCGTCGCCCTCGTTGTGGCCGTGGACGCGGTAGCACAGCATGTCAATCACCACGTCCTTGTTGAAGCGCTGCCGGTACTCGTACGCCAACCGCGCGATGCGGACGCACGCCTCAGGGTCGTCGCCGTTGACGTGGAAGATGGGGGCCTCAATGGCCTGTGCGAGGTCGGTGGCGTAGGTGGAGCTGCGGGCGTCGCCCGGCGGCGTGGTGAAGCCGATCTGATTGTTGATGACCAGGTGCACGGTGCCGCCAGTGGTGTAGCCGCGCAGCTTGCTGAGGTTGAGCGTCTCGGCCACCACGCCCTGTCCGGGAAAGGCCGCGTCGCCGTGGACCAGGAGTGGCATCACCGCGTCGTGGTAGTCGTCCTCGTCGGCTTCGGGGTGGGCGTCGCGCAGGAGGTTCTGCTTGGCGCGCGACATGCCCTCGACGACCGGGTTCACCGCCTCCAGGTGGCTCGGATTCGAGGCCAGCGTAACGCCGATCGTGTTGCCGTTAGGGGAGGTCACGTCGCCTTTGGCGCCCAGGTGGTACTTCACGTCGCCCGAGCCTTGGGTGGTGTTCGGGTCGATGTTGCCCTCGAATTTGGAGAAGATCTCCTCGTA
>CAJXKO010000070.1 GCA_913055845.1 uncultured Bacteroidota bacterium | reverse complement strand
TTCTTCTCCGTCGTCTCCCGCGGATGGGTGTTCGTCTTCAGCGCGTACTGCTCGGCGGGCAGGCCGAAGGCGTCCCATCCCATCGGGTGCAGCACGTGGACCCCCTGCTTGCGCTTGTAGCGGGCTACGATGTCGGTGGCCGTATAACCTTCCGGATGGCCCACGTGGAGGCCCGACCCGCTGGGGTAGGGAAACATGTCGAGCACATAGTACTTCTCGTCGTCTTCCGGCACCTCGTCGGGGGTGCGGAAGGTCTGGTGCTCCTCCCAGTGGCGTTGCCACTTCTCTTCAATCTCGCGGAACGGATAAGCCATGGTGGGGGACAACTCGGTCTGACGATGTGCGATGCCGGACTTCCGTCTGTCGGTCGCCTCGGCGCGAGGCGTAACAGGAGCTAGGTTGTACGGAACAGAGGGCGGAAGAGGATCCTCCGGGATCGCACAGGGTAAGCACCGCCCTCTCGCCTCTCCACTGCCCGACCACGAATTCAATCGTTCTATGCCCGACGTCCAAACCCCCGATCTCCAGTCCGTCCTTGAGACTGCCGAGACAATTGCGGTCGTCGGGTGCTCAGCCACCCCTACGCGGACGAGCCACAAGATTGCCCGGTACCTGCAGGCGCGCGGCTACCGGATTGTGCCGATCAACCCAAACTACGATGAGGTGCTGGGCGAGACGTGCTACCCAGAATTGCCGAGTGTCCCCACGGACGTGACGATCGACATCGTCGACATCTTCCGGCGGCCTGAGCACACGGCAGACATGGTACGCTCGGCCATCGAGCGGGTGGAGCAGACGGGGGAGCGACCGGTGATCTGGACGCAGCTCGGGGTGTCGAGCTCGGAGGCAGAAGAATTGGCGGCGGAGGCGGGATTGCCCTACGTGCGCAACCGGTGCATCAAGATTGAGCACGACCGGCTGTTTGCGTGAGGGCGCAATGGCGTGTGGCGACCAGTAGACCGGCATCTCGCCCGATCCCTCGCTGATTCTTCTCCCTTCAGGGCGAGGGAAGCGCCGAGCGGCAGCGACACAATCTCCCACGCTCTAACGCCGGCTGGTTCTCCCTCCGGCCCCAAGGTCGTTCTGCTTCCGGGAGGCGCTCGCGGCTCTTACCCTCGCTGGGGCACTTGTTGCGGAGTTTTCCCGATGTTGACCCTGCGGATCCGGCGCCAGTGAGTTGCGTCTTACGGGCCGCTCCCTCAAATTCGTGTCTGAGTGATGCCCATTTCTTGATCCCGATTCCACCTCTGTATCGATGGCCGAAACGCTGACCACTGTTTCCACCGAGACGTTCGCTACGCAGACCGAGGACCCCGCCCACGCGATCCTCGACGTTCGCCCCCTCGCAGCCTACAATGGCTGGCCGCTTCACGGCGAGGCCCGAGGGGGCCACGTGCCGGGGGCCAAAAGCCTCCCTCTCCAGTGGACCCAGTACATGGACTGGGTGGAAGTGCTCGACGAGAAAGACTTGTCCGCCGAGACACCGGTAACCGTGTACGGCTACACCGCAGATGCTGCCGCAGAAATGGCGGGGAAACTCACCCGCCTGGGGTTCGAGGCCGTGGGGGTATACGACGCGTTTCAGGACGAATGGGCTCCCGACCCGGACCGTCCGCTGCGTCGGATGGAGCGCTATCAGCAGCTCGTGTACCCGGAGTGGGTCCGCGATCTCATTTCTGGGGAAGAGCCCCACGGCATGAGAGGAAACGACTGCGTCCTGTGCCACGCCCACTTCGACTACCGGCAGGACTACGAGGACGGCCACATTCCCGGCGCCATCCCCCTGAACACGAATGCCCTGGAATCCCCCGAGACCTGGAACCGGCGTCCCCCAGAGGAACTGAAGGCCACCCTCGAAGCCCACGGCATCCGCTACGATACTACCGTGGTGCTGTACGGGCGCTTCTCGTACCCGACTTACGACCAGGACTTTCCTGCCCAGAGCGCGGGGCACCTGGGCGCCATGCGGTGTGCGGCCCTCATGCTCTACGCCGGGGTCGAGGACGTGAAGATCCTCAACGGCGGCATCAACACCTGGGAGTCCGCCGGCTACGAGATCTCGACCGAGGACGTGCCCCCGACGCCCGTCCCAGACTTCGGTGCGGAGGTCCCAGCACACCCGGAGTACATGCTAACCCTGTCTCAAGCAAAGGATCTGCTGGCGTCTGGCGACGGGGACCTCGTGAGCGTACGGAGCTGGGCCGAGTTCATTGGCGAGCGGAGTGGCTACCACTACATCGACAAAACCGGTCGCATTCCGGGAGCGGTGTTTGGCAACTGCGGGAGCGACGCCTACCACATGGAGAACTACCGCAACTTCGACTACACGACGCGGGAGTTCCCTGAGATCGCGGACACGTGGGCCGAGATGGGCATCACGCCCGACAAGCACATCGCCTTTTACTGCGGCACAGGCTGGCGGGGCAGCGAGGCGTTCATGAACGCGTACCTCATGGGCTGGCCGAATATTGCGGTCTACGACGGCGGGTGGTACGAATGGAGCAGTCATCCGGACACCGAGATTGCGACGGGGATTCCCGAATAACGCCTGGGGGCCTGGACGCGTGGATGCATGAACGCGCTGGATGCGGGAACCCAACAACGTTTCTGCGTCCCGACTTCCGTTCCTCCTTGCTTCCGCAGCTTCCACGCCTCCGAAGGAAAATCCGTCCCACTGGTGCGTAAGAGGGACCGCGTCTACCTTCTGTCCCAAGCACCCCCAGCCCAATTCCCGACCCCGACGCCTTTGCCGAACAGAAGCAACTCGTGGAGGCCGCACTCCGCCTCGACGCGGCGATGGACTCGCCCCTCACTGTGCCGGACGTGTGTGCCGAGGCCGACGTTGAGGAGACGATCTTCGAGGCACATTTCGACGCGGTCGAGGAACTCCGGCCCGCGTTCTACGACCTCACGCTGGCGCAGTACCGAATGCTCGCCGAGGCCACAACGGGCTACGAAGAGTTCTCCTTCGAAGAGCGGCTCGCGTCCTTCTTCTACATCCTGCTCGACGCGCTCGGTGAGCAACGGGCCTTCGTACAGGCCACCTTCGACACACAGGTTCGCTACCAGTCGTCCTTCCGCACCAGGGTGCGCACTGCCCTCCGCGACCTGCTCACGGACGCGGACACGGTTCCCAACGTGAACCAGCTCGTGACGGGGCTTTGGCCGATCCACGAGGTACTTACCGAAGTGACGTTCGCCATTATTCGTCACTGGATTCACGACGAGACGGAGGCCCAGGAGGCCACGACGGCCCTCGTCGACAAACTCGTTGCGTTCGTGGCCGAACTGGTGACCTTCGGCGGCGTGTCACGTGGTGTAGACTTGGCCTGGTACATCGTGCAAAACGACTCGCTGGGACTGGGGCGGCTGCCCATCGTGGGGCGGTTCTTTTCCCGAGGATGATTGCTCACCTCCTGGACGAGTTGCCTCCATCCGGCGGGTCGTATCGCGTAGTTCGTATTGCATAATTGCTCCGATACGCACCACGCAATACTTCGGTCAGTGGGACCGTTCACCGATTTTGCGTAGGACTCCTCCACACGGCACTTCTGCAATGAGTTCAGACGACGCGTCCGAGGATTTTCCCGCTTCGAAGCTCGAACGGAGCGGCCTCTTCGCTAAAACGGGCCTGAAGGTGGGAAAAAACTACGCCCGCTACCTTATGGACCGGGCCACGGGCAAGAGCGACCCAGAGGAGCGGAAGAAGGAACTTAACACCCAGAACGCCCGCGACCTCTTCAAGGAGTTTACGCGGCTCCGGGGCACGGCCCTGAAGCTGGCGCAGTCGATGAGCATGGACACGGGGCTGCTGCCGGACGAGTTCATGGACGTGATGGCGGAGGCGCAATATAGCGTGCCGCCGATGAACAAGGCCCTGGTACGGAAGCGCGTTCGGGACGGGCTCGGGCGCTTTCCGGAACTGCTGTTCGATACGTTTGAGCCGGAGGCGATGGCCGCTGCCTCGCTCGGTCAGGTGCACCGGGCCCGCCTCAACGACGGCCGAGACGTGGCGGTGAAGGTGCAGTACCCCAACGTCCGAGAGACCATCGAGTCGGACCTCTCGGTGGCCCGGAGTATTTTCAGGCGCCTCATTCGGGGCGAGGGGCTCGACGATCATTTCGAGGAAGTGAAGGCCCGCCTCCGGGAAGAAACGGACTACCTCCACGAGGCCCAGAACATCGATCAGTTCGCCACGGCATACGACGGCGACAAGCTCGCCATTCCCCGTCCCGTCCACGACCTGACCTCCGAGACGGTCCTCACTATGACTTTCGTGGAGGGGCGCCACCTCGACGAATTCCTCGACACGAACCCCACCCAGGAGCAGCGCGATCACTTCGGACAACTGCTCTGGGACTTTCTCCACGAGCAGGTGGCCGGAAACGCCCGCACCCTCCACGCCGACACGCACCCCGGCAACTTCCTCTTCCGCGAGGACGGCCGTCTCGGCGTCATCGACTTCGGCTGCGTGAAGACCTTCCCGCAGCAGTTCCGCGACGACATGCTGCGTCTGTACCGTGCCCGGATGGTCGACGCCGAAGACGAGATCACCCGCCTGCTCTTTGCACTCGACATTCTCCGCGACGACCTCCCGGAGGACACGCAGGCGGACCTGCGCCGCTTCTTTGACCAGTACGGCTCACTTATCGTGGAGCCCTACCGACAGTCGTCATTCGACTTCGGCGACCCCGGCTTTCGGGAACGGTTGCAAGCCTCCTTTAAGGCGGCCTCTGAGCTCCGCGCCGCGACCGGATCCCCGCACTTTATCTTCTTGAACAAGGCGCTCGTGGGACTGCTCAACCTACTCACCCGTCTCGGCGCCCGCGTAGACACGACGAACAGTATGTCGCTGTTGAACGAAGCGCTGGCGGAGTTGGGATGTGAACCGGTCAGCCGCTGAGGCGCCTCTGGTCCCTCGGGCGTAGTTATATCCTCTTTTCTAGTAGCGACGACGGCGGACCACGGTTGGAGGCACCGCCTTGAAAAGAGCACCGCGCCCACCTCACCGAAAATGACATTGGCGTACCGAAAAGATCAGGGGGATGTGCCGTAAGAGGGAATGTCGTTTCCACCAACAGCTCTCTCCCCCTCCATGTCCGACGACCAATCCACCGACGCGCTCCACAAGGCAGCCTTCCTGGGGCCGAAGGGCGAGAACGCCGACGAGCTGGAGCGGCTGCTCCTCGAAGTGCTGCGCGACCACGTCTTCTGGCGCCGCAACTTCCACCCCCGCGACCCGCGCCTCATCGACGAGCGCGACAAGCGGACCGAGGCGTTCGACGACATGTCGGCCCGGTTGCGCGACGAGCTGTCGCAGATCCTGGCGGAGCTGAAGCGGGCGGCGCCCCTCTACTCCCCCCGTCAGGTGGCCCACATCGTCAGCGACCCGTCACTCCCCGCCTTCGTGGGCTACTTTGCCGGACTCCTCTACAACCAGAACAACGTGGTGGCGGAGGTCTCGCCGGAAACGGTCCGCGAGGAACGGGCCTACTTTAAGGCGCTGGCCGAGATGGTGGGCTACCCCACGTTCCTCCCCGAGACGCTGCCCCGCGACGCCCGGACCCGCCGCTCGGCCTACAGCTGGGGACACCTCTGCAGCGGCGGCACCGTGGCGAACTTGGAGGCGCTCTGGATCGCCCGCAATATCCGGCTCTACCCCCTGGCCGTGCGCCTCGTGGCGGAGAAATCCGACATGTTCGACTCGTTTGCCGACCTGGAGGTGACGACGGCGAGCGGTGAACGGGCTTCGCTACGCGCCCTCTCCACGTGGCGGCTCTCTAACCTCCCGATCGACGCCATTACGGACCTGCACCTGCGCATCAAGGCCACACTTACCGACGGATCGCCGAAGCGCGCCCGGGCCTTTCAGGAGGCACTGCCTAGCGTGCGCAAGGCCGGACTCGCCTCCTTCCTGCTCCAGTACAACCGTGCCTTCCCCGAAGACCCGGCCCGCCTTCCCAAGGTCCTCATCTCGCAGGCCACGCACTACTGCTGGCAGAAGAACATGGACCTCGTGGGCCTCGGGGCCGACGCACTGGAGCACCTCCCCGTCGACAGTCGCATTCGCCTCGACCCCAATGCGCTCCGCGAGCGGCTGCACGAGTGCATCGAGAACCGCCAGCCGGTGCTCGGGGTCGTCTCCATCGTGGGGACCACGGAGGAGGGCGCGATCGATCCGCTGCACGAGATCGAGGCCGTGCGCGACGACGTGAGCGACGAGGGGATCACCTTCTGGCACCACTGCGACGCGGCGTTCGGAGGCTTCTTCTCGTCCCTGCTCCCCAAGACGGACGACGGCGACTTCGCCCCGCCCAACCAGCTCGACGATAACCTCGTGGGCCCCAACGGCCTGCTTCCCACCGACGACGTGGAGGCCCTCACCACGCTCGCCGACACGGACTCGATTACGATCGACCCCCATAAGTTCGGCTACGTGCCCTACCCGGCAGGGGCCGTTCTCTTCCGCGACTATCACGTGCGCGACGCCATCGCGTACAAGGCGCCCTACCTGGCCGACGACGATCGGGCCGGGTTCGGGGGCTTCTTGGGGCAGTGGACGCTGGAGGGGTCCCGCCCCGGCGCCGTGGCGGTGAGCTGCTACCTGTCGCAGGCCATGGTGCCCCTCACGCCCGAGGGCCACGGGCGCTTCATGCGCAACTGCATGGAGGCGAACCAGGACCTTTTCGCGGCGCTCCGAGACCGGTTCGCCGCCACGAAAGGTGAATTGGCCCTGCGCCCCTTCCACCGCCCCGAAACGGTGGCCTTCTGCTTCGTGATTGCCCCGGATGCAGGCGTGGAGAGCATCGCCTCCCTCAACGCGTACACGAACCGCATCTGGCAGCAGATGACCGTCGACGGGCGGGAAGATATCAATCAGTACGACTTCCTCCTCTCCCGCACCGAAATCGACGTGGCCGACTACGCCCACGTCCTGGAGGACATGCTGCCCGCAGACGTGGTGGCGGAAGCCGCAGAAAGCGACGAGGGCCTCACGCTGCTCCGCACCTGCCTTATGAACCCGTTCCAGACCGACTGGAATACGGAGGAGGGCTCGTTCGCCGAGCGGGTGTCCGACTTTCTGTACGACGTGGCGCTGGAGGAGTACGTGGCCCACACGTTCCCCGCGGTGCCGCGCCCCGACGCGGAGCGCCACCCCATCCTGGTGGTGGAACAGACGCCGCGGGCGCAGGAGGGACTGGCCCGCTACCTGGAGCACGACGAGAAGGTGATCGCCCACTTCGACGTCCGCTCCTGCAGCGCGGCGGTGCTGAAGGATCGAAGGTCACAACTATCGGCCGTCGGTGACGTCGTACTCCACCTCGACCCGTCGGCTCCCTCCCAGGCCCTTCGCATTGCCCGGTGGCTCGTGGATGAGGCCGGAACCGCCCCCGAGCACCTGCTCGTCGTTGCCACGGCAGAGGCTGAGGATGGGCTCGACGTGACGGGTGCCCTCACGGACCTGGGTGTACCCGCTCGCAACCTCATTCTGGAGTCCGAGGTGCTCACCAGTGCACGTCGCCTAGTGGTGCAGCTGAATGGACGGCAGTGAGCGCCCGTGGCGAAGTCCTTCCTCACCTCGTGCTACTCCGCTTGACGAACCGCGAGAAGCTCGATTTGGAATGGGGCTCTGCCATTTTCCATACGCAATTGCCAAAGTTACACCTTTCCCGAAGTCCGCCGCTGCCATGGACGTCACCATTGACGATTACGGCCCTGATCCCGGCCCTTCCCCAGCACGAAAAGGCCGCCCCGTACCTGGAGGCCGCCGCACAAGGGGACATCGATCTATTCGTGAGCACACATGCGCTGGCCGAGTGCTACGCGTCGCTGACAGCCCTCCCCCTCAGCCCGCAGATCACGCCCGGCCAGGCGCACCGGCTCATTCGAGAAAATGTTGCCGCCGGGGGAATATCGTTGAACTTGATGCAGACGACTACCTCAGCGTCCTCCAGCGGATGTCCGATCTCGGACTCCGAAGCGCTCGGACTCCGAAGCGGGGCCGTCTACGACGCGCTTCACGTCCGCTGTGCCGAAAGCGTGTCGGCTCAGGAACTCCGGACGTTCAATGGACGAGACGTTCGACGGATGCCGCCCGCCGATCCGACCGAACTCGTGGTCCTGTAGCCCGTCACCGCGTTAGTCGCTCAATGACGTCGGCATGCTGCGGACATTCCTCCGTGAGCGTCGCCCGGTCCGCCAGTTCAAAGTCGGCAAACTCGAACGCGGGAGCGGTGGTGCACCCGACGAGGCCGTAGCCCTCATCCGCGTTCGCCGTAGCGCCGAACCACGTCCCGGCAGGCACGACGGCGTGCAGCTGCTGCCCCTCCGTCACGGCACGGCCCAGCGTTTGCGTCGTGTAGCTGCCGCCCGGAGAAATCTGGTGCAGCGTAATGGGAGCGCCTGCGTAGAAGTGCCACACCTCGTCCTGCTGAATGCGGTGCAGGGCCGAGAACGCATCGGCGGGCAAGAAGAAGTAGATAAGCGTCGCCACGTCCCGCGGCCCGTCGAAGCGCTCCGGCAGCGACGCCTCCGGGATGGATTCGTCGGTGCGGTACGTCTCGTGGTAGTAGCCGCCTTCGGGGTGGCGTTCCAGATCGAGGTGGTCGATCCAGTCCTGGGCGGTGTCGGGCATGGGCGGATTGATGTGTGCGACGTGATACGTGGGGGCGTTTGCATTCCGGAAATCACGCGTCACGCCTCACGTTTCACGATTCAGCGTGTCGGCGATGTGGCGGGCTGTTTCCGTGAACGGACGGAACGTGCACCCGAGCTCGGTCTGGGCCCGGGTGTTGTCGTAGCGGTAGGTGCGTGATGCGGTGCGAGCGGTCGAGCGCGTGAGGAAGGGTCGTGTTCGGGTGAGGGTAGCAAATCCTTCGGCCACGGCGCCCCCGACGATGAGAAGGGACGAAGGCACGATGTAGCGGGGCGGCTCTACGTCAAACGCTTCCGCGAGCGTGTGGGTGAACGCCTTCCAGGACAGATTCTCGCCCCCCAAAAAGTAGCGGCGGCCCGTCTTGCCCTTTGCCATCGCCGCCCGCAGGCCCGCCGCCACGTCGCGCACGTCCACTACGTTCGTCCCCCCCGGCGGCACGACGAGCAGCCATCCGCTGCGTACCGCGTCGACGATGCGGCGCGTGTTGGTGTCGGGCCCGCCCACGCCGAACACGAGCGACGGGTTGACGATGGTGGCGTCGAGCCCTTCGGCGATGCCCCGATGTACTTCCAGCTCGGCCCGGCGCTTGGAGCGGGCGTAGGCGGAACGATGGGGCAGCCCCTCCCACTCGGTCGTCTCGTCGATGAGGCCGTTCGGGGTCGCGGGACGACCAAACGCGGCCATGCTGGAGGTGTGCACGAGACGATCAACCCCGGCCTCCAGCGCAGCGTTGACGACGTTGGCCGTACCGTCGGCGTTGACGCGGCGGAGGGCCTCCTGCTCACCAGGCGCGAAGCTTACCTTGGCCGCCACGTGGTACACGCGGTCCACCCCTTGCATGGCGTCGTGAAGGCTACGGGCGTGGGTCAGATCGCCCACGGCGTGCTCCACCCGCTCGGCGTATTTGCCCAGCAGATCGAGCGAGGAGGTATCACGGCGAAAGATGCGGACGTCGCGCCCCGCGTCGACGAGCTGGCGCGTGAGTACGGCCCCGACAAAGCCAGTAGCCCCCGTGACGAGAAGTGTGTCGCTCGTGCGCATGGATCATCGGAAACTGCCGGGAAAGTGCTACGCCGCTTCGATCTCGATCAGCAACGCCTCTTTGTCTACAGCGTCGCCGCTCGCAGCGTGAATGGCCCGCACGATCCCGCCGGAAGGGGCTTTGAGCTCGTTTTCCATCTTCATGGCCTCCAGAACCAGGAGGCCCTCATCGGCCCCCACCTCGTCACCCTCATTCACGAGCACGTCCAGCACGAGGCCCGGCATCGGCGCGCGCACCTCGCCCCCAGCCGCCTTGTCCTCTCCGAGCCCAAATTCCTCCACCAATAGATCGCGCTCGTCCTTTACCTGTACTTCCGTGCGTTGCCCATCGATCGTCACGCGCAGTGTATCCTCCCCCGCCGGCTCCACGGACACGGGCAGGCTCTCCCCACCTACAATCATCGACACGTAGCCCTCCCGGAGCACCTCAAAGGTGTACTCCTTCGCTTCCCCATCGACGATGAGTTGCTCGTCCTGAATGGCAATGTCGAACGCACGGTCGTCGACGAGCGCACGGTAGACCTGACCCTCCGGAGCGTCCATGATTAGCGATGGGCTGCGTGGCGAAGCAATGCGAAACCATGACACAAACTCTCGCCCACGGTCATAGTTTTACGAACTCAAGACTGGAGGCGCGAAGGCTCTGGAGGAGGGGGACGCTTTGAAGGGCCGAAGCTCCCCCCCAAGCCTCCGTGCCCCTCAACACGTTCACGCTCCCACCCCCGCGCCCCTCATGGCCGACAATCTCTCACTCACTCCCGACCTGCTTCTTCGGACGTACGCCCAAGGCATTTTTCCGATGGGCGACGAGGCCAGCGGCGCCGTGCGCTGGTACGCCCCCGACCCTCGGGCTCACCTTCCGCTCGACACGTTCCACATCCCCCACAACCTGCAGCGACGGGTTCGCCGACAAGAGTTTTCAGTGACCGCCGACGACAACTTTGAGGCCGTGATCCGGGCCTGCGCGGATCGGCCTCGTACATGGATTACTCCCCGCATCATCCGGGTCTACACCGCCCTGCACGAACGCGGGTACGCCCACAGTGTAGAGTGCTGGCACGAGGGGGAGTTGGCAGGTGGGCTCTACGGCGTAGCCCTCAAGGGGGCGTTCTACGGCGAGTCGATGTTTTTCCGGGTCAGCAATGCCTCGAAAGTGGCCCTCGTCCACCTCGTGCGCCAACTCCGGGCTGGCGGCTTCACGCTGCTCGACACCCAATACGCCACCGATCACCTCAAACGATTCGGCGTCGTCGAGATCCCCCGGAGTGCATTCGAGCAAAAACTTGCCCGGTCCCTGGAGCACGAAACCGCCTGGTGGCCTCTCACCAACGACGAAGCGGCAGCGCTCGAAACCCCCGTGGCCGACCTTCCGGCGGCGTCGCCCGCTACTCTCGGAAACGAGTCGGTGCCGAATGGGTGAAACGATGCCCCAAAGTCCTCGCCCCACCCGTTCCTCTCATGCGCCCGCCCTTGGTAATTCGTTCCGTGCTGTTGGTGGGGATGGTTCTCCTTGGCCTCCCCGCACTGAACGGGTGCGGGCCAGCCCCGGACGACGAGCCACGCGCCTCTGCCTCCCCCGCGATCCCGTCGGTGGCCCTGTCGGACAGCGTACTCGCGCCTTCGGACACGACCGCCGCACGGTTCCGTGCAGCGATGGAAGCGGCACAGACGTACCAGACGCGCACCGCGTCGATCGGGCCCCTCGTGCAGGCCATTGGCCTTCATTTTCGCGGACACCCTTACCTCACGGGCACCCTCGACGTGCCCTCCACGGAGACGCTCGTGGTGCGGTTCGACGGCTTTGACTGCGTGACGTTCATCGAGACCGCCCTCGCGCTTGCTCGAAGCGCCGAGGCGGGCGACTCAAGCTACGTCGGCTTTGCCCGCCGCCTCGCGCAGCAGCGCTACCGCGACGGAGGCCCGGTGGGCTATTGTGGCCGCCTCCACTACTTTACCGAGTGGCTCACCAACAACGCGGAGCGCGGCCTCGTGCGCCGTCTGGGAGACAAGTTGAACGGACGCCTTCTGCGCGACACGCTCGATTTTATGAGCACCCACCGCTCAGCGTACCCCCGCATGGCGTCGAGCGACAGCATTTTCGCCTGCATCCGGTCGGCAGAACAGCGCCTGCAAACCCGCCGGCGGCACCCCCCGGTGCGGTATGTGCCTCAGGACTCTATTCGGGCGGTCTACGACCAACTGCGAGCGGGCGACATCCTCGCGTTTGTCTCCCCGATCGACGGGCTCGACGTGGCGCATACCGGGCTCGTGTACGCCCCTGAGGACGGCGGGCGCGGCCTCCTTCACGCGTCGTTGAACGAAGGCGTGATGGTTTCGCCCGATCTTCAACGCTACGTACAGAAGATCGACGGCCAAATCGGTATGGTAGTGGCCCGTCCGCAACCGGTCCCCTGAGACGCCCCTGCGGCTTGGCCGTCCCACCACGACTGCTCGGGGTCCGGTGCTCGTTGCTTGCTCATCGATTTGTCTTCGCTGATGACCATGCAGGAGATTGACTGCCTCGGCGTCTACACCAGCGGTGGCGATGCCCCCGGCATGAACGCCTGCCTCCGCGCCGTCGTCCGCACTGCCCTCGCCAACGACCTGGAGGTGATGGGCATCCGGCGCGGCTACGAAGGCATGATTGAGGGCGACTTCGTGGAGATGGAGCGCCGGTCCGTGTCCAACATCGTGCAGTCGGGCGGTACCATTCTCAAAAGTGCGCGTTCGGAGGCGTTTCGGACGGAGGAGGGGCGCCAGCAGGCAGCCGCCCACCTCCGCGAAAACGGCATCGATGCGCTGGTGGCCATCGGGGGCGACGGCACCTTCCGCGGGGCGTCGAAGCTGTACGACGAGCACGGATTTGCCGTGGTGGGCTGTCCGGGAACGATCGACAACGACCTCTACGGAACTGACCAGACGATCGGGTACGATACGGCCCTCAATACGGCCATCGACAACATCGACCGCATCCGCGACACGGCCGACGCCCACAACCGGCTTTTTCTAGTGGAGGTGATGGGCCGGGACGCGGGATTCATCGCGCTCAACTGCGGCATTGGCGGGGGGGCCGAGCTCATCCTGATCCCCGAAACCATTACGGAGATGGGCATGGTCAAGGAACGGATCCTGTCGCTCATGACGGCCCAGCGGCGCTCCACCATCGTCGTCGTGGCCGAGGGCGACGAGCTAGGCGGCGCGCAAGGCATTGAGCGCGCCCTCCGTGACGACGACGCGTTCTCGGACATCGAGCTCCGTTCGGCCATTCTGGGCCATACCCAGCGGGGCGGCGCGCCCACGGCCAGCGATCGCGTGCTGGCCAGCCGCCTGGGCGTAGGGGCCGTCGAATCGCTGCTCGACGGACACGCCGACGTGATGGTGGGGCTGACGAACGGCGAGCTCAAGCTCACCCCCCTGCGCAACGTCTACGGCCGGCGCAAGTCGATCGACTACGACCTGCTGAAGCTGACGCAGATTCTCAGTTGAGGCAATCGCCTTCGTTTGGAACCCTGCCTCCCGCATTCGGCCCGCTCTCAATGAGCCTCGTATTGCGTGATGCGTATTGCGTGACTCTCGATTGTCCAGACCAGTACCGACACCCACGAAATACGAACTACGCAATACGCAATATTCCATGTCATCCAATCATCCCCCCATCGGCGAGGCGGAGGGCAAGGCCGAGGCCGTCGAGAACATGTTCGACGCCGTAGCCCCACGGTACGATCTCCTCAACCGCGTGCTCAGTGCCGGAATCGACCGCTACTGGCGCACTCGTGCCGTCGCCCTCCTGCGCGACGAACAGCCGCGACGGGTGCTGGACGTGGCGACGGGCACGGCCGACCTGGCGATCAAGATTCAGCGCACGCTTCATCCCCGCGAAACGATCGGGATTGACCTCTCGACCGAGATGTTGGATCGGGGCCGCGACAAGATCGCGCAACGGGGCCTCGCGTCCCGCATCTCACTCCGGAGGGCCGACGCCGCCACCCTTCCATTCGAGGACGACACGTTCGACGCCGCGTTCGTGGCGTTCGGGGTGCGCAACTTCGAGGATCTTGACGCAGGCCTCGGGGATATCCACCGCGTACTACGGCCCGGCGGCGCGCTCGTCGTGCTCGAATTTAGCACGCCGGGTGCGTTTCCGGTCAAGCAGCTGTACGACTGGTACAGTCACCACGTCCTCCCCCGCATTGGGGGTCTACTGAGTCCGGATCAGGGCGCGTACGAGTATCTGCCCTCATCCGTCGCCGCCTTCCCGGACGGCTCCGACTTTCTCCGTCGGATGGCGGGGGTGGGGTTTGCCGACCTGGCGTGGACCCCGCTCACGTTCGGTATCGCGTCGCTCTACGAAGGCCGTGTGCGCTCCCACACGACACACCCACACACCGATTCGTGATGGGATGGATACGATCGAGCTCCGACTCGCCCTGCCGTCCGCAGAGCAGGATCGGTACATCGGCTGGCTGGAGGCGGTGGCCACCGGGTTCGTGCAGGACGACGCTGTGCTGTGGGCCTACGTGCCGGCCGATCGGTGGGCGACGCTCGACCGCGAACAACTGGAGGCCCGCCTTGCAAGCGACGGCTACCCCGACGCCCTGACGGTCCGTCCACTGGCCGCTAAAAACTGGAACGCGGTGTGGGAGGATTCGCTTTCTCCCGCCCGCACGGGACCGTTCTTGATTTGCCCCACGTCGGCCGACGTGCCGGCGGCTCACGCCCAGGCAACGGTGCTCCGGATCGATCCCGAGATGAGCTTTGGCACCGGGCACCACGCCACCACACGGCTGGCCCTGGAGCTCCTGGCCGAGGCCCTACAGCCCGACGACCGGGTGCTCGACGTAGGCACGGGCACCGGCGTGCTCGCCATCGCCGCCTGCCGTCACGGCGCCGCCACGGCCCTGGGCGTTGACACTAATCCCGACGCGGTGCGCAACGCCCGGACGAACGCACAGCAAAACGACGTGGCCGACTGCCTGACGGTGCGGGAGGGCTCGATGGACGTGGTGCCGGCGACGCAGTACGATGTCGTCGCCGCCAACATCACCCGCCGCGTGCTGCTGGATCTGCTGCCGGACCTGCTGTCGCACCTCGCCCCCGACGGCACGCTGCTCCTCTCCGGCGTGTTGCGGTCCCACCGTGAATCGCTCCTTGACGCAACGGCGGACCACGACCTCCGCCTCGAGACGGAAGCGACTGAGGACGGTTGGTGGGCCGCTCGCCTCTCCCCCACGCCCTAATCCCGACCGTCCATGCGCCTCGCCACCATCGACATCGGCACCAACACTGCGCAACTGCTCGTGGCCGAGCACGACGGCACCGAGTTGCACCGCCTGCACGCCGCCGAGCGATTTGTGCGGCTGGGAGAAGGAGTCGACGCGCGGGGTCGCATCGGCGACGATGCGCAGCGTCGCCTGCTCGACACGCTTCGGGCGTATGTCCGCACGGCCCGGGAGCACGACGTGGAGACCCTATCGATGGCGGGCACGAGTGCCCTGCGGGACGCAGCGAATCGGACGCAGATCCGCACGGCCGTCGCGGACGAAACTGGGGCCGCCGTCGAGATTCTCTCCGGTCGGGAAGAGGCCGCGTGGAGCTTTGCCGCGGCCTGCGCGGCGTTCGACGACCTGGCGGGGCCCTGCCTTGTGGTCGATATCGGGGGTGGGTCCACCGAACTTGTGGCGGGGGCAAACCCGTCACGGCATGCGCCGACGTATCCGGACGCGATTACCAACCGGGCCAGTCTCGACGTGGGCTGCGTGCGCCTCACTGAACGGTGCTTTGACGCCCAGCCGCCCACGCCCAACGCGGCCCATACCGCCGAACAAATCATCGACGATGCCCTCTCCTCACACGCGGTCCCCCTCGAGGGATCGCCCACGCTCATCGGGACGGCCGGCACCGCCACCGCCCTGGCCCGCGTCCATGCCGGCCCCGACAGCACGTGGGATGCCCTGGATGGACGCGGCTTCTCCTTGTCGCGGAACGACGTGCGACACTGGCGTGAGCGACTGCTTCGGCTCCCCGTTGACGAGGTCCTTGCCTTGCACCCCGAGGCCCTGCGCGGTCGGGCCGACGTCTTTCCGGTGGGGGTCGTACTGCTCGATCGAATCATGGCCCATTACGGCCACGATCGCCTCCGCGTAAGCCCGTACGAACTGCGCCACGGCCTCGCCCTTCGGGCCACCGCCCGACTGCGCAAATGAGCCGTTGTCCGTGGCCCGGCTCCGCCCGCCGCAGCGGCGTCGTAAGATGCCATAATTCGAGGGAAAAGACGCCACACAAAGGAACTTCCGGTCGTCCCTGTGGTGGGCTGTAGTGTCGTATTCCTCCACGCTGCCAACCCGTCGCTTCTATGTCCGTCGCCCGCGAAGACGTTCTTGATGCCCTCCGGAAGGTCGTGCACCCGAAGGACGACAAGAACATCGTTCGGCTCGACATGGTGAAGGATCTCACCATCGAGGACGACCAAGTGAGCTTCACGGTGGTCGTCAAGGAGCCGGACGGCCCCTTCGCCAACCAGGTGGAGGAGGCCTGTCGGCGCGTGCTACACGAAGAGGTGCGCCGCGACCTGGGGGTGAAGGTCGACGTCGACAGCAAGATGATCCCGCTGGGGGATGACGTGATGGTGGGCGATCAGGGCGGCGAGAAGCAGCAGACGAGCGGGGAGGACGGTGTGCAAAACACTATCGCCGTGGCCAGTGGCAAGGGCGGCGTGGGCAAGAGCACCGTGGCCGTCAACCTGGCGATGGCCCTCTCCGAACAGGGTTACGAGGTTGCGCTCGTGGACACCGACATCTACGGCCCCTCGATTCCGAAAATGATGGGCATGGAGGGCGAAAAGCCGCGAGTGAACGACGAGCGCAAGATGGTACCGCTCGAAAAGCACGGCATCAAGCTGCTGTCGATGGGCTTCATGGTCGACCCCGACCAGGCCGTCGTGTGGCGCGGTCCCATGGTGACCAAGGCCGTGCGCCAATTCCTCGGCGACGTGGACTGGGGCGAGATCGAGTACATGATCCTCGACCTCCCCCCCGGCACCGGCGACGTGCAGCT